>CALHWB010000001.1 GCA_938036835.1 uncultured Propionibacterium sp.
AACGGCAAAGCATCCCCCGGCGCCGGCTCAACACGAGCAGCACAACCAGCCAACACCACAAAACCAGCCAACACGGCAGTAAGGCGCCGCACGATACCGGGACGTCTCATGACAACACACCCTAACAGAGCATTGACAGTGCCGACGCAATACTTCCCTATACATACCACTGATATCTCAGGAAAGTATCAAGGCTGATATCTATAGAAGATTTTGCATACTCGCCAAGGCGAGTGCTCATCATCGCGTTCCAATCTCGCCGCCATCTGAGTATGAAGCTTGCCCGATTTAGTCCAATACTTGAAATAGATATACTCACTCATCTGGGTTGGCAGTGGAGCTGCCCTGTTAAGTGAGTCTGCCGAGATTTCGTAATGGTCGATGACGCCTCCGGGCCCGAACCATTCCGCTACCCTAAACCAGCAGTCGCCGCTCATGGCCCGACCGGCCCGCTCATCGTTGGCCTGAATCGCCCTAACATAGGTCTCGAACACCTCCAACGGCAAAGCATCCACCGGCGGCGGCTCAACACGAGCAGCACAACCAGCCAACAACACCACAAAACCGGCCAACACGGCAGTAAGGCGCCGCACAATACCGGGACGTCTCATGACAGCAACCCCAAGAGGGCATTGGCGGCGCGGGTGTTTTGTTCTTCGGCCTGTTGAATGGTCAGGGCCGAATCGTCGAGGGCGTCGGCGGCGATCATGGTGCGCCGGGTGATATCGGCCAGCTCGTCGGCCCAGCCCTGCTGGCAGGCGTTCAGGGCCGAGGCGCTGGCAAACCCGGGGTTGGCGGCGGACGTGGTTGCGCAGTCGCTGAGGGCGGTATTGATTCGCTTGACGGCCTCGAAGGTCAGTTCCCTGGTCGAATCGGCCACCTTGGAAACCTCGGCCCAGTTCATGTCAATCGTCATAGTGGTATCCGTTCTGTGCTACCAGGTACGTTGCACGCGTACGATCTGGATGTCTTGATCCCCGCCATGGTTGCCGACCGCCAGCCGCCCATCCAGGGACAGATCCACCGCCGAATCGGAATGCTGGGTGTATAGGATGTCCCCATTGGGCAACACCCGGGTGACCACGGCAGCGTGATGCTCCTCGCCGATCGCGTGGCCATTCCCGTCGGTGGTATGCATCCAATAGATCACATCGCCGGGTTGGGCCCCGGCCACCCCAACCGTCGGGGAACCCGAGTGGGTGAACAGGTCATGCTGCTGATCGGCGCCACCCCACGAATCCGAATAGGCGCCCGGGTGCCGCCACCTGTGGGCCCAGGGCAGATGGCCCCAGGAATCCGCCGACCATGGGGTCAGCCCCTTGGGCGGCAGCCCGCCGGCCTCCAACGACCTGGACACGAAGTTGGTGCAATTGTTGATCTCCCGACCGTCGTTGGGGTTGCCGGTCCAGTCGATGCTCTTATCGTCCCAATGTTCGTTCGCGTATTCGAGCATCCTCAACCGGTCATAGCCCAGATCGGCCCGCCTCAGCTGCGCCCGCACCGCCCCCGGCAACCCGGCCATCCCGGCCAGTTCCAGCGGCAGCCCCCGCAGGTACAGCCCTCGCTCGGCCTCGGACAATCCATCCCACCACCGCCGCTGTTCGGCCGGCGAGCCATCGACCGGCACCCCGGCCCGCAACGCCTCAATGCCACCGCCCACACCCAACGATAACGTCTCCTCCAGATGGGTATCGAGATCTCTATTTGGTTCTACCCTGCCGTCCCCATTGGTGTCTAGACTGGTCAGCCGCCAATCCGTCAGGACCGCTGCGGCCTGCTCGTCGGCCTCGGTGGCCCGCCGCAGGCAATCCCGCAGGGCCTGCTGGGCGGCGGCCGCCCAGTCGATCAACCCCACCGGCGCGTCGAGTGGGGGCGTGACCCCGCCATCATCGCTCCAGGTGCAGCCCTTCAAGGAACACGCGGTCACCCAATCGGCGACCTCCCGCTGGCAACCGGTCAGCGTCACCCCCAACCCGGACAACACCGAACACACCGCCCGCAACTGGATGGCAACGATCTCATAGCCAGCAGCCAGCGCCTTGAACTCCGCCCCAGCCAACTCACCCACCGCATCGGCCCAGCTATCGGCCAGCGCACCGCTACCGCGATCGTGCAAACCCAGAGCGGCCTCGTTCATATCCCGCGACAGATGCGCCAGCGACTCCTCCAGGCCCAACCAGGCCTCTGGACGACCCGACTGCACAACACCAACCGTCAACAACACAACCACCTCCTGACAATGACCACACCGACAATGCAAACCTAACAAGCGAAAACGACAACGACCCAGGCCACCGACAAGATTGTGGATAACTTCATACCGGCCGGCCTGCCGGAGCCGCCAGACGGCCGGCATCCGCCACGACCAGCCGGATTCAGGCCCGCTCGCAAACCACCACGGTGGCCGACTGGAACAGCACCCGGCGCCCCCGGCAGCGCGGCAGGAAACTGCGGGCATCGTGGCCCTCATCCGCCAGGATCACCAGCGCCATCAGATCGGTGTAGACATCAACGCGCGGCCCGGCCACCCCGGGAGTACGGTCATGCGGGATCCCGGTGAGCAGCTGATACTCGGGCAACTGGAACCAGCCCCGGTAGATGGCCAACGACTCGGTGCCGGAACGCTCAACCACCCGCGCGGCCTGCTGCTGCTCGGTCAAGGCCTGCTCGGCCCCCCGGTACTGCCAGGCCCGCAACCCCTGGGCGAGCCCGGCCAGCAGCACGAGCACTACAATCAGCGGCTTCAACCGGCCGGCCAGGTGCGGCCAGGCCCGCTCGGCGACCACGCAGGCCACCAGCACCGCCAACGGGTAGGCGATCAGCAAGAAGGGCAGCGCCTGCCGGTGAGAACCCTGACTGGCCTGCCAGATCCACAGATACAGCAGGACGAAACCGAAACCCAGCAGGCCCGCCCAGCAGACCACGGCCATACGGGCACGATCGTGGCCGCAGACCGCAGCCGACCCGCCCGCCCTGCGGGCACGACGCGCGCCGGTGCGCACCGGCGGCGGCCACAACGCGGCCAGCACCCCGATCAGCAGGGCACCGACCAGGACGAGCATGCCCGGGGTGGTGAACAGTTCGGCCAGCGCACCCAGCCGCTCGGGACGGAACTGGGGCGGATTACGCTGGCTCGCCAGGAACCGGCCCAATAGGTCGAGGTTCTCGCGATAGGCCCGCCAAGACCCGAGACCGATCAACCGGTAGCACTCGAAGGCCAAGGTGGGGGCGATCGCGGCCCCGGCGCCCCGCACCCCGGCCCACCAATCCGGCCGCCGGCAGCCGAGCCAATCGGCCACCCACCAGGCGACCAGCAGGATCGCCCCGCCAAGCACGAATACCGATTTCGCCTGGCAGCTCAGGCCGGCCAGCAGCCCGGCCAGCGCGATACGCGAATTGGCCGCCGCCCAGGCCGCGGCCAACAGCAGGCCCAGGGCGGCGAACTCACCGATGAACCGGCCCGGCACCAAGCCGCTGGTGATCAGATCGGGCTGGCCCACATTCAGCAACAACGGAGTCGCCGTCACCGCCAGGCCCGTCCAGCGCCCCCAGAACTGGCGGGTGAAACCGAACAACACCCCCAGCAGCAGCGTGAAATAGCCGAGCGGCACGACCCGCACCAGCCACGAATAGCCCCCACCGGCCAGCCAGGGCAGCACCCCGGGCAACACGACCACCGGCCCGGTCGAAATATACGGATCGAACAGGAAACCCTCGGTGCCCTGCATCGCCCCGAAACTGGCATAGCCCCAACCCCTAGCCAGCGAGGCAACCACCTGAAGGTTGTAGGCCTCGTCGAACTCCAGCGGCGACAACGCCGCCCGCCAATAGACCACGCCATAGCAGGCCGCCAACAGCACCGCGGCCAGAGCGAACAGCCAGTCCCCCAACCGGTTCAATCCGCGCTCCGACGCCGCGCGCGCCCCGCGCTCACTTCACCAGATGGCTGCCGAGATTCCTCACCCCGGCCCAATTGCGCCGGGCAGCCGCCTTCGGCAGCAGGGCCGCGGCATGCAGGCGGCTGGAGACGTGCAGGCGGGCCACCCGCGCCGCCCGCTGCCAGCCCAGCGCGGCCATCTCCCCGGCCATCTGCTGGAAGAAGGCGCGTTCCTCGCCAAACCTCGTCCCCTCCAACGCCCGCCAAGACGAATCCGAACCCGAATGCCGGCGATACTGGAAGGCAGCCACATCGTCCAGCAGCAGCGCACCGCCGGTCATGACGATGTCGAGTACCAAAGCCAAGTCCTGCACCACGTTGTATTCGGGACGGAAGCTATGCCGCAGCATCGCCTCGGCCCGCCACCCCAAGGAGGGAAAATACAGCCAGTCGCCGCGCAGCAGCGAAACCGCGGTCTCCTGGCCGGCGAGCAGCCGCACCCCCCGGCCCTTGGGCCGATAGCAGGCCTTGACCCGCTCGACCAGCGTATTGGACGGTGCCCCGCGCTCGTCGATCACGAACACCCCCGGCTGGAAGATGTCGGCGCGCGGGTACCGGGCGGCGCGATCCACCAGCCAGCCGAGATAGTTGGGCAGCATGACATCGTCGGCCCCCATGACCACCACCAGGTCATTGGTCACCTTGCCCAGGCATTTGCGGTAGTTGCCGTTGGCGCCCAGGTTCCGATCGTTGCGCTCATAGCTCACCCGGTCATCGCCCAGGGCCTCGAACCACCCGGGAATCGAGTCGTCGGGGTAGCCGTCATCGACCACCACCAGACGGAAATCGGTGTACTCCTGGTTCAGCACGCTGCGCACCGCAAGCTTCATCAACTCGACATCCCCGTAGTACGGGAACAGCACGTCAACAGTCATCGCGAAATCCATTCCTAGCCGGTGCCGGGCACCGCTTGCGTCTCTGGGCCGGTTGGGGCCACCTCAGCTTACCGGCCCGTCGCCCCCGTTCGTCACCACCCGCGGGTTCCGGCGGGCCGCCCGGCCCCGGCCTTGGCATGCTGACAAGTCACTACGGCGCCATCGAGGACGATCGGCGACGAACGGCTAGACTAATCGCGCACCCGCCGGGCAGGCCGGGGGTTGGCCGGAGGGCGGGGAAAGGCGGCGGACGCGGGCGATGCTGACGACATGGGCGCAGATACTGCCGGCGGCCGGGGTGGGGCTGGCCTTGCTGATCGCACCCGGTGCGCTGATCGGGCGCTGCCTGCGGCTGCCGCTCCAGCTCGCGGCCGCGATGGCCCCGGTGTTCTCGGCGCTGACCATCACCAGCTCGGCCTGGCTGGCCTGGTTCGCCGGTCAGCGCTGGCAGCTCGGTTGGGTGCTGGGCACCGCGCTGCTGCTGGGCGCACTGATAGCCGGACTGTTCTGGCTGGCCGGGCGGCTGGGGCTGACCGAATTGCGGCTGCTGTACCGGCACCGCCCCCAGCCTTGGCGGGTTTCGGCTCTTGCGCTCGGGCAGTATCTGATCGGGATCGGCGTGATGGCCTGCGCCATGGTGCCCCGCTACCTGGGTGCCCTCAACGCCCCCGACAACTTCCTGCAACGATTCGACAACGCATTCCATCTCAACGCGGTGCGTTGGATAGCCAACACCGGCCAGGCCGCCTCGCCGGCACTGGGCTGGATGGTCAACTCCGATGGCTATCCCCTGGGCTGGCACCAGTTCAACGCCCTGACCTTGCAGTTGGCCGGCGGCGAATTGACCGGCACCGTGTACGCCTGCTTCCTGGTGACCATCTTCGTGGCCTGGCCGCTGAGCCTGTCGGCGCTGCTGGAATCGGTGCTGCGGCCGACCGCCCTCGCCCGCATGGCCCTGGGGCCCCTAGCCCTGAGCTTCATGTCCTTCCCGCACATGACCCTGGAGGGCGGCGGCCTGTACGCCAACCTGTTCGGGCTGGCGCTGGCGCCGGCCGCGATGGCCGCCATGGTGCAACTGGCGCAGGTCGGCGAACGAATCCAGCTGGGGGCCTGGCAGGCGCTGGTGGTGGGGTTGCTGGCGCTGCTGGGCACCGCCTCGGCGCATCCGAACGCCACTATGCTGGTGGCCGCGGCCAGCCTGCCCGCCCTGGGCTGGTCGGCCTGGTTGATGTACCGCCGTCCCGAACCCACCCAGCGATTGCGGCTGCTGCCTCGCTGGCTGTGGATCGGTGGGGTGCTCGCGGCTACCGGCCTACTCGCGGTGGCCTGGGAGGTTTTAGCCCCGGGCCTGGAAGTGGCACCCTGGCCGGCTTTCGAATCCATCGCCCAGAGCATCGGGGAGATCGCGGTTGGCACCACGATGGGCAAGCAGGCGGTATGGACCGGCACCTTCCTGTTCATCGCCGGCGTGGTCGTGGTGGTCCGGCGCCGCCGCCGGCTGCTGTGGGTGATCGGCTGCCATCTCGTGATCGCCGGGCTATACCTGGTCTCGTCCGCGTTCGGCGCCGGGCGGCTACGCAACATGATCACCGGGGTCTTCTTCAACGACACCCGCCGCACCGGATCCGCGCTGGGTATCCTGCTGGTGGTGTTTGCCGGGCTCGCCATCGACGAACTGTGGCGTGCGCTGCGCTGCTGGGTGCGCCGGAATCACCCGCAATGGGCCGGCCGCGCACGCCGGCGCGGCTTCTGGGTGGCTCTCGGGGTGAGCATCGTCCTGGCGGCAAGTACCCTGCCGAACCGCGGACTGAACCACCAGTTCGGCGATCTGCAGAAGGCCTACGCCTATGCCCGGTCGGGAAACGTGATGATCTCCGCCGACGAGCAGCGGATGCTGGCCAAGCTGCCCGAGCTGGTCGAACCGGACGCGGTGATCGCCAACAACCCGCTGAACGGTTCGGGACTGATCTACGCCCTAGCCGACCGCCAGGTGCTCAACTACTACATGTTCCAGCGCCTCACCCCCGACCAGGAGTACCTGAACCTGCACTTCAACCAGGCCAGCACCGACCAGCGGGTGTGCGAGCTGATCAGGGACCGGCGCATCGGCTATTTCCTGCAGATGGCACCCCGGATGATCGGCGACTACGAGTACCGGGAAGACTACGGCGGCCTGGAGGTCTACCGCTTCACCCCGGGCTTCGAATCGGTGGCGGTCATCGGCCGTACCGCCTTGTACCGGGTGACGGCCTGCGGATGATCGGCTGACCATGGCGTGGTTCTCGTTGACGGTGCCGGTGCTGGCCACCGTCGCGGTGCTATTCCTGCCGGGCGCGATCCTGCTGGCCCCGCTGCGGCTGCGACCGCACGCCTGGTATGCCGCGGCCGCGCCGGTCTCGGTAGCGCTGGTGAGCCTGGCCGCCATGCTCGCCGGCCTGTTCGGCTGGGGCTGGCAGCCGCTGCCGGTGCTCGGGGTGACGGCGCTCGGCACCGCAGCGGTCTGGCTGGGCCGCCGCCTCGTCCGCACCCGGCCGGCCGGCCATTCCGGGCCGGATACCGGCGCGGCCATCCCACGCGATCGGCGGCTGGCGCGCTGGACCGTGGCCGCGGCCGCGGTGGCTGCGGGATCCTCGCTCTGGCTGAACACCCGGATCATCGCCCGACCAGACGCGTTCTCGCAGACCTTCGACAACATCTTCCATCTCAACGCGGTCCGCTGGATTCTGGACACCGGCAACGCCAGCAGCCTGCAATTCGCCATGACCAGCGGCGGGGCACGGTTCAACTACTATCCGGTGGCCTGGCATGACGTGATCTCCCTGGCATTGCAGATCGCCGGACGCGCCGACCCGGTGGCCGGCACCAACGCCATGATCCTGGTGGCCGGTGCCCTGGTCTGGCCGGCTGGCTGCCTGCTGCTCATCCGCACCCTGCTGCCCGCCCAACCCGGGACGCTGCTCACCGCCGGCGCGCTGACGGCGGCGTTCGGGGCCCACCCATTCCTGCTGATCGGTTTCGGGGTGCTGTATCCGAACTGGCTGGCGCTCAGCCTCGCGCCGGCGGCACTGGCCTTCGCGGTGCAGTTTGCCGGGCTGGCATCGGGCGAGCGAGCCGAACCCCGCCTCGCCGGCGGGGTCCTCGGCCTGGTCACGGCCGGTGTCGCGCTGACCCATCCCAATATCGCGATGATGCTGGTGGGCTTGATGATGGTATTGCTGGCCGCCTGGACGCTGCGCGCCATCGCCTGGCCGGGGGCATCCTGCGTGCCGGCGGGCCGGCCGGCGTGGCCCTGGCGGCTTGCCGTCCTCGCCGGCGCGCTGGCGGTGGCCGCGATCGCCTGGCTGCGCGTCCGGCCACCCGCGGACGCCGCCATCTGGTTGCCCGACCGGACCTTCCCCGAGGGCGTCGGCGAGGCACTACTGGTCGCCCCGGTGGGCCTGTCGATCAACCTGCTGCTGGCCCCCCTGGTGCTGGCCGGTGGCTATGCCGTCCTGCGGACGCGCACAAACCGTTGGCTGCTGGTGGCCCATCTGTTCCTGGTCTTCCTGTGGCTGATGGCCGCCTCCGGGCCGGTCGGCCCGATCCGGGATCTGGTGGTGGGCATCTGGTACAACGATCCGCCACGGCTGGGTGCCCAACTGCCGGTAACCGCGCTGCCCCTAGCCGTGCTGGGCGCGCATGCCTGCCTGAACGCGCTCGGCGACCGGGCGGCGGCCCACCTCGGCGCCTGGGCCAGGCCGCTGCTGGCAGCCGGGCTGGCGGGATCGATCGCGGCCAGTGCCCTGGTGGGGCCGTTCGCCAACCGCCTGGTGGCCGATATCGGCAAGAACTATCGGCTCACCGCCGAGACCCCGCTGTTGACCGGCGACGAGTACACCCTGCTGCGCCGGCTGCCCGAGCGGGTGCCGGCCGACGCCGTCATCGCCACCAACCCGTGGAATGGTTCGTCGATGGCCTATGCCCTGACCGGGCGGCGCACCACCACCACCCACGTGCTCTACACGATCACCCCCGAGATCGAACTGATCAATCAACACCTGGACGAGCTTGCCAGCGACCCGGAGGTCTGCCCGGTGCTGGCCGGGCTGAACGTGGAGTACGTGCTCGATTTCGGCACCCTGGAGGTGCATGGGCAGCGCCATCCCTACCGGGGTTTCGAGCAATTGCAGCGGGCGGCCGGGTTCGAGTTGCTGGACGAGCAGGGCCGGGCCCGGCTGTACCGCATCACCGGGTGCGGCTGAGCCTTCGCGATAACCGACCGAGCCACCGCCGGGATCTGCGCATCCGGATCGGGACCGTTGCCGCCCCGGCGCGGCAGCCGGCACGGCATCTCATCCGGTGATGCGGAAGTCCGGCCAGCCCGCCGACGGGCGTTCCTGGACATCGAGCCGAGCCACCCAACCATATGCGGGGCCTTCGGCCAGCCAGGTCAGGAAAGCCTGGACGTCGCGAGGGTCGCCTTCGGCCCACACCTCGACCGTGCCGTCGCGCCGGTTCCGCGTCCAGCCCCGCAGGCCGAGGGAGGTGGCCTGGTGGGCGGCGCTGAACCTGAAACCCACGCCCTGCACCCGGCCATGCACCCGGACCTCAACCGCACGCGATGCCATGGGCATCATCCAATCAGCCGGCGACCGCCGGCTCAACCCCGCCGAAGACCACTTGCCGACAACGCCCAACCGTAGCCCGGGTTCACTGGCAGGATGGGGACTGCTGTCAGCAGCCACCGCGATATGGAGGAGTCCGTGACCCAACCAGCCGAAGCCGCCCGGCCGGCACCCCGGCAGCGGCTGGCCTATCTGGACCTGATCAACACGGTCGCTATCTGGTTTGTGGTCTTCCTGCATGTGCGAATCGTCTTCTTCGATCCCCGGCCCACCCCCGGCTGGTGGCTGGAGAACATCCTGTCCGGCATCGGCGTGGCGGCGGTGCCGCTGTTCTTCATGAACAGCGGGGCGACTCTGGTGGAGTTCAGCGAACGCGAATCGATCGGTACGTTCTTCCGTAAACGCCTGAACCGGGTGCTGGTGCCCTATCTGATCTGGGGGCAGTTATATCTGCTCTTCCGGTGGCGCATGGGCTGGGTGGCCGATATGGGGCCACAGCGTATCGCGATCACCCTGGTTGCCGGCTCGTCGGTGGCTGGCACCCTGTGGTATCTGGAAGCGGCGCTGGGCATCTACCTGGTGCTTCCGGTGGTATCGCTGGCGGTGGCGGGCGCTAAACGGCTGGGCTGGTCCCGGCAGCGGGTTTGCGGATACCTGATCGCGGTGGCCCTGGCCGCCAGCGTCGCGGTGCCGCTGATCCGCCAATTCCTCCCGGCCTTTCTTCCCAACTTCACCATCCCTTTCGGGGCCGGCTACCTCGGCTACGTCCTGCTCGGCTATGCATTGGCAAATTTCGAGTTCAGCCGGCTGCACCGCTGGCTGCTGGCCTGCCTGGGTGTGGTGGGGCTGGCCCTGTTCATCCTGGTGGGCGGCTTTCTCGGGCTGGCGGGCTCGCCGCATGCCCGGCTGTTCACCGACTATCTGAGCCCGGGCACGGTCATGTTCGCCAGCGCGGCGTTCAGCGCGGTACGCCACCTGAACTGGCAGCGGTGGCCGGCCTGGTTCACCGGGACGCTCAAATGGCTAGCCGGCCTGACCTTCGGCATTTACCTGGTGCATTTGATGCTCATCCAGTTGGTCACCTCGCGCTGGCCGATCGCCAACTCCTGGCAGGTGATCCCGGCCGCCATCGTCGCCTGGGGTGTCTCGCTGCTGCTGGTCTGGCTGCTACGGCTGATCCCACCGATCCGTAACTGGCTCCTACCCTGAATCGACGAGAGCCGGAAACCCCGGTGCCGACCCGGCGCCCCGACCTTTTCATACGCTGGGTTAACGCTTTGCGTCTAATGGATCGCAGTATCTGGACACCGCTCACCGGTCCCCTAGAATGAGCGATGAATCGGGAGGTGCCATGACATCTGGCGAGCTTTCATTGACCCGCCGAGCGGTCCTGGCGGGTGCCGCGGGTCTAACCCTGGCCGGCTGCGCCGATGCCCCTGGCGAGGCTCCGGCGGGATCCTCGCCGACGGCATCTGGCAGTGCCAAACCTGCCGCCACCGGTGCGGCTACCGGCCCGACCGCTACCCCGGTGGCCACCATCGGCACCGCCCACGGCTTGACCAGCATGTGGCCCAACGAACCGCTGGACATCGGCGTCGAGCACGGCACGATCGCCGAGGTCAAGGTGACCAACCAGGCCACCGGCGAGCGGTATCCGGGCAAGGTAGAGGGTAACCAGTGGCGACCCGACCGGGGAGCACTCCACCTGAACTCCACTTATCGCATCGAGGTCACGGTGCATGACGGCAACAAGCAGCCGCATGTCAGCACGGCGGAGGCCACCACCGTCAACCCGGGCACGGTTGTGGAAGTAGACTGCCGGTTCGCCGGCGAAGAGATCGGTAACGGCATGCCGATCTGGGTCCGATTCGATCTGCCGATCCGGGAGGATCAGCGCGCGGCCATCGAGCGCACCGCATCGATCACCACATCCCCGGAGCAAGAAGGCGCGTGGGGCTGGTTCGACAGCAACACCTTATGGTGGCGTCCCAAGGAATACTGGCGGCCGGGCAGCACCGCCCATGTGGAGGTCAAGGCCGCCGGGCAGCCGGGGGACGACACCTGGATCGCCAACGACGCCGTGGGGGAATATCGCTTCGGGGATTTGCGGGTCCTCCAGACCAATATCGATGCCCACACCACCACCTGCCTGCGCAACGGCGAGGTTGTCAAGGTGCTGGCCGTCAGCACCGGCAAACCCGGCTATGAGACGATGACCGGCACCAAACTGATCATGCAGAAGGATTTCAAGACCGTGATGGACTCCGCCAGCTACGGCGTCAACGACGGCCCCGAGTCCTATCGACTCGAGGTCTATTACGCCCAGCGCATCACATGGTCGGGTGAGTACTTCCATGCCGCGCCCTGGGCCGATGCCTCGCACGGAAACAACAACGTCAGTCATGGCTGCACCGGGATGAGCGATTCGGACGCCGAATGGCTATTCGGCTTCACCCAGGTGGGCGACCCGGCCGAGTTCACCGGCAGCACCTTTGGGGTTCAACCGCAGCAGACCTGGGGATGCTGGGTTTACTCTTGGCAGGACTGGCAGTCGCAGAGCGCCTTGGGTTGATCCCACCCCACCGCGTCATGCGGTTACTGCAACCGCGGGACTATGTGAGGCTGGTCTGCTCGGAGACAGTGGGGAATTCTCCCGGTTCCCGGTATGACCAGGGGACCGTATACTAGGCGTTGTGGGTGTGGCGATGCTAGCGTCGCGTACTGTAAACGACACTTCTTAAGTCCATTGGGGGACACCTTGAGGGAGAAGACAGATCGGAGAGGAACACGTCACGTGTTCGCTCTCTTCCTATCCATATTGATTGGCCTTGCGGGCACCGTGACGGGAACGACCGTGGCGCACGCCGAAGAGGTGGACGCGATCGTTCCCGGTAGCCTCAAGCTGGAAAAACTCTATGAGCAGGACCAGCCGCTGTATGTCTGGCAGGCGGTTAAGCTGTCGGGACAATGGCGCATCGCGGACGGCACCGGCAGGAAGGGCGACACCTTCCGGATCGGCCTGCCGCCCGAACTGGAAGGATTCTCCGGCACCTTCGATTTGATGGGGGTATCCGGGGATCCCTTGATCTACGGCAATTGCACGGTGGGGGTCGCCGAGGCGGTCTGCACATTGAACGAGAACGTGGAGCACCGCATCAACGTGGGCGGCGAATTCTGGATTCGCGGTTCGGTGGCCAAAACCATCGACACGTCCACGGTGGACATCACCGTCAGCCATGGCCGGATCGAGCAGGTTCCGCTGCCCAACGGTCAGCCAGGTGTCGGTTTCAACCCCTTCGTGCCATCCGATCCCTACAAGACCGGCTGGTTCGTCAACTCAAACCTGGACGAGCTCTACTGGCAGGTCGTGGTGCCCAGTTCCCAGCTGACCGACGTCTCTAAGATCACCATCCAAGACAACTTCAAGGTGCCGGGCTCCGAATTGACCGTGCTGCCGGAGCATCTGGAGTTCTTCAAGATCCCTGCCACCTCGGAATGCTGGAACGCCAACCACACCCCGAAGTGCCGCACCACCTTGTACAGCGCAGGCCAAGCCGCCCCCGGAGTTCAGGTGAACGTGGACGAAGCCGCCGATACGATCAGTGCGACCTTCGACAACGGCACCAATTTCGCCGCAGGCGATATCTTTATCCTCAACATCCGGGTCAAGACCGACCGCCCAACCGCGCCCGGCTCGACCTTCGACAACACCGCCACGGTCAATGGCCGCGGACTCACCAGCACGGTCACCCGCGACGCATCCGGTAACGGTACCGGCGCCGGCATCCCGGTGGGTCAACTGGAACTCAACAAGGTCGTCAACGGCACCGTCCCCGGTGACACCGTCTTCCCGGTGGAGTACTCGTACACCGTCGATGGGCAGCCGAAGAGCGGAACTCTCGACCTGAAGGCCGATGGTTCGGTCGAGGCCTTGCGGAATCTGCCCCAGGGCACCGTGGTGACCCTCACCGAGCGGCTGCCCAGTGTGCCCGGCCAGGTTTTCGGCGATCCGGTGTTCTCGGGTGCCGGGGTCACCGACGGGGGTGCGGATTCCCCCAGCGCGACGGTCAGTATCCAGGGTCTCAACAAGGTTTCGGTGACCCTGACCAATACCGCTACCCCGATCGGCAAGGTGGTGCCGGTTTCGCCCACCATCACCGCCGGCAGCTGCCCAGCGGGAGCGACCACGCCCACCGACCCGACCGTGCAGGTCCCGACCACCCCGGGCATCGCCTATAGCAGCCCCCGGATAGCCGTAGACGGCAACAAGGTCACCGTCACCCTCACCGCCACCGCCGAGCAGGGCAAGCAGATCGACCCCGCTGGCCTGCCCACCGGGTGGACGATGAACGCCGACGGCACCGCCACCTTCACCGGGCAAATCACCCAACCCGACTGCACCCGGTCGCCGGTCCCGGTCACCCCGGTCACTCCCAAAGTGGATGTGAATACGTGTCCGGCAGGCTCGGCCTCGCCCATGCCGCCGAAGGTTGAACTGCCCAAGGTGACCGGTCTCGCCTACGGCGACCCGAAGATCGAGGTGAACAAGCGGAAGGTGACCGTCACCGTGACCGTCGCTCCCGAACCCGGCTACGTGATCGACAAGGACAGGCTGGGTGAAGGCTGGACGATGAACGCCGACGGCACCGCGACCTTCTCCTTCAAGGGTACGGCGCCAAAGTGCTCCACCGACGACGACAAGAAGCCTGGCCTGCCGAAGACCGGCGGTGACGGCGATGTGGCCGCCTTCACCCTCGCCGCTAGCGCATTGCTGACCGTGGGCGGCGCGGCACTGGCCATCGGTCGCCGCAAGTAACGAATCGGCGTTTGCCGGCTCGGGTTTGGGCCGGGACCGAGCGAGCAGCTGCTCGACCGGTCCCGGCCCAAGCCGATGTCTGGCATATTTGCCCGGTCACGATGCCAGCGCATCCGTTGACATCGTGGCCGGTTCGCCCTGGTGAGGCCACCGGGGCGAAGATAGCCGCTCAGTCCAGGAAGTCGAGCAAGGCGGCCGAAACCTGCCCGGGGTGGGAATGAAGCAGGCCGTGGGGACCGTCCGGCACGCTAATCAGTCGAGCGCCGGGAACGTATTGCGGCATTCGGGCGCCGCTGGCCTGAATGGGCACGATCTGATCGCCTGCACCATGGATCACCAGGGTCGGCATGCGGATCAGGCCAAGATCGCCGCGGAAGTCGGTCAGCCACAGTTCGATGGATTCGGCCAGCGCGGTCAGGCTTGCCTGCCGGGCAACCCGGATCGCGGCCTCGATCCGATCCCGATCCACCTTGAGCTCCGAGCCGGAATCGACCGGGACGGAATAGAAGTTGGTCAAGAATCCGGTCAGGAAACTCTCCGGGTCGGCTCGCAGGGCCACCTGCATCTCGGCCGCCGCCTGCGGGGTGAAACCCCCCTCGGGATTGTCGGGCAGCGTGGCGTCCAGGCAGGGTGGGATGGCCGCCACGAAGACGGCGGCGGTCACCCGAGCGGTGCCATGCCGGGCGATATAGCGCGCCACCTCACCGCCGCCCATCGAGAAGCCGGCCAGTGCCACATCCACGAGGTCTAACCTCGTCAACAACGTATCGAGGTCGTCTGCGAAGGTGTCGTAGTCATAGCCGCCTTCGGGCTGCCCGGAGCGACCGAAGCCCCGCCGGTCGTAGGCGACCACCCGATGCCCCGCCGCGACCAGCGGATCGGCGATCTGCTGCCAGGACTGTCCTGAAGCCGGCCAGCCATGGATCAAGACGATAGGACGCCCCGATCCTCCGGTATCGGTGTAATACAGTGTGGTCGGGTATTCACCGGTCGTATCTAGCGTTGCCATCTGCTGCCTCCTCGCGTGCTGGACGGCCGCGTGATCGCGACCTGATTCGACTCTAGGCGGCTCGCAGCAGACACACCGGCACATCGCGAGGTTACCGGCCGGCTTCCCGGGCTCGGCCCGGTAGTCTCCAAGCATGGCACGCACACTCCCCCGCAAGCTGGCCTGGCTGCCCGCGCTGCTTTTGATGGCGGATCTTTGCGGTTGCCGATTGCTGCAGCCCGATCCACCCAAGGGTGCCCCCGAGACCGCCCAGCTACTCGCCGAGGCGCTGCGCACCGGATCGCTCGAACAGGTGCCGCTGGCGGGGGACGCCGCCCGCGCGATTCTGGATCACGCGCAGGCCACGAGCGCCCTGGATGGGCTGACCCCACAGGTTTCGGTGGGTAAGCCGGATTACCCTGACCGGGCGACCGCGATCCTCCCTCTCGATCAGACGTACGCCTTCCCGCAAGGAAACTGGCAGTTCACCTCCAACGTCACGCTGCGGTACCAAGACGACCGCTGGCGGGTCGAATGGACCCCACGGGTGGTGCATCCCCAACTCACCGAGAGCACCCGGTTGTATCACGAGCGCACCAGCGCGAAGCGCGGTTCGATCCTGGGCGCCGGTGGCGAAGCCATCGTCGAGGATCGCCCGGTCTATCGCGTCGGGATCGACAAAACCAAGGCGCCGCAGTCGCAATGGGAGAGCTCTGCCCGGGCGCTGGCCGAGCTGGTCCGGATCGACCCGCAGGGCTACGTCGATCAAGTTGCCGCGGCCGGCGAGCAGGCCTTCGTATTGGCTATCACGCTGCGGGAGGGCCAGGTTCCGGCGGCGATCGATACCATCCCCGGGGCCACCGCATTGGCTGGCATGCTGCCGCTGGCGCCTACCGCAGACTTCGCCCGGGGCCTGCTGGGGGTAGCGGGGCAGGCCACCGCGGAGATAATAGAGGCTAGCCAAGGCGGTATTCAGGATGGAGACGTGGTGGGCCTGAGCGGGCTCCAGGCCCGCTATGACGAACAATTGCGCGGTCAACCGGGGCACACGATCAGCATCATTGGCCGCAGCCCGGAGCAGCTCGCCGAGCTTCCGCCGGCAGCGGGCCCCTCGCCCACCGCCCAGGGCACTGCGGCACCCGGGGGTGGGTTGCTGTTCTCGGTGGCGCCTGTGGCCGGCACTCCGCTCAGGCTCACCCTGGATCTGGATATCCAGCGCAAAGCCGAGCAGGTGCTGGCCCAGTACGGCAACCGTCTGGTGATGGTGGCGGTATTGGACCGGCGCACCGGTGGCATCCTGGCAGCTGCGAACTCCCCGGCCGCCCAGGGACAGTTCTATGTCGACACCGGCCGGTACCCACCGGGTTCCACGATGAAGGTGGCCACCGCGTTGGCCCTGTTGCGGCGCGGCCTGACCCCCGATTCCCTGGTCGACTGCTCGGAGACCGCCGAGGTCAACGGCCGGGTATTCCGCAACTACAACGGCTATCCGGCCGAGTTCATCGGCCAGATCCCGTTGCGCACCGCCCTCCAGCAGTCCTGCAACACCGCCTTCATGAACCAGGCCAGGGATTTCGCACCCGGTGAGCTGGCCGCAGCGGCCGCAAGCCTGGGCATGGGCGTGGATTTCGACTCCGGCTTCGACGCCTTCTACGGTTCCGTGCCGCCGACCGACGACCCGGTCACCATGGCAGCCGACGCCATCGGTCAGGGCGAGGTGCTGGTATCCCCGATGGCGCTGGCGGCCGAGGCCGCCTCGGTCGGCTCCGCCCAGACCCTGGCGCCCTATCTGATCGACGGCAAACAGCCGGTCCCGGACGCGCAGCCGCTCACCGCCCAGGAGGCCGCCTACCTGCAGGACATGATGCATGCCGTGGTCACCGCCGGCACCCTGCCCCAACTGTACGGCTGGTTGGATGGCGGCAAATCCGGCACCGCCGAATACGGCAGCGACAGCCCGCCGAAAACGCATGGCTGGGCGGTTGGCTATGTGGGCGACTGGGCGATCTGCGCGATGGACCATGAGCAGACCGACAGCCCCTATATTCCCCAATTCGTCATCCAGCAGATGCTGACGAAATGATCGGCGGGCTACGAGCACCATGAGATTCACCTGGCCGAATACCGCCATTGAGCTGCTGGTCATCTTGTTGCTGGCCCTGCTGGTGCGGGGGTTGCTGCGCCGTGTGATCGCCCGGGTCGTCCGGCAGGCCACCCGCCGGGCCGAAGGCCAGTCCGGGGGGCGGGCCGCCGCCCTGGCCGGTCAGGCGACCAGGCTGCTGCTACAGGCCGCCGACCTGAACTCCAAACGTCAGGCGCACCGCACCCGCACCCTGGGATCGATGCTGGGCTCGCTGGTGGATGTGCTGGTGGGGCTGGTAACGGTGTTCATGATGCTACAAACCCTGGGAGTGAACGTCATGCCGGCCGTGGCCTCGGCCGGCATCGGAGGGGTGGCGCTCGGTTTCGGTGCCCAATCATTGGTCAAGGATGTGATCTCTGGCATCTTCTTGATGCTGGAGGACCAACTGGGTGTCGGCGACCAGATCGACATCGGCACGCTCACCGGCACCGTGCAGGCGATGGGGCTGCGGGTCACCCGGGTGCAGGACACCAGTGGGGAGATCTGGTATATCCGCAACGGCGAAATCGTCACCCTGGGCAATCGCACCCAGGGCTGGTCAACCGGCAGTATCACGTTGCCGGTGGCGACCACGGCCGACCCCTTCAAGGTCATCGCGGTGCTGACCGAGGTCTGTGCCGCTTTCGCCAATGACCCGCAATGGCAAGACCAGATCCTCTCGACGCCCGAGGCGTTGGGGTTGTCCGGGGTCGAGGTGGCCCGGGCCAACTATCTGATCGTGGTGAAATGCCCCGCCAACCAGCAGTGGGGTGTCGAGCGTGAGCTCCGGGCCCGGGCCCTGGCCGCGTTGACGACGGCCGGTATCGAAATCGCCCAGTTGCCGCTGCCGGAGCGGTCCACCGACTGACTGGGCAGCGCGGCCACCGCCCGCCGGCCCGGCCCGGGGACCGGGATGGGCCCGGTGGTCATCGCAACCGCGATGAACTACTCTTTAGTAGAGTTCACCGGGAAAAGCTGGTGCGAACCCAGAACTGACCCACAACCGTGCTGGGCCCCCACCCCAGTCGGAACGCCCGGTGAGCCTTGGCCATTCACTCTCGTCGAGGTCCGCTAGAAGGCAAAGACTGCCCGGGCTTCGCAGAAAGGACCGGGAAATGACCATCCCGAAACCGCTTGCCGGCCTCGGCGTTGCCGTTGCACTGGTTTTCACCCCGGTGGTTGGGGTATTCAACGGCAATGCACAGGCGCTGCCCGTCCCCGCGGAAACCCATTCCGCAACCCCCGGAACCACCGCCGACAGCGCGCAGGCCAGTTCACGAGCCGCCGACTATCTCGCCGCCCAGATGCCCGAGGGACAGCTGAACGGCATGACCGGCACCCCGGACCCCGGCAACACCGTCGATGCCGCCCTGGCCCTGCTGGCCACCGGCGGTCACACCGATACGGTCGACAAGGCAACCGAATGGCTGCGAGGCCAGGCCCGCGATTACACCAAGGACGGCACCGATGCCGGCCGGCTCGGCAAGCTGGCCATCTATGCCGATGCGGCAGGGATCGATCCGACGGATTTCGGCGGTCTCAACCTGATCGAGGGCATGCAGCATGCCGCCTCACCCACCGAAAACCCGTTCAGTTCGGCATTGCTGGTATTGGGCCTGGCCCGCACCGAAACCGAGGTGCCCGACCGGGTGGTCGGTGACCTGTTGGCGACCCGGGATCCGGGCGGCAGCGGCGCCTTCGGTTTCGGCGCGGCCACGCCGATCGACCAGGATTCCACGGCCCTGGCCGCGCAGGCCCTATCCCTGCTGACCGAAAACGCCGAGGCCCGGGCGGCCGCGGTGGATGCCGCCGACTTCCTGGCCAAGGACTTCGAAGCCAACGGCAAGTGGACCACCTATTCGCCGGCCAATACCGCCGGGCTGGCGATCCCGGTGCTGGCGGCCGGCGGCCATGACAGCCAGTCGGTGGTGACCTGGCTGCTCGGCCAGCAACAAGCCGACGGCGGCTTCCCCGCCAGCCTGGACGGCTCGGCCAGCGATGCGTTCGCCACCGCCCAGGCGCTACTCGGGTTGGCGGGCAGTTCCGTGGCCGCGGCGCCGGCAAAGGTGGAAGCTGCTTCCCCCACGCCCAATTCTGCGTCCGCATCCCCCGCGGCGACGGCCTCCGCATCGGCGAACGCACCCGGCACCGCGGCATCGGATGGCAGCAATACCATCGTCATCGGCTTGGTGGTGCTCACGGTGCTGGCGGTGGGTATCGTGCTGTTCAGCCGTTATCGCACCAAGTGATCCCGGCATTGGCCCGCATCTGGCGGCGGTTGGCGATGCCGCTGGCGCTGGTCTGCGGGCTGGTGTTGCTGCCGGTCGGCGGCGCGGCCGCCGATGAGGAGGCCGACTGTCAACAGGCCGGCGGTATCTATGTGTACATCTTCTACGAGTCCAGCCAGGTGACCGCAGGATGCACCCACGCGCAGACCGGTTATGCGCGCATCGCCGAGCTCACCACGGTGGCCGCCACCTCGTCCGGATTCATCTGCCGGATCGCCGACCGCCCCGAGACCTGCACCGAACCGGACGGCGGCACCCAGGTGTACTGGACCTACTGGTGGTGGCGCGACGACGCCTGGCTGTATGCCACCGAGGGCGGCGGCTACCGTGGCGTCCCGGGCAGCGTGGAGGCGTGGCACTATTCCGCCGGCGAGATGCCCCCGGTGGAGCCCACGGCGAACGGGCGGGTCTCCCCGGCCGCCACCGCCGATACTCCCCGAACTGCCCCGGCCGGTTCCGGGCCCGGCCCAGGAAGCCCGGCCACCACCATCGTGACCCTCGCAGTCGTGCTGCTCGGTGGGTTGGGCTATTTCATCTGGCACCGCCGGCAACGGCGCGGGTAAGCAATGGGACGTGCGCTGACCCGGCCACCGCAGGCGATCGTGAGTCCCCCGGCGGCCGGCCGGCCGGCGGGCCGGCCGGTCCACCCCTGGGCCTGGTGGGTGTGGGCCATCGGCGCGGCCGTCGCGGTTAGCCTGGCCCGCAATCCACTGCTGCTGACGCTGCTTGTCGCCGCGGTGATCTTCGTGGTTCTGCAGCGGCGCAGCCAGGCCGTCTGGGCCCGCTCCCTGGGCGTGTACCTGTTGCTTGCGGTGGTGATCGTCGCCGTGCGGCTGGTTTTCCAGATCGTGCTTGGCGGCTTGCGGGAGGGCACCGTGGTGTTCCGGCTGCCCGAGATCGGCCTGCCGGCCTGGGCGGCCGGGATCCGGCTGGGTGGCCCCGTGACCCTGGAGGGATTGTTGTTCACCGGATTCGATGCCGCACGCATGGCCGGGCTGCTATTGGCCATCGGCGCGGCCAATACCCTAGCCAATCCCAGACGGACGCTCCGCAATGTCCCGGCGGCCTGCCACCAGGTGGCGACCGCCCTGGTGATAGCCATCTCGGTGGCCCCGCAGCTGATCGAATCGGTCTTCCGGGTCCGGCGGGCGCGCCGCCTGCGCGGCGGTCCGGGCGGCGGGTTCAGGGGGCTGGCCTCGGTCGTCGTACCGGTTCTGGAGGACGCCATCGACCGCTCCCTGGCGCTGGCGGCCGGCATGGAATCCCGCGGCTACGGCCGCACCCGGGCGGGCGGGCGGTTGGGCGCAGCCGAGGCGGCCGCCCTGCTGATTGCCATGTTGACGATCGTCTTCGGCACCTTCGTATTGCTGGGGCTGCCCGGCGGCACGGGCTGGGCCAGCGGGCTGCTGGGTTTCGGCCTGCTCTGCGGGGTGTGGGCGCTACGCCAGAGCGGTGCCCGGCTGGGCGTCACCCGCTATCGTCCCGATCGATTCGGCGGTCCCGAATGGGTGGTCTGCCTGTGCGGCATCCTCGCCGGTGCATCGGTGGTCTGGCTGGCCCACAGCGATCCGGCGATGTCGGTCGCGGCCTACCCGCTGGTCTGGCCCCGGTTGAGCTGGCCGATGATCCTGGCGGCCGCGATCATCGCCGTGCCCGGGGTGGCTACCCCGCCGGAGAAGGGATCGGACCGATGATCGAGTTTCGCAAGGTGACGATCGGCTATGCCGACGCCACCGAGCCCACCGCGGCGGCCGAGCCGATCCTGCAGGACGTCGATTTGCGGATCCCGGAAGGCGACCTGGCCTTGGTGGTCGGCCATACCGGCACCGGGAAGTCCACTCTGCTGGGCGCCATGAACGGCCTGGTGCCGCACTTCACCGGTGGCTGGCTGACCGGCGAGGTACTGGTCGCGGGCCGGGACACCCGCAGCCACCGGCCCCGCGATCTGGCCGACGTGATCGGCTACGTCAATCAGGATCCGCTGCGTGGTTTCGTCACCGACCGGGTTGAGGACGAGATCGCCTACGGCATGGAGCAGCTGGGATTGGGGCCGGCGGCCATGCGCAAGCGAGTCGAGGAAACCCTGGACCTGCTCGGCATCGCCGAACTGCGGCGGCGGGGGCTGGCCGGCCTTTCCGGTGGCCAACAGCAGCGGGTCGCGATCGCGGCGGTGCTTGCGGCCCAACCCCGGATCGTGGTGTTGGACGAGCCCACGTCGGCGCTGGATCCGACGGCCGCCCAGGATGTGCTCTCGGCGATCACCACCCTGGTGCACGAGGTGGGCCTGACGGTGGTCCTGGCCGAGCACCGGCTGGAACGGGTTATGCAGGTGGCCGACACGCTGGTCTGGTTGCCGGGCGATGGGTCGGTGCGCACCGGGCCACCGGCCGAATTGCTGAGTGACTGCGATGTGCGTCCCCCACTTGGCGAACTGGCCGCACGGCTGGGCTGGCCGAATGTGCCCGGCAGTGTACGCGATGCCCGCCGGCGGGTGCAGCGCGAACGGATCGTGGTGGCGCCGGCCCCGGCCACCGCGGCCCTGGCCGGCACACCCGTGGTGGCCGAGCTCGGCCACGTTCAGGTACGTTACGGTCAGCTGCTGGCGGTGGCCGACGTCAGCCTGCTGTTCGCCGGCGGCGAGGTGACCGCGCTGATGGGACGCAACGGCGCCGGTAAATCCAGCCTGCTGTGGGCCATCCAGGGGGCGGTGGCCAGCAGCGGCACCATCCAGGTGACCGGCAGCGATCCCCGGGCTCTCACCGGGCCGAGGGCGGCCAGCCTGGTAACTCTGGTGCCGCAGGATGCCGCGGACCTGCTCTACCTGCCCACCGTGGCCGCCGAATGCGCCCAGGCCGACAGGGAATCCGGGGTGCCGGCGGGTACCACCGCCGGGCTGTTGCGGCGGCTGGGCAGCGAGTTGCCGCCGGACAGCCACCCGCGCGACCTGTCGGAGGGCCAGCGGCTGACGCTCGTGCTGGCCATCCAGTTGGCCGCTAAACCCCGGCTGTTGCTGCTCGACGAACCAACCCGCGGTTTGGATTACGCGATGAAACACGAATTGGCCGGCATCGTCGCCGAGATCGCCGCCGCCGGCACGGCGGTGGTGATCGGCACCCACGATGTCGAGTTCGCCGCCCAGGCCACGCAGCGGTGCGTGCTCATGGCGGACGCCGAGGTGATCGCCGATGGGCCTACTCGCGACGTGCTCACCTCATCGCCGGCTTTCGCCCCGCAGATGGCCAAGGTATTCCACCCCAACCCGCTGCTGACCCCGAGCGAGGTGCACCGCCGATGAAGCACCGCCGATGAAACAGCCGGCAACGCTAACCGCGGCATCGCCTGGCCGGGCAGTCCCGGTGGGTGCGTTGAGCAGGGTGCTGCTTGGCGGCACGGCGGTGCTCGGTGCCTTGGCGTTCACCTGGCCGCTGTTCATTGACCCGGGCAGCGCGCTGGCGGCCGATACCACCGCCCCACTCGTCCTGGCCGGGATACTGCCGCTGCTGCTCGGGTTGGTCGTGGTGCAGCTGACCAACGCAGAGCTCGACGTCAAGGCGCTATCGATGCTCGGGGTGTTGACGGCGATGGGTGCGGTGGCCCGGCCGCTGGGTGCGGGTACCGCCGGGGTGGAACTGGTCTTCTTTCTGATCTTGCTCGCCGGCCGGGTGTTCGGTGCCGGTTTCGGGTTCGTCCTGGGCAACACCACCTTGTTCGCTTCCGCCCTGATAACCGGCGGAGTGGGCGCCTGGCTGCCGTATCAGATGCTGGCGGCCGGATTCATGGGGTTGGGTGCCGGTTTGTTGCCGCACGCGCGGGGCAGGGCCGAGAGCTGTCTGCTGGCGGGCTATGGCGTACTGGCCAGCTTCGGCTACGGCATGGCCATGGATCTAGCGTTCTGGCCGTTCGTGGTGGGCCGGGGGGCTGGGGGGTTCGACCCCGATCTGGGACCGATCGCGAATCTGCATCGCTTTCTGGTGGTCAACTTGGCCACCGGGATGGGTTGGAACCTCGGCCGGGCGGTCACCAATGCGGTGTTGGTGGGCGTGCTCGGGTCTCCGGTGCTGCGGGTGCTGCGCCGGGCAAACCGTAGGGCCGGTTTCGTGGCCGCCGACAACCGTCCGGGGCACCGACGGTGACCACCGGCACCAGGGCGCACCGCGTATCGACCGGGACCGGGGATACCCGGCCAGCCGCCACGCCGGTGCCGGCAGTTCAGCCGCGACGTACCCCCGGCCGATAGGCGCCGGGACGCTGCGGCCAGGTCACGGTTGCCCGTAAACTTACCGATGTCGTGGCGAATGGACCGCAGCAGGGGGAGAATGGGCGGGTCTGCGAACGCTACCCAGCTAGGAGGTGCCCGTGTCCGGTCCCCAGTCCGAACCTCCCAAGCTGCCCGGGTTCAGCTACACCGGCTGGTTGGGTTCGGGCGGCTTCGCCGACGTGTTCAGCTATAACCAGGACGACCTGGATCGCGAGGTGGCCGTCAAGGTGCTGCTGAACGATCTGCCACCGGAGGCGGCCAAGCTGTTTGCCTCCGAGATCAACCTGATGGCCAAGCTGTCCAGCCACCCTTCCATCGTATCGGTCTTCCAGGCGGGCATGGCAGCCGACGGCCGGCCCTTCCTGGTCATGGAGGTCTGCCCGCCGCCTACCCTGCGCGGCCGGCTGCGTAGCAGGCCCTTCGATGTGCCGAAGACCCTCGAAATCGGCGTGCAGATCGCCAGCGCCGTGGAGACCGCTCATCGCCTCGGAATGACCCACCGGGATATCAAACCTTCAAACATCCTGTTCACCGAGTATGGCCGGGCCGCATTGACCGATTTCGGCATCTCGATCCCGTCGCTTTCCGTTCCGGGCGCCGAGACAGCCTTCTCGGTGGCTTGGGCTCCGCCCGAACAGATCCGCAACCAGCTGGTCGGCCCACCCGCCGATATCTACTCCTTGGCTGCGACCCTATGGGCGATGCTCACCGGACGCAGCCCCTTCGAGTCCGAGACGGGCGAGAACTCCTACGAGGCGATCCAAAACCGCAACCTCAACGACTCGATTCCGCCGCTGAACCGGACCGATGTGCCCGAGTCCTTGGAGTGGGCGCTGCGCCGGGCCATGGACAAGGATCCCGCCAAACGGCAGCCCAGCGCGTTGGATTTCGCCCGCCAGTTGCAGCAGGTACAGACCGAGCTCGGGTTGCCCGCCACCACGATAGACGTGCGGGTGGACGCCAACCGGCGTAAACGCGCCGCCGAGGCCGAGGCCGCCTACGAAGGCACCCGGGTGGCCAGCTTCGAGCGCTCCGGCAAGGAAGGCGGCACCGGCGGGAGCGGCGGGAGCGGTGGATCGAGCACCGGCGGCACCCAGAACAGCAGCGGAGCCCACACCTTGGCGCAGGCTCCGGTGTTCGACGCCCAGGCCGATGGCAAGGCACAGTTCTGGCTGCCGCTGAGCCAAGGCTCCCAGCCATCGTGGTGGCGGGAGGGTACCGGGTGGCCGAGCGCCCGGCCCCCCGCCTACCCGCCCGCGACCGTTGGCCCCGGAATCGCCGCCGGGCCGGGAGCCACCAATTGGCCGGCACCGGCCGGGGCCCCCAGAACCCAACCCGGCGATGCCATGGGTGGGCTGTCTCAGCCGGTTCGCCAGCTTCCGGGCAGCGCCGGTACTCCACCACCGCTGATCCTGGAATCGGAAGAGCGGCCGGAGATGAACCCGCTGACGCGCAACATCATGATCGCGATTCTGGGTTTCCTGGTGCTGGTGCTGCTGCTGGTGGTGTTGCTGTGAGGGACCGGTCGCGGCTGGGGGAAGACCGGACGGCGGGGTAGACTATCCGGTCGTGTCATCGTTCGAGAGTCAGGGCCTGCAGCGGGTTTTGTCGACCTTGCGTCCGGTCCTGCCGGTGATTCAGCGGTTGGGGCGGGTCTTCGCCGATGCGGGCTGCGAGCTCTACCTGGTGGGTGGCTCGGTCCGCGATGCGATCATGGGCAGGGCCGGGGACGACCTCGATTTCACTACCTCGGCCCGGCCCGCGCAAACCCGGCGGCTGCTGACCCAGCTCACCGAGACGGTCTGGGATATCGGCAGCGCCTACGGCACCATCGGTGCGAGTCTGGCTCAGGCCGGCCGGCATCGGCTGGTTGAGGTGACCACCTTCCGGGCGGACAGCTACCGGCCCGATTCCCGCAAACCACAGGTGGTGTTCGGGGACGATATCGCCGCCGATTTGGCTCGCCGGGATTTCACGGTAAACGCGATGGCGCTGGAGGTGACCGCTGCGGATCCGGCGAATTGGCGGTTCGTCGACCCGCATGGCGGGCTGGCCGATCTGACGGCCCGTCTGCTGCGCACCCCATCGTCCCCTCAGGTCAGCTTCACCGACGACCCCCTGCGAATGATGCGGGCCGCCCGGTTCGCGGCCCAGTTGGATTTCGCGCTGGATCCGGCCACCGCCGCGGCGCTGCCCGAGTTGGCTGGGCGAATCCGGATAGTCAGCGCCGAGCGGGTGCGTGACGAATTGAGCAAGCTGCTGCTGACCGACAGCCCGCGACCCGGCCTGGATATCCTGGTCGATTCGGGGTTGGCGGAGTTGATCCTGCCCGAGTTGCCCGCTATGCGGCTGGAGCGCGATGAGCACCTGCGGCACAAGGATGTCTATGAGCATTCCCTGACCGTGCTGGATCAGGCAATCGCCTTGGAGCGGGCCCGGGACTGGGTATCCGGGAAACCCAACCCCGACCACCGGCCCGATCTGATCGTCCGGCTGGCGGCGCTGCTGCACGATATCGGCAAACCGGCCACCCGGGGTGTGACGGCCGGCAAGGTCACCTTCCACCATCACGATGTGGTGGGCGCCCGGATGGCCCGCAAACGACTCACCGAACTGCGGTTCCCGAAGGATGTGGTGGGTGCCGTCAGCCAGTTGATCAACCTGCATCTGCGCTTCCACGGCTATGCGGAGGGCTCTTCGGGTGGGGCATCGTCCGGCTGGAGCGACGCCGCGGTGCGACGTTATGTGCGCGACGCCGGGGAGCAACTGGAGCGGCTGCATATCCTGACCCGCAGCGACTGCACCACCCGCAACCAGCGGAAGGCCGATCGCCTGCGCCGGGCCTATGACGAGCTGGAATACCGGATAGACGAGCTCGCGGCCGCCGAGGAGCTGAACGCCATCCGACCCGATCTGGACGGCAACCAGATCATGGCCCTGCTGAATCTTCGGCCGGGACGCGAGGTGGGGCGGGCCTATCGGTTCCTGCTGGAACGCCGGATGGCCGAGGGGCCTCTCGGCGTCGAACGCGCCACCGCCGAGTTGCTGGCCTGGTGGGGTGAGACGAGCGTCCCGAATGCCGCCGATGAGCGCTGACGGGCAGCTCCCCGGCCATTTGATCCGGGTCGCGGGTACCGACCGGCTGTTTCATCGCGGACGGGTCCTTGGGGTATTGCTAGCCATTCTGGCGATGACGATGCTGGCGGTCAGTTCGTTGAACGTTGCACTGCCCAGCATCGCCAGCAGCCTGGCAGCCAGCCCGACCGATCTGCAATGGCTGCTGTCTGGATATGCGCTGGCCTTCGGCATCGTGCTGGTTTCGGCTGGCCGGGTCGGTGACGTGCTCGGCCGTTCGAGCGTCTTCGCGGTGGGGGTGGCGGTCTTCACCGTGTCCTGCCTGGGCTGCGCCCTGGCAACCGAACCGTCGTGGCTGAACCTGAGCCGCGCCGTGCAGGGGGTGGGGGCGGGTATCGCCTCGCCTCAGGTGAACGGCATGATCCTGCAATACTTCAGCGGACGCGCCCGGGCCCGGGCCTTCGCCTTGTTCGGGCTGGTGATCTCGGTCTCGGTGGCCGCCGCTCCGCTGCTGACCGGATTGCTGATCCAAGCGCTGGGACCCGAATTGGGCTGGCGGATGACCTTCTGGTGGACGGTGCCCATCGGCGTGGCCACCTTTGCGGTCCTGTGGCGTTGGTTGCCCTTCGAAACCGAGCGGCGCCGGCGGATCGACCGGGCCGGCCGGCATGCCCAGGCCATTCGCCTCGACCTGGACCCGGTGGGCATGGTTCTGCTGACGGGCGCCGTGCTGTGCATCATGGGTCCCTTCCTGCTGCGCGAACCGATCTGGTTCAGCCTGCTCGCCGCAGGGGCCGGGCTGTTGACCGGCTGGGTGGCTTGGGAGAGGCGCTACGCCGCGCACGGCGGATCGCCGATGGTTGATCTGGGGTTGTTCCGGCATCGCTCGTTCACCAATGGAACGCTGGTCTCGGGCACCCTGTTCGTCGGCGGGACCTCCGTGTTCGTGATCATCGCATTGTACCTGCAATCCGGGCTGGGGGCCTCCGCGCTGGTCGTGGGGCTGATCGGGCTGCCCAATGCCATCGGTTCGGCCTGGGCTTCGATATGGGCCGGTGAGCGGGTGCTGCACCATGGCCGGCGCATCGTCGTGGCCGCCTGC
Source organism: uncultured Propionibacterium sp. (assembly GCA_938036835.1). Taxonomy (GTDB): domain Bacteria; phylum Actinomycetota; class Actinomycetes; order Propionibacteriales; family Propionibacteriaceae; genus Brooklawnia. The sequence goes on from CALHWB010000001.1 coordinate 28,066, forward strand.
ATGCTGTATCTGCTCGGTCTGGTGGCAGCCGTCGGTGTGGCCCTGCTGGGTCCGTCGCTCGGACCGGCCGGCTATTGCTGGCTCGCCCTGCCGTTGACCGCGGTGGGTGCCGGGATGGGAGCGATCGGTTCCTGCAATCAAACCCTCAGCCAGGCCGATATCCCACCGGCTGTGGGCGGCACGGCGGGTGCGGTGAAGCAGGTGGCCGAGCGGATCGGCACCGCGGTGGGCATAACGATCATCTCGGCGGTCTTTTTCTGGATGGTGCCCCGGGGCTGGACGTCCGCGTTCGTTGCCTCCTATGCCGTGATCGCTCTGTTCATCTCGCTGACTGCTGTGTTTGCGTTGCTGGATCTGCGCGCGCTCGGCGACGGCGCCGGCCGTGGCGTCCCGGGGCCGGCTTCTTCCCGGGCGATCGACTGACCGTACCTGCCCGGTGAGCCGCATCGCCGGGCGTGAGCCGGGCCGTGCAGCCCGGCGACGCGGTTCGCCGGGCGGGTCGTCCTAGGATGTAGCGGTGCGCCAGACCATGACCCGCAGCATGCCGATCGTCTTGATCTGTCTGCTCGTGTCGGTGCTGGCACCGCCAGCGGTGTCCCCCGCGGCCGCGGAGTCGCCCGCCGCGGTCGAGGTGACGCTCACGGCGATCTCTCCCGAGGTGCTGGGCAACTCCGGCGACCTGACGATAGCGGGGCATCTGACCAACGTCTCCGGGGAGGAATTGCGCCGGGTGGAGGTGCGGTTGTGGCGCGACGCCACGCCGATCCGCCGCCCCGAGGCGCTGCCTGGGCTCACCCTCACGCGATCGCGAACCGGCCAGGCGATGGAGTCGGCTTCCGCCCGGGCCGAGATAGCCGGCGGCGAGGGTTTCGCACCCGATCAGTCGGCGGAGTTCAGCGTGCACGCCTCGATGGCGCCGGACGCGGCGGAGCAGCTGTGGCTCAGTTCTCCGGGGGCGGCCTATCAGGTCGGGGTGGAGGTCTACGGCACTACCGATTCGGGCGGTTACCAGCTGTTGGGTAGGGCGGCGGCGGTGTTGGGCTATCCGGGCAGCGCAGCGGTGCCGGTGTCCACCGTGGTGCTGTTGGCCGCCCACCCCACGCTGCTGCCGCTGCCGGCGAACGCCCAGGCCACCGAGCCGGTTTTCGCGGATAACTCCCTAGCCAGCCAGTTGACTGGGCGACTGGGAGCCTTGCTCACCCTGGCCGAGCAGGAGCAGACCACCACCGTCGTCGATCCGGCCCTGTTCGATGAGGTGCAGGCGCTCAGCCGGCCGCATCTGGTGCACCAGGCCGACGGCAGCCTGAGCGAGGGCTCGGCAGCGGTGCAGCAGCTGGCAACCCAATGGCTTACCCGGCTGTTGGCTCTGACCGGCACGGGCAGGTTGGCGGTGGGACTATATGGCAGCCCCGATCTGTTGGCCGCGCAGGCCGCCGGCAAGCCGGAGGTTTTGGCGGCCGCCCGGGCCGCATTGGGCGATAACCACCCATTGGCCGAATTATCCACCGTGGTGGTACCGGCCAATGGCCTGTTGGACGAACAGACCTTGGCCGGCTTGGCGTCGGTGCCCAATTGGCTGGTCTTGGCGGCCAATCTGCCCTCGACGGGCCTGGTCTACGGTTCGGATGGGGCAACTGTCCTGGCGGTGCAGGGTCCAGAGGTGATGGCACCCGGCCCCGGCGAATCGCCGCTACAGCATCGGGAGCGGCTGTTGGCCACCGAGATCCTGGTGGCCAACGGCGGCTCGGTGGCGGTTCGGTTGGTGACCGACGTGCCGGGGGCCGAACTGGTCGGTGAGCAGCTCGCCTGGCGTCAGCCTCAACGGCTTGACCAGGCGATCGGTGACCGGCCCACCGAGCCGCCGGTTTTCGAGGACCCGGCCGGCCCACCGGCGACCGCGGATCTGGTGGCGGCCACCGACCGGGCCATCGAATTGTTCGCCGGCTTCGATGAGTTGACCGGCGAGCACGATCTGACGGCCAGCAGCTCGGCCAAGGCGTTGGCCACGGCCTGGTCGGGCACTTTCAACCGCGACCAGAGCAGGCAGGTGGCCTGGCTCGACAAGGTCACCGGGCCAGCCGCATGGCTATTGTCGGCCGAGGTCATCCAGTTGCGTATCTCGGATTGGGTGACCACCTCGTCGGCCGACAATTTGCTCCCGGTCACGGTCAACAACAACGGTGGGTATCCGGTCAAGGTACGGGTGGCGTTCGAATCCCAGAATCCCCTGCGGATCTCGGTTGCCGATTCGGATCTGTTCGTGGTGCAGCCCGGAGAATCCACCACGGTGCGGGTCAGCCCGCGAACCGAAGGCAATGGTAAGACCGGGATCACCGCCCAGGTGGTCAGCGCCTCGGGTCGCACGGTGGGTTCACCGGTCGATTTCGTGATCACCGGCACCTCCGCTGGCCGAGTGGCCTGGTTGATCATTCTTGCCTCGGGTGCGGTTCTGCTGGTCGCCACCGGTTTTCGGGTACGACAGGTGCGTCGGGCGGTCTCCTGATCGAGACTCCCGGCCGGCCGATCGCGGCCACCGGGCATCGGCTCGGGCCCGGGAGGTTCCCGTGGGCCCGCCCCATGAGCCTTGCCACGCCGGCAGACCCGCCGGGTTTTGCCTGCTGGCTGGGCGATCGGCGGAACGACTTGAGCCCCAGGTACCCAATCGAGCCGCAAGCTGGGGCAGACTGTATTAGGCACTCGGGGAGGGGAGGTTGTGTGGATCCGGACGATCCTTTCACCACCAACCCCAGCATGAGGTTGGATCTTTCCATGGTGACGACCGGGTTGACGCTCACCGGTCGCTATCGGCTGGAGCATCTGCTGGTGCATAACCAGGAGGTCATGACCTGGCGGGCGGCCGATCTGGTATTGAGCCGGCCGGTGTTGATCCACCTGCTGGCCCCCGATGACGAGCGATTGGGCTGGGTGCTGCAGGCCGCCAGGCGAGCCGCCACCGTCAACGATTCCCGCTTCTTGCGGGTGCTCGATGCGATGGAGGGCCGCGGCCAGGAGCCGTGGTCGTTTGTCGCCTGCGAATACGCAATCGGCGATTCGCTGCAGACCTTGCTGGCCGAGGGCCCGTTGGAGACCACTCAGGCCGCCTTCGTCGGGCATCAGGTGGCTTCGGCATTGGCGCCTCTGCACAATCGGGGTCTGTTCCACATGCGGCTTGGACCGGACGCCATCATCATCACGCCTAACGGCAACGTGAAGATCGTCGGCTTCCTGATCGACCAGGCTCTGCGGCCGGTGCCCGGGGAGGACGAGTTGACCTGGGCGCAGCAGGAATCCTGCGACATCACCGCCCTGGGTCAGGTGCTGTATGCGGCGACGACTGCCCACTGGCCGGTGCCGCCGAGCATGCCCCAGCGACCGTGGTGGGGCATGAGCCCAGCGCCACTTCGCGGGTTGCCCCCCAACCCCGGTACCGCAAGCGAGCAGTCGTGGGCAAGCCCGCAGGAGGTCAATCGCGCCATCTCCCCGGAGCTGTCGGGCGTGGTGATGGCGATGTTGCGGCCGGGTCTCGGGATGGTCGGTCCGAGCCTTCGGCGTGCCGACGAGGTCTGCGACGCCTTGGATACCATGGCGGGCACCTTGGAGGCCGAGGAATCCCTGGAGCGCCTGGTTCGCGAACGTCACGGCCTCGGGACCGGTTCCAGCACGCCAGCCGTTCTGGCTACCGCCGCGGGATGGGCGAACGGGCGGGCCAATACCACCGAGCTACCCACTCAGCCGATGGCTGCGGTCGATGTGGATGCACCCGGAGACCGGCCGGATACGATCGGCGCGGCATCGGTGGGCGCTCCCCCGGCCAGCCCACCGATGCCGTCGGCTGCCGCCTCGGCCAGGCTGGCGCCGCAGCAGCCGACTGCGGTCATGCCGGCGTCGGCTATCTCTCCCAGCCCGGTGGGCACAATAGGTCCGGCGGATATCGATCAGGGCACGCCGCTGTCCGACGACCTGCCCACCGACGTGCACTATCTGCGCGAGCGGGACAGCCGTACGCGGTCGTCCGCCGCGCCACGCCGATCCCGCCGCCCGGGCGGCCGCGGCCGGGGGTTGCGCCTGGTGGTGGTGTTGCTGAGTCTGGCGATCGGGGTGGCGGCGGTGCTGCAGATCGGCTCCTGCCGGCAACGCAACCCTCCGCCATCGGGTGCCACCAGCCAGCCCGGTGGTCCGTCTAGCGTCCAGCCCGAGCCATTGGAGATCGCTGCGGTCAGCGTGTTCGATCCGCACGCCGACGGGGGCGATGGGCAGGAGAATCCCGCGCAGGCGCCACTGGCCGTCGATGGCGATGCCGGAACGGTGTGGCCCACCTTGCAGTATGTCGGCAATCCGGTATTCGGGGGTCTGAAACCGGGGGTTGGCCTGGTTCTGGATCTGGGGGCGCCGCGGTCGGTGACCGCGGTCCAGTTGGCATTGAGCAATGCACCCAACGGGATCCAGCTCATGGTTCCGGGCCAGCCGATCGGCCAGGGCGTCAATCCACCCACCAGTGGGGTGGCCGAGTGGCAGGCGGTGGTCACCGATCAGGCTGCCGGCCGGGATGTGACGCTGACCCCACCGAGCCCGGTGACGAGCCGGTGGGTGCTGGTCTATTTCACCCGCCTGCCGCAACTGCCCAGCGGGCAGTACGGTTCTGGGATAGCCGAGGCGACGGTGCTGGGCACGCCAGCCTAGCGGCCGGGGTACCGGCCGGGCCCGCCGCCGGTCTCAGCCCAGGACCGTGGGCACCGCGTCGGCGGCTTTGCGCCGGATCGCGACCGCGGCCCGATCGGTGGGTTCGGCCTGGGCGGCCTGCTCGGCAGCCACCCGGGCCTGATAGCTGGCTTTCTCCCGCCTGATCCGAGCGGCGTCCCAGCCCAGCAGTGGAGCGGCGATCGCGCATACCTCGTCCATGGCAGACAGCCCGCGATCGCGGTGTTCCCGGTTGAGGCGAATGCGCCTTACCAGGATGTCCTCCAGATGCAGGGCGCCTTCGGCGGTGCACGCCCGGGCCACTTCGACCCGCAGATGGTGGGGAGCCCGGCCGAGCGGAGCGGCCAGGGTGGCCGAGTCGTCGACCAGTTCCAACAGGTCGGGCAGTTCGCTGCCATAGCATTCGAGCAGGTGGGCCATCATCGTCCGGGACCAGCCATAGATGCCACCGATACGCTGGGACTGGTTGGTCATGGCCTCCAGCCCTTGGGCCCCGAGCAGCGGGGTTTGGGCGGTGACGCTGGGGGAGGCGGCGGTTCGTTGCCTGCCCAGCAACGCATCGACCGCGTCGGCGGCCATCCTGCGGTAGGTGGTCAGCTTGCCGCCGGCGACCGCGACCAGTCCGGGGGCCAGCGTTCGCACGGTGTGCCGGCGGCTGATCCTACTGGTGCAGACGTCCGAGCCCCGATGGGGCTGCAGCAGCGGACGCAAACCGGCGAAGCTGCCGCACAGGTCGTTGCGCGTCAGCGGCTGTTTGAGCAACAGGTTTGCCCGCCGCAACAGGTTGTCGATGTCGGTACGGGTGGGCACCGGATACTGTAGGGGCTCATGCCAGGCGGTGTCGGTGGTGCCGATCACCCAGCGATGCTGCCAGGGCACCAGGTATAGCGCCTCGGTGCCCGTGCGATAGAAGATACCAACCGCGGCATCGATTCGTTCCCGGGGTACGAGCAGGTGTATTCCCTTGGCGGCCAGCACTCGCAGGCCGCTGGCTACCTGGGCGAGCGCGGCGGTCTGTTCGGTCCATATCCCGGTTGCGTTGATGATGCCGCGGGCGCGTACCTGCACCTGTTCACCGGTCTCCAGGTCCCGGGCCGTCAATCCGGTGACCGGGCCACCGGCACTGCGGTTGATCCGGGTCACCTGGACGCGGCTGACGGCCCGGGCACCGTATTCGAGTGCGGTTCGGATCAGGGTGATCACCAGCCGGGCGTCGTCGACGAAACCCTCGTGGAATTCGATGGCACCCACCAGCGCATCGGGGTCGACGTCGGGGAAACGAGCGATCGTGCCCGCCCGGGAGCGCTGCCGCTGGGCCGGTAGGCACCGGCCGCCGCAGATGGCACCCAGGGTGTCGTAAAGGCTGGTGCCTGCACCCCAGCCGGCGCGTTCCAGGATCCGGCGGTGCAGTGGCCACAGGAAGGTCTGGGGTCGTACCAGGTGGGGGGCTAGGGTGTTCAGCAGCAATCCCCGCTCGGTGATCATCTCGGCGACCAGCCTGATGTCCAAGTTGTAGAGGTAGCGCAGGCCACCATGCACCAGCCCGCTCGAAGCACTGGAGGTGCCGGCCGCCCAATCCTGGGCCTCGATTATGGCGGTGCGCAGTCCGCGCGCCGCCGCGTCCAGCGCGATGCCGGCGCCAGTGACGCCACCGCCGACAACGACGACATCGAAATCCTGACCGGCAAGGGCAGACAAGTCGGTCACGCGTTGTTCGGGATTCAGGCGATTGCCCATCTTCACCACCGATCCGCGGCCCAGTTGGAATGCCATCCATTCTACGATGCGGGTCGATGGTTCGAACCGCCTTCGGTCAGCCACATGACAAGATGGGGCGCGTGAAGTTGCTCATCATTCGTCACGGTCAATCCGCGAACAATCTCCTGCATGCGACCACCGGCTCCTATGCGGGACGCGAGGCCGATCCGCTGCTGACCGAGCTGGGTCGGTTGCAGGCCGCCAGGCTCGCCGAGGCCATGGTGGTTGGGCGGCAGCCTGCACCGCAGGTGCTGTATACCTCGCTGATGTCGCGAGCGGTGCAGACCGCGGCCGTGATCGCCGAGACGTTGGATATCGAGGTACATGGGCGGCTGGACGCCTTCGAATGTGGTGGCCCCTATCTGGGCATGCCGGAAGATCCGACGCCTTACTGTGGCGCCCCGGCCAGCGCACTACGTGCCCTCAGCGATCGGCTGGTGTTGCCGGCCGGCGCCGATGAGACCGGCTGGTACCGCGGCGATGGCGAGGATGACCTTGAGCGGGCCTACCGGGGCGCCCGGGTGATCCACGACCTCAAGCAGGCCCATCTCGGCACCAATCGGCTGGTGGCCCTGGTCTGTCACGAGTGGATCAGCCAGCATCTGGTGCGGGCCGCCCTGGGATTCCACGCCGACAACGGGGTGGCAGAGCCCTGGCTAAGCCTGAACAACACCGGGACGATAATGATCGACTTCGAACAGCCGGTGCCGGTGACCGAGGCGACGCACGACGGCGGCCTGGTTGAGCGCGTCCTCGAATGGCACAACAACACCTCGCATCTGCTTCCCGAGCAGATCACCGGTTAGGCACCGGCTGGCGGCCGGCCGGGCCGGATCGGGCTTGGAATAGACTCGCCCAGCCGGATGTTTGGATGACTGCGGATGTCCGCGCAGCATCGGGCACCAGAAAGGTCGTGAGATGAATCCCAATCCATTCGGGCGCCTCGGCATCGATATAACGCAGCCGGTGGTCGCCGAGCCGGATTCCACTCCGGTGGAGCCGGCCGCGCCGGTGCGCGAGGTGGCGATAATCGGCAGCGGGCCGGCGGGGTATACCGCGGCCATCTACTGCGCGCGGAATGGCCTGGCGCCGGTCTGTGTCGAGGGCTCGGTCGATCGAGGCGGAGCATTGATGAACACCAGTGCGGTGGACAACTTCCCGGGTTTCCCCGAGGGTGTCCTGGGGCCGGATCTGATGGCGGGTATGCGTGCCCAGGCGGAACGCTTCGGCGCCGAATTCGTCACCGATGACGCGGTAGCGGTCGAGCTTGGCGCAGAGCCGAAGGAGATCAAGACCGCGGAGTCCGGCACGCTGCGGGCTCGTACGGTTATCTTGGCCATGGGGTCCGGCCATCGAAAGCTCGGTTTGCCCGCCGAGGAACGGCTCAGCGGAAAGGGTGTCAGCTGGTGCGCCACCTGCGATGGTTTCTTCTTCAAGGGTAAGGACATCGCGGTGGTCGGGGGCGGCGACTCGGCCGCCGAAGAGGCCACCTTCTTGACCAGGTTTGCCAACTCCGTCAGTCTGATCCACCGCCGGGACCGGTTGCGGGCCTCGCATGTCATGGCCGACCGGGTTGCGCGCGATCCGAAGATCAAGATCGTCTGGAACAGCGCAATCGTCGATCTGCGGGGCACCCAGGCATTGGCGGGGCTGGCGTTGCGCGATACGCTCACCGGTGAACGCTCCGAACTAGCGGTCCAGGGGCTGTTCGTGGCGATCGGGCACGAGCCCCGCTCGCAGCTTGTCGCCGGCCAGGTGGCTCTGGATCCGGACGGCTATGTGTACGTCGATCGGGACACAACCCAAACCAGCCTTCCCGGGGTCTTCGCCTGCGGCGACCTGGTCGACCGCCGCTATCGGCAGGCCATCACGGCTGCCGGTTCCGGCTGCCGGGCGGCATTGGACGCGGGAAGATATCTGGCGGACCGCCCATGACCGGAACCGCTCGGGCACTGATACGCGTTGCCCCGGAGCATGGCCGTGGCGGGCGGCTAGCATCCCGGTGGAGCTAGAGGAATAGGAGCAGGAATGACAGTCATCGAGGTCACCGACGCGGATTTCGAAGCCCAGGTTTTGCAGGCGGAGTTGCCGGTTCTGGTGGACTACTGGGCGGAGTGGTGTTCGCCCTGCAAGCAGCTTGGCCCGATCGTCGAGGAATTGGCCCGGGCCTACGCCGGTCGAATGGTATTCGCGAAGATGGATACCAACACCAACACCGAGGTTCCCATGCGCCAAGGTGTCATGGGGCTGCCCACGCTACAGTTCTTCCGCGCTGGCCGGGTGGTGCAATCTTTACAGGGCGGCAAGACCAAGGCGAGCCTGATGAAGGTGATAGACCGAGTGCTCGAAGCGGGCTGAGCCAAACAATAAGGTATTTATCGACTTAAACCTTTAGCGCCTCGGTCGTCCCGGCTGTTTGCCGGCGATCGAGGCGCTTTGCCGCCCGAGCCACGATGCGACGGAGCCGGTCGGCGCGTCCGGTCCCTCGGCCTCGATACCGGCCTATTCGGGCCGCATGCCGGTCCCGGCCGGCAACGGGTGTGGCTTGGGCACTCGCCCGGTGCGCCCGGACCGGCGGCCGCCGTTTCCGACGGTCGCGGCCCAGCACGCGCCTAGGGATGCCTGGTCGTCTCCTCCGGGGCTAGCAATTCCATGATGCGCTCCAGATCCTGGGCGTCGGCGAATTCGATCGTGAGCCGTCCTCGACAAGCTCCCAGCTGGACTTGCACCCGGGTGTCCAATCGATCGGCCAGGCCATTGGCGTAGCTGGTCAGTGCTTCCGGCAGTTGTCGTGTCTTGCGCGGCCGAGTCGTCGCGGTGGGCTGACCCGGCCGCATCAGCAGTGCGACCGACTCTTCGGTCGCGCGCACGGAAAGCCCTTCGGCCACGATCCGCTGCGCAAGCTGTTCCTGCGCATGCGCATCGATCAGCATCAGCAGGGCGCGGGCATGCCCGGCAGACAGCACACCCGCAGCGACTCGACGCTGCACCGGAACCGGTAGCCCAAGCAATCGAAGCGTGTTGGAGATGTGTGGCCGCGATTTCTTGATGCGTTTGGCCAGCTCTTCCTTCGTACAACCGAAGTCATCGAGTAGCTGACGGTAGGCGGCTGCTTCTTCGAGTGGGTTCAACTGTGTGCGATGCAGGTTCTCGAGCAGGGCATCGCGCAGCATGGCCGTGTCGTCCGTCGCCCGGACGATGGCATCGATTCTGGGCATTCCGAGGCGCCGATGGGCCCGCCAGCGGCGTTCTCCCATGATGAGCTCATAGCCGCTACCCCGCTGACGCACCACGATGGGCTGCAGCAATCCCACTTCCCGTATCGATTCGGCTAGTTCGTCGAGTTCTTCCTCGTCGAAGACCTGCCGGGGCTGGTTTGGGTTGGGTTCGATGTCAGCTACCGGAAGCTGGGCGAAATAGGAGCCGTCCGGCATCGGCGTCGAACCGCTCACGGGTCGTTCGGCGACCACGTCGGTGCGTTGGAACAGTTCGCCCAGCCCGCGACCGAGGCCCCCGGTCCTACCGCCGCTCATCGCCGGTATCCCCGATTGCCGATATCCGGTGCCGTTCGTCCCGGTTCGCCTCGAACCGGGAGCGACCCCGCGGCGTGCCTGGCGAGTTCGGTGGCGGCCTTCTGATAGGCCCGAGCCCCCACCGACGCCGGATCGTAGCCGAAGATGGTCTTACCGTAACTGGGTGCCTCGCTGAGGCGTACCGAACGCGGGATGAGAGTTAGCAGCGTCTGGTCCGGGAAATGCTTGCGCACTTCCTCACCGACCTGGGCGGACAATCGGGTGCGAGCGTCGAACATGGTCAACAGCACGGTACTCAGCACCACTTCGCGGTTCAATTCCTCGCGGACCAGCGTTATGGTGCGCATCAACTGGGTGACACCTTCCAGGGCATAGTACTCGCACTGGATCGGGATCAGGATCTCGGTCGCCGCGACCAGGGCGTTGATGGTCAACAAACCCAGTGACGGTGGGCAGTCAAAGATCACGTAATCGACCGCACGATTCTCCAGGTACCTGGTCAGCGCCTTCTTGAGGCGTTGTTCGCGCGCCACCTGGGGTACGAGCTCGATTTCCGCCGCGGCCAGGTCGATGGTGGCCGGCACCACCTTCAGGGTTTCCGCCGCGGGCGATGGTTTCACCACCTCGGCAATAGGCATTTGCTGTAACAGGACCTCATAGGTGCCGAGAGTTCCCGTACGGTGTTCGACGCCAAGGGCGGTGCTCGCATTGCCCTGCGGATCGAGGTCCATCACCAGCACCTGGAGCCCACCCCGAGCCAGCGCCGCGGCCAGATTCACCGCGGTGGTCGTCTTGCCTACGCCACCCTTCTGATTGACCACAACAATGATCCTCGTCCGGGCGGGCGCAGGCAGGATTGGCACCGTTTCACGTGAAACGGTGCCAGCCGGTTCCGCCATCATGTTCGCCTCTGCTCCATTCGCCGGACTCGTCGACTCCACCGCGCCCGTCCCTTCATAGCTGCACTTTCCGGATCTCGTCCGCGCTCTCGGCGGCCAGTCCACGATTCCCGGTATCCGATCGCCGAACGCAAGACGACCCGCATAGCACGCTACCGGCTGAGATCGGCTACTGCACGTACCCGAACCACTCGCGTCATCGCCGAGCCGGCCGCCGCATACACCGTTACCAGCTCGGCAGACAGCCCACGTTTCCGCAGGCCGCCCTCGGCGGCGGCGAGTTCCGTCTCCGCAGAGCTCCCCTTTAGGGCTAGGAGTTCACCACGCGGGACGAACAGTCGCTGAGTCCAACCGATCAACTTGACCAAAGGTGCTACCGCCCTAGCCGTCACCGCATCGAAGGCACAATCCAGTTCCTCGGCGCGACTGCGCAACACCCGGACCCGATCTCCCAGCTCAAGCTCCGCCACCAACTCCATCAGGAACCGAAATCGCCGAAGCAGGGGCTCCACCAGACAGACCTTAAGGTCGGGCCGGGCCAGCGCCAACGGCACACCCGGCAGACCCGCCCCGCTGCCCACATCCACCACGCTGGCGTGCCGCTCGATCAACCCGGACAAAGCCGCGCTGTTCAGCACATGCCTGTCCCATAGCCTTGGAGCCTCACGTGGGCCGATCAGACCCCACTCGATTCCCCGACTCGCCAATATATCGACATATCTACTTGCCAATTCGACGTTTTCGCCGAACACCTCCCGCGCAACCCCCGGGATCACGACCTACTCAGCCTGCCTGATCACCACATGGCGATTCGGTTCGGTCCCCTCGGACTCGCTCACCAGGCCCGCCGCGGCCACGATGTCATGCACGATCTTGCGCTCGAACGGATTCATGGGCGCCAGCCCAACGGCTTCTCGGGTGCGCCGCACCTCAAGGATGACCTCCGTGGCCAAGGCCTGTAGCTCGCTACGCCGTTTCTCCCGGAACCCCGCCACATCCAGCATCAGCCGGCTGCGACGCCCCGTCTCGGCCAGCACCGCCAGCCGGGAAAGCTCCTGCAACGCGTCCAGCACCTGACCGTCTCGCCCCACCAACAGCTCGCTATCGGTCACGATGGAAACATGGGCTCGATCGCCTTCTGTGAAGATGTCGATGTCGCCGTCCAGATCAGCGATCTCCAACAGCTCCTCCAAATAGTCCGCGGCGACGTCCCCTTCCTTGTCCAGGGGATCAAGCTCCGCGTCCGATGGCGACCCAACTATCTCGACCACATCGTCCATAGACTCACCGTCCATCGATCTCTCCTTGTCAAAAAGGCTTTCGTCGTGACATCCGGGTGAAACCTCAGCTTCTCTTCCTGCGCACCGCACGACTCGTCCGCTGTATCTGCTGACGCTGCACCGTCTGACGGCCATTCGAGTCAGCCACGCGCACCGTCTGCCTGCTGACGCCTTGACGACGCACCGTACTGCCATTCGCGTCGGCACCAGCGGTCAGACCGCGAGAACTCTGCGGCCGTTTGCGCGCCCGATTCGCCCGAACCTCCTCGATCGCCTTCGGGTCCTTGCCCCGCGCAACCATCCGTTCCTCCCATTCGATATACGCCGGAGTACCCGGGGTCGGGAAGTTACGGATGATGAAGTACTGCTGACCCAGCGTCCACAGGTTGGAGAACATCCAGTACACCAACACGCCCACCGGCATGCTGAGCCCCGCAAAGATATACATCAACGGCATCAGGTACAGCATCATCTTCTGCTGCTGGCCCATCGGCCCCTCGAAGGCCGCCGGCGGCATATTGCGACGCATCATGTGGAGCTGCTGGAAGAACAGCAGCAGGGTCATCGAGACGATCAATATCAAAGCGAGAATCTGGGTGGCCCCGAAACCATTCGACAACGGTAGGAAGGTCCCCGACAGCTTCGCACCGAACAGTCCGGCATTGCTCAGCGAATCGACCAGGTCCGGATGCTGTACCAGCCAATGGCCCCGCGGAATGCCCCTGGCCGCCCCGCTCAGCACATTGAACAGACCGAAAAAGATCGGTAGCTGCACCAACAGCGGCAAACAGGATGCCCCCGGGCTGACCCCCTCGTCCTGATACAGCTTCATCGTCTCCTGGCCAAGCCGCTGCCGGTCACTACCGTACTTCGACTGAAGCTCCTGGAGTTTCGGCGTCAACGCCTGCATCGCCCGCGACGAGTTCAACTGTTTGGCATACAACGGCATCATGATCGTGCGGATCACCACGGTCAGCAACACGATGCACAGCGTCCAGGTAACCCCGGAGTCCGCCCCGAACACCGGGCTGATCAACCGATGCGCCAAAACGATAATGCCCGAGATCACCCAGTACAGCGGCTGCATGATGGAACTGCCGAACCGGCCCAGGCCCTCCCAGAGGTTCAGCATCGTCATGGCATCCAGTTCAATCACGAAATCACCTCGTCGGTTACCGCAGCCGACTCGCCCGCCACGGATTTACAACACTCTGTCTGCTTGCTCTGACCGGCGATCCCCATGCCAAAGCTTTGCGGATCTGCGGCTATCTGGGCCGCCAGCGCAGACCCGGGCACCGGATCGAAACCACCGTGCGACCATGGGTGACAACGTAGGATCCGGCGAATCGATAGCCACCCCCCGCGCACCGCACCATGCCTGCGCAAGGCCTCCAGCCCGTAGGCCGAACAGGTCGGGTAGTACTTACATACATCCCCGTAGAGCGGCGAGACCACCCGCCGCCACGCCAGCACAAACCCGATCATCAGGTGCTTCACCGGGAGTTTGCCCCCAGCTTAGCCAAACAGCCCCGCCATGCCGCCACGAATTCCGCACCCAGCCGGTGCGGTTCCGTCGCAGCCGCCGGCAGGGCGCGCACCACCACCTGCAATCCCGCCGGGCTGTCGATCAGCTGGGCACGCGCCAGATGCCGCAACCGGCGTTTCACGCGATTACGGGTCACCGCATTGCCCACCCGCTTGGACACCACAAACCCGACCCGGCTGTGCTGCCCAGCCACCGGCAGGGCGCGCGCATGCACCACCAGGGTGCCCCGGCCAACTCGAACCCCACCTCGCAGCGTCGCGCCGAAATCCTTCGCCGACCGCAACCGGCTGGCAGCGGGCAACACGGTCTCAGGCCGACAGCTCTGCACGACCCCTACGGCGACGAGCCGCCAGGATCGCCCGGCCCGCCCGGGTACTCATCCGGGCCCGAAACCCGTGGGTGCGGGAACGCCGGCGGTTACTCGGCTGATAGGTGCGCTTGCTCACGACAGTGCTCCGTCAATAGTAGGCTGGTTGCTTCGGTCGAAGCGGTTTCGGCTGTCCAGACAGACCGACTACCGGCAATTCGGACCATCGGCATGGACAACGGCTGATAAATACTACGTCACCGTCCGTGCCCTGGGCAAAAGCACCCAGAACACCCACATTCCCGCGGCCCGCACGCCACACCGCCCGATCCCCGGCCCCAGCCCGCAGGTTGCACGACCCGGGCAGTTTGGCTACCGTCAATCACCTGTTGGCACCAACGATGGCGATTGGCGCCCGCCGATCGGTCCCGATTGTCCGGGCGCCTGCCATCGCACACGTGACTGGCAAAACCGGCTCACCCGGCCACCACCGGCCAGCGAGACTCGATAGTGAACGGGGAAAGGAGCACCCTAAGTGTCCAAGCACCCCGACCAGCCGCACGCCGTCGATGCCCTGCTCGCGGCCTGGCGTCACGTGCTCAATCAGGCCGAGGGAACCAACCGTGCTTGGCTACGTAGTTCACGGCCACTCACGGTGCATGAATCCACCGTCATGATCTCGGTTCCCAACGAGTTCACCCGCGAACGCATCGAGACCCGCCAACGCAGCGACATCGAACAGGCGCTATCGGACCACTTCCACCGGTCGATGAGACTAGCCATCACGATAGACCCCGATCTGGAACTGAATCTGCAACCACCCGATCGTCCCGAAGAGGCCGACATCGAACCGATGGAGTTGATCCGCCGGCCAGACGCCCCGAGCCCTTTCACCCCCATGGACCCGGCACACGCTCAATCCCCGGCCGGCCCCTCACCCGGCAATGGATTGCCGGAGGATCGCTTGAATCCGAAGTACACCTTCGACAACTTCGTCATCGGCAGTTCCAACAGATTCGCCCATGCCGCCGCAGTCGCGGTCGCCGAGGCACCCGGCAAGGCCTACAACCCTTTGATGATCTACGGCGACTCCGGGTTGGGCAAGACCCACCTATTGCATGCCCTAGGCCATTATGTGCATGACTACTACCAGAACGTGACAGTCAAGTACGTCAGCACCGAAGAGCTGACCAACGACTTCATCAATGCGATCTCAGAGAACCGCACCGCTGCCTTCCGGCGCACATACCGCGATGTCGATGTCTTGTTGATCGACGACATCCAATTCCTGGAGGCCAAGATCCAAACCCAGGAGGAGTTCTTTCACACCTTCAACACCCTCCACAATGCACAAAAGCAGATCGTGATGACCTCCGATCGGCCGCCCAAGGCGCTTGAGGCCTTGGAGCCCCGGTTGCGTAGCCGTTTCGAATGGGGTCTCATCACCGACGTCCAACCCCCCGATCTGGAGACCCGCATCGCGATCCTCAAACGCAAAGCGGCCGCCGAACGGCTTCTGATACCACCCGATGTGCTGGAGTTCATCGCTTCCCGGATCCAGACCAACATCCGGGAACTCGAGGGTGCCCTCATCCGGGTCAGCGCTTTCGCCTCGCTCAACAAGCAGGACGTCCAGCTCGGCCTGGCAGAGACCGTCCTGCGCGATCTCATCCCGGCCGGGGTCGAAGCCGAAATCGACGCCAGTCAGATCATCGCCGAAACGGCTCGCTATTTCGGTATCGAGATTCTCGACCTGAAGGGCACGTCGCGGACCCAGACCCTGGTTACCGCTCGCCAGATCGCCATGTACCTGTGTCGTGAGATGACCGACCTTTCCCTGCCCAAGATCGGCCAGGAGTTCGGCGGCAAGGACCACACCACCGTCATGCACGCCGAGCGCAAGATCCGGCAGCTGATGCGCGAACGCCGTAGCGTCTACAACCAGGTCACCGAACTCACCAACCGGATCAAGAACTCCGGATCCTGATTCCTTCGCGGTCCCACACCGCCGTTTCCCACAGGGCTCCCGGGTTTTCCACAGTAACTGTGGAAAACCCG
>CALHWB010000002.1 GCA_938036835.1 uncultured Propionibacterium sp.
CTATCAAAGTTACTATAAAGGGAGAGACAGGTGTAACAGTTAAAAATTTAGGTGATGTAGGTTGCCAGCTCACGACCATAGCTTCCCTCAAAGCCTTAATAGATCCATCCGATGCTGCTAATGTTCTCATTTATAGAAGAGGGACAACCGTTCCATTGGCTGATGATGCTTTGATAGATAATAATGAACAGTATGATTATGCGAAGAATATTTACCAATGTGTAACAGCGCCTCAACAGGTTAACTTTACCTTTACCCCTCGTACCACAGCTAAAAACGAGCAGGTAGATGTATGTTTCTATATAGGCTATTATGGGTTGCGTACTACTCTGACACAGATTAAAACAAAATTCACCGGGCAGCCGGCCCCGCCGGCTCGGTGGGCCGGCGGGGCGCTGCCCGATAGGCCTCCCATTCCCGGCGGAAACGGTTTGCGCCCGGCTTCGTCGCAGCTCGTCGGGCGGCCGCGCCGGCCCCGCAGCCTGCGGTTTCAGAGCAGGCCGAGGCGGCGCGCCGCCGACCGCAACTCGCCGCGGGCCGCGGGATGGGCCGCCCGATCGATCAGGTTGCCGGCCTGTTGGCGCTGGCAGCGCCCGAAAATCTCGGCGACGCCCTGCTCGGTGACCACGGTGCTGGGTTGCAGGGTGGTCACCGGCTGATCGAGTTGCGGCACGATCGTGGAGCTATCGGATTTCGCGTGCCAGCTCGGCAGCGCGATGATCGAGCGGCCGCCGGCCGAGCGCATCGCCCCGACCACGAAATCGGCCGCCCCGCCGGTGCCCGAATAGGGCCGGTGCCGAATCCGGGAGGCATTGTTCTGGGCGAACAAATCCACCTGCAGGGCGGTGTTTACGCTGACCATCGCGGGCTGCTCGGCGATCCGGCCGGGATCGTTGGTGATCTCGCAACGCAACAGCCGGACGCGTGGGTTGTCGTCCACCCAGGCATAGAATTCCGGTGTGCCGAGCATGAAGGTTCCCGTGATCGGCACCTCCGGATCCAAGGCACCGGCCCGCTCGAGACGCAGATAGCCATCCGAGACCAGTTCGGTCCACACCCGCAACCCCCGCCGGACGCTCAACTCGTTCAGCACCGCATCGGGCAGTGCCCCGATACCGGCCTGCACCGTAGCGCCGTCGGGCACCAGGGCGGCGATCGACTGGCCGATACGCCGGGATACCGGATCGATACCGGCCCGGGGCGCCACCGGTAGGTCCTGGTCGATCTCGACCCCGAA
Organism: uncultured Propionibacterium sp.; assembly: GCA_938036835.1. Classification (GTDB taxonomy): domain Bacteria; phylum Actinomycetota; class Actinomycetes; order Propionibacteriales; family Propionibacteriaceae; genus Brooklawnia. Next base: position 1,238 of record CALHWB010000002.1, read on the forward strand.
GTCGATCTCGGCCAGATCGACCACCCCGTCCCCGTGCACGAACGGCATCTTGGGGTTGACCTGGGCAATCACCAGGGCATTCCGGGCTCGGGCGGCCTCCAGGGCGCCGGTCATCACCTGCACCTCGATACCCATCGACACCCGGCCGTCCCGGGGTGTGCTGGTGTGCAGCACGACGACATCGGGTGGCAGGGTGTCGGTGAACAACCGGGGCGCCAGGCTCAGCCGGCAGGGGTAATAGCGCAGATCGGCTGAGCGGCGCATGCCGGGGCCGACGAAGATCGTCTCGTGAGTGACCCCACGCTCCGGGATGCCGTCTAGGGCGTTGACGATGAACAGCCGCCAGGCGGCCAGATGCTCGGCCATCAGGTTCAGCAGGGACACCGGGGTCGCGAAGCTGCCGGGCGCCACCGCGCGTGGCCCGTGCCCGTCCCCGGGGCCGGTTATTCCGGCCAGGACGCCACCCAATCGGTCAGCCGTGATCATGCGCATTGCCCCATTCTGGCCGACCGGGCGGCATTTGGCGATTTCGCCGGCGGTGCGCCGGGCCCGCGCCCGCCCGCCCCAAGAGCGGATATCCCAGACGGTCGCGGACCGGTCCTGGCCGGGCGGGGAGGGCATCGAGTACTTTCGGTACAGTAGTACCGAAAGTACTCGATATGCGGAGGTTTCAGATGAACGAAACGCAACGTGGGCGGGGGTCCAACACCCCCGTCGTCCTAGCCGTCGGGCTATCGGCCGCGCTCATGACGCTGGATACGACCGTGGTCAACGTGGCCCTGCCGCAGATCGGCGCCGAGTTCAACGCCGCGCTGTCCGGGCTGCAATGGGTCGTCAACGGCTACACGCTGGCCTTTGCCGCCCTGCTGCTGAGCGCCGGTTCGCTGTCGGACCGCTTGGGGCGGCGCGGGGTGTTCGTAACCGGTATGAGCGTGTTCACCCTGGCCTCCCTAGGCTGTGTCCTCGCCCCCGGGGAGGTCTTCCTCATCGCCTGCCGGACGCTTGAAGGCGTGGGGGCTTCCCTGGTCATGGGCACCGGCCTGGCCCTGATAGCGGGAGCGTTCGAGGGGCAGGATCCCGGGCGCAGGCAGGGTGCCTTCGGGATGATCACCGCGATGGGTGCCGCGGCGGCGGCCCTGGGCCCACTCATCGGGGGCGGCCTCATCGAGCTTGCCGGGTGGCGCAGCATCTTCCTGATCAACCTGCCGCTGGGCATCGCCATCATTGCCACGATGCTCATCGGGGTCCGGCCACAGCCCACGATTCCCGGAAGCCGACTGGATCTGGCCGGGGCGGCACTGGCCGTGGGCATGCTGTTCGCACTCAACTATGGGCTGTTGGCTGGCGCCAGCCAGACCTGGCGACGCGGCGATGTGCGCTGCGCGCTGCTGGGCGCTCCGGTGCTGCTGGCGGGCCTGCTGATCCTGGAACATCGCCGCGGCCCGGCAGCGATGCTCGATCTGAGCCTATTCCGCATCCCCACCTTCACCGGTGCCGTCGTGCTCTCCTTCGCCGCCCGGGTAGCCAGTTTCGGGCTGTATCCCATCGTCATCTTGTGGCTGACCGGCCTGCTCAACTGCACCCCGATCCAAATCGGCCTGATCCTGCTCATCCTGTCGGCCGGCATGCTGCTGATCGCGCCCTTCAGCGGGGTCCTGACCCGGATGGTACCGGTCCGGGTCCTGACCCTTACCGGCATGGTGCTGATCGGCGGCGGCCTGATCTGGTCGGCCGTCTGGATCGACGTGCACAGCGGCTGGGCCGCCTTCCTGCCTGCCGTGATCCTGATGGGTCTCGGATCGGGCATCGTCACCCCACATCTGATGGGTCTGGCCGTTGGGGTGGTGCCTACCGACCGGGCCGGCATGGCCTCGGGAGCCTCGAACGCCTTCTTCCCCCTAGGCACCGCGGTGGGTGTGGCGGTCTATGGTGCTGTCATGTCCGCTGTCGTCGCTGCGCGAATCCCGGATCCCGAGGCTGCCCGAGCGGTCGCCGCGGGACGAATCCGGCAGCTGACCGCCTCCGGATCTCTCGATGAGGCCCTCGCGCGAGCGGCCTTCACCACCGGGCTGGTCCAGGTGCTGTTCATCGCCGGTACCGCCGCCGTGCTCAGTGGCCTGGCCAGCCTGCTGCTCGTCCGGGCAAAGGACCTGCCCGGGCGGGCAGCCGAGCCGGTCGCCGAGGCCGTCAACCGGCCATGACGCCGGCACGTATGGGCCGCCCACCCGCGCTGACCCGCGCCCAGATCGCTCGGGTCGTGATCGAGGTGGGGTTTGAGAACCTGACGATGGCCGCCGTGCGGGATCGTCTCGGTGTCGGCCATACCACCCTCTATCGGTATGCCGCCGACCGCGACGAGTTGGTCCGGATGGGAATCAGCCGCCTTCTCGAGTACGCCCCTTGGCCATCCCGCGATGGCCACTGGCGGCACGTCATGACCCAGTACGCGCTCACCCTGTGGCAGCTGTGGGCCGATAATCCGGGCGCGGCGAGCGAGGCGACGCGGGGTATCCTGCCATTGAACCGGATGCGATTGACCGACGACCTGTGCGCGATCCTGCTCAGGCAGGGCTTCACCCCCATCAACGCGGTGCTGGCCTGCGATGTCGTATTCGACATGGTCACCGACACACGCAGCGACATCGAGCGGTTCGACTGGGCCAATCCGGATGCCGGCAGCGAGCATCTGACCGACTACCCCGACGATTACCCGAACCAGGCGCCTTCGCAAAACGCCCGGCCAGCCACCCAGCAGGAACGCCGGCTCGTCCAAGCCGCCATGGCCGCGGCCTTGGACACAGCGCCGCCCGACTGGTTCGCCAGGAAGCTGCACGTGGTACTGGACGGTGTGGAGCACGCCCTTGCCCCGTAGCCGGGAATTCCGGGCCGGGCCGGCCGGCGGTTGCGCAGAATCGGACCGTCGCGACGGCCCCCGGCGCGATAGGCTGGCCCAACTGGGAGGTGACCAATGACGACCAGACCACCCGCCGTTGCCGGTTCGTTCTATCCGGCTGCGTCAGCCGCGTTGGACGCCATGGTGCGCGAATTGCTGGCCGATGCCCGGCCCGTGCTGCCCAACCAGGCCCCGAAAGCCCTTATCAGCCCGCATGCTGGGTATATCTACTCCGGCTCGACCGCGGCCCATGGCTATGCCGCATTGCATCCCGAAACCCAGCCGATCTCGCGTGTCGTAGTGGCCTGCCCGACCCATCGGGTGGGTATCCGGGGCATTGCGCTGCCGGGCGTGGACGCATTCGCCACCCCGTTGGGCGAGATCCCGGTGGATACCGCCGCCTGTGAACGGCTGGCGGATTTCGACCAGGTCGGCGTCCGGCCCGATGTACATGCCGAGGAACACGCCCTAGAGGTGCAATTGCCCTTCCTGCAGGTGCTGTTGGGCGAGTTCGAACTGGTGCCGCTGGCGGTTGGCGATCTGCCACCCGGGCAGGTGGGCGAGGTGCTGGACGCGGCCTGGGGCGGCCCGGAGACCCTGATCGTGATCAGTTCGGACCTGTCCCACTATTTGGCCTACGAGCAGGCCAGGCAGGTGGATGCCGAGACGATCGACACCATCCTGCGCGGCGAGCCGATCGCCCAGGACGCCCGGGCCTGTGGCGTGCGTGCGCTGAACGGCTTCCTGGCCACCACCGGGATCCGGGAGCTCGAGCCCCGGCTACTGGCCGCCTGCAATTCCGGCGACACCGCGGGCGATCGCAGCCGGGTGGTGGGTTATGCCGCGATCGGCTGGTATCAGGAGGATACCCATGTTGCCTGAGGACGCCGGCCGGGTGCTGCTGCCATTGGCCCGGGCTGCCATCGCCGCCGAGTTCGATCTGAGCCGGCCGGAACCCTCGGCAGCCTGGCTGGGTGAGCCGGGGGCCAGTTTCGTCACCTTGACCATCGACGGTCAACTGCGCGGCTGCATAGGAAGCCTGCTGGCCTACCAGCCGTTGGGCATCGACGTCCAGCAGAATGCCCGCCGGGCCGCTTTCCAGGACCGCCGTTTCCCGCCGCTCACCCAAGGCGAGTTCTCGCAGACGACCATCGAGGTATCCGTGCTGACCGCCCCCGAACGGATCGAGTTCACCGGCCTGGCCGATGCCCAGCGCCAACTGCAACCAGGGATAGACGGGGTGACCCTGCAACGGGACGGCCACCGGGCCACCTTCCTGCCGCAGGTCTGGAAGCAGCTGCCCAAGCCGGCGGCTTTCCTGCGTGCACTGTGCGAGAAGGCCGGCCTGGCCGGCTGGGAAGACGGCGTGGCGCTGGAACGCTACCGCGTCCAGGCCTGGAAAGAGGAGCACCTACCCGAGTGACAACGGCCGGCCGACCGAGCGCAGGTTGAGTTCCGGCGAAAGGAGCCGATAGGCGGTGGACCATCCGGCGAGATACTGGCGACCCACCGACGATGGGCGCGTCCAGTGCGAGCTGTGCCCGCGCACCTGCCGGATGCGCCCGGGCCAGCGAGGCTTCTGCTTCGTTCGGGAGAACGTGGCCGGCGGGCTGGTGCTGACCACCTATGGCCGATCGTCCGGGTTCTGCATCGACCCGATCGAGAAGAAGCCGCTCAACCATTTCCTGCCGGGCAGCAGTGTGCTGAGCTTCGGCACCGCTGGGTGCAATCTGAGCTGCAAATTCTGCCAGAACTGGGACATCTCGAAGTCCCGCGAGATGGACCGGCTCGCGGACGAGGCCAGCCCGGCCGAGATCGCCGAGGCGGCGATCAGGTGTGGCTGCGCGGCGGTGGCCTACACCTACAACGACCCGATCATCTTCGCGGAGTACGCCATCGACGTGGCCCGGGCCTGCCGCCAGGCCGGTGTCGCGAATATCGCGGTGACGGCCGGCTATATCAACCCGGGGGCCCGCGAGGACTTCTTCGGGGCGATGGACGCCGCGAACGTCGACCTGAAGGGCTTCTCGGACAGCTTCTACCGGCAGGTGATCGGGGGACGGCTGGCGCCGGTGCTGGACACGATCAACTATCTGATCCATCAGACCCGGGTGTGGACCGAACTGACCTGTCTGCTGATCCCCGGCCACAACGATGCCTCCAGCGACCTGCGTGAGATGTGTCGTTGGATCCATGACGAGCTCGGCTCCGATGTGCCGCTGCACTTCACCGCTTTTCATCCCGACTACCGGATGCGGACATTGCCGCCGACCCCGCCGCGGACCCTGGCCCGGGCCCGGTTGATCGGTTTGGAGGCCGGCCTGCGGTATGTCTACACCGGCAATGTGCATGATCCCGATGGGCAGACCACCTACTGCCCGAATTGCGATTCCCCGGTGATCAGACGCGATCGTTACACGATCCAGAGCTACAACTGCGATTCCCGGGGGAACTGTGCGGTCTGCGGCACCGGGCTAGCCGGCCGGTTCTCTTCGGCGCCCGGGACGTTGGGTTCCCGGCGCATCCCGGTTCGGATCCAGGCGCCTTGAAGCCGTCGGGTAGGTTGGGGCCATGACCGACAAACCGCATGTTGACCTGCCCAGCGGAGCCGCGCCCACCGAACTGCAAATAGTCGACGAAGTCGTCGGGGACGGTGCCGAGGCCATCGTGGGTGCCACCGTGCTGGTCGACTATGTGGGGGTTGGTTTCGGCTCGGGGCGCGAATTCGATGCATCATACAACCGCGGCGAGCCGCTGGCCTTCCGGCTCGGGACCGGACAGGTGATCAAGGGCTGGGACGACGGGGTGGCCGGCATGAGGGTCGGTGGCCGCCGCAAGCTGGTGATTCCCGCCGACCAGGCCTATGGGGCCCGGGGCATCCCGGGGGTGATCGGGCCGGACGAGGCGCTGGTCTTCGTCTGCGAACTGCGCGAGGTGCGCTGAGCAGGGCAGATGCCGCTCGGGCATGCCGGGGCCGGGTACCCATGCCTGCCGGGCACCCGGCTCCCGGCGGCCCGATGACCTGGAGGCCGTGGCGGCTGCCGGGTCGCCGGTGGTGGTGATCTCGGCTATTCCGCCGCGTTCGCCACGGCGACCGAACTCGGTTGACCGGCCACCTCGACGCCGGTGACGGTGTTGGCGAACAGATCGACCGCGTGCACCTTGTTGGCGCCCGGTTCGGTGACCCACACCATGTTGGCCGCCTTCAGCACGCCGGCGGTGATCTTGGGGGAGATGCCGCCGTGCCCGCTCGGCTTGGTCCAGGCGCCGGTCACCTCGATGGTCTGCAATTCGGTGCCGGCCCTGTCGTAGAGACGCAGCTTGCCGTCGGTGCCCAGCACCACGAAACGATCGTCGGCGGTGACGGCGATATTGCTGTATTCGGTGCCCACGTTGACCACGGTGGCGGTGTCGTTGCTCACAAACAGCAGGCTGTCGGACGCGTAGTCGCCCACGAACGTGGTGGCCTTGGCGTCCGAGACGATGCCGCCCACGCGCTCTCCGGAGGCGTCGGGATAGGCGACATCGGTGGCCTGGCCTTCGCGTACGATCAGCACCTTGTCAGCGCAGCCGAAGGCGGTGGTATTGCCGACCACCACCTCACCATGCAGTCCCTTGCAATCGAAGGTCTGCCGGACGGTGCCATCCGCGGTGGTGCGGTCCACCGTATCCGGGGTGCCGCCGTCGGTACCGGCCGGCTGGGTGACCAGCCAGGATCGGTCGCTCTGCGGTACAACCACCCCATGATGCGGGCCCTTGGAATCGATGGTGGCCAGACCGTGAAGCTCCGCATGCCTTAGGGTTTCGGTATCCAGTACCTGGGCCTTGCCGTCGGCGTCGAAGAACACCGTGGTGACCCCGGCCTTGGCGTTGGGTACCACATGGATGGGCCGGCCGCCTGCCAGGGAGTCTGCAAGCATCTCGGGCTCGGTCACGTAGTAGTGGAAGTGGTCGCCATGCCCCTGCGCCCAGGTGCCGGTGTCTAACACGTTGACTGTGCCGGCCTCGGTCTGCACGGCCAGGACGTGCCGGCCATCGCTTGCGGTGGTCAGGGCCGGCCGGGCGGTCGTCTCGTAGGTGGCCAGGACTTTCAGGTGCTCGTCCAGTAGGACGATGCCGGTCGCGGTGCCGACCGCCAGCCGGGGGCTGGCCTCAGCGGTCTCGGTCGCATCGCCTTCGGCTTCGTGGTCATGCCCGTCGTGGCCGGCGGCGGCCGGGGAGCCGGTCTTGCCGGAAGCCTCGGCCGAGGGCGAGGCCGGGCCGGTGGAGCCGCCGCAGCCGGCCAGCGCCAGCAGCGGTAGTGCGGCCAGGGATACAAGGAGTCTGTGGTTGGGACGCATAGACGTAATATAACGAGAATCATTCTCAAATGTGAACCGCTGTTGACTAGCGGCAAGGACTATCTCCTAGGGGAGAACCCGCAGATATGTTCTACTGGGGATCATGTCCCGACGAATAGCTGCTCTGCTCGTTGCGACGCTGCTGTTGGTGGGTTGCTCCGGCGGCTCACAGGCTCCCGGCAACTCGGCATCGGGCAACGAGATGTCCCAATCCCCCCAGGAACAGGCTCCGAACCAATCTCCCCCGGAACAACGCCCCAGCCAATCCCCGCAGCCGGGCACCACCGCCCCGGCTCCCAGCCTCGAACTGCCGAATGGCGGTCGGCGGCTTTTCCCGCAGTACCGGCTGTGCGGGTTCGTGGGCTATCCGGGGGCGAGCGGTCAGGGCCGGCTGGGTATCGGCGATATCAACGAACGCATGGTGGAACTACATCAGACCTGCCAGCCCTATGGCACCGATGCCCAGATCATGCCCGTGATGGAACTGATCACGGTGACGGTGGCCCCGGCCCCCGGGCCGGACGGCATGTGGCGCGAGCGGACCGATCCGGCCATCATCGACAGCTGGCTGACGGTGGCCCGGGCCAACAATGCCCTGCTGCTGCTCGACATCCAGCCCGGGCATTCCGACTTCCTCACCGAATTGCAGGCGCTGGAGCCCTATCTGATCCAGCCCGATGTCGGTGTGGCGCTCGATCCCGAATGGGCGATGAAACCGGGCGAGATCCCGATGCAAAGCTTCGGTTCCACCTCGGGAGAAGAACTGGATCGGGTCTCGGCCTACCTGGACGGCCTGGTCAGGGAGCGCAACCTGCCGGAGAAGGTGATGCTCTACCACATCCTGCATCCCGAGATCATCACCAACGAGTGGGCGCTGCAGCAGCGTCCCGGAGTGGTCGCCATCAAAAGCGTGGACGGCATCGGCTCACCGGCCGACAAGATCGCCACCTATGAGCGGGTCAAGGCCGAGGTGCCCCCCTTCGTGTTCATGGGCTTCAAACTCTTCTTCGAAGAGGATGCGAACGCCAGCGGCGTGGTGATGAGTCCCGAAGAAGTGCTGGGCCTCAACCCGGTGCCGTCCTATGTGATGTACGAGTAGGCGCGGATTCGGTGAGCCGTCACCGGCGCGACCCCTGGCATGGCCTAAACCCCCGTTCGAGCCCGGCGGGCCGGCCGGTGCACCAGGCGGCGTCCCGCGCCCGGCCCCGGCCGCGGCCACGCCGGCCTCGGGGCACTCGCCGGCCAGGGCGCAACCGGCCGCTTCGGTGGCGTTTCGCCCTGAATCGCGAAGCGTGCAGCGCGCGCTTCGCGTCCTACCGGGATCGCAGCCGATTGGGCATGCCGGCCGGTTCCCGGCTCAGCGATGCACCGGACGGGTCTGGTCGTCCACCCAGTTCAGGTAGTCGGCCGCCCCGCCGACGATGGGCAGCGCCACGATCTCGGGCGCATCGTAGACGTGCAATTCGCGAACCGCGGCGATCAGTTCCGGTAACACGGCGGTGCGCGTCTTGACTAGCAGCAACACCTCCGGGTGCCGGTGAATCTCACTTGACCAACGGTAGATCGAGTCTATTGGCGCGGTCTGTACGCAGGCCGCCAGGTTCTCGGTCACCAGCAGATCGGCGATTCGATGGGCCAGGCCCTCATCGGGTGTGGTGATCAGGACTACGCAGTAGTCGGTGTTCATCGTGGGGCTCCTTTGTGCTCGGGGTCGGGAATGCCATGGCGGTCGCCACCCGGGTCAGCCGGCCGGGTGGGCCAATCCGGCCACGCGGATGGCGGTGGGCAGCTTCAACAGGTCGGCACCGGGCATGAATAGCTTCGACTCGCGCACCCCGGAGCCCAAGCAGATCCAGGCGCAGTCGGCGACCGCGCCGTCCACCCAGACCGGCCAGTCGCCGGGTAGCCCTACCGGGGTGATCCCGCCGTAGGCCATGCCCGAGGCCGCCACCGCCTCGGCCATGGCTGCGAAGGACGCCTTGCGTACGTTCAATGCCCGGCGCACCCGGCCGTTGACGTCTACCCGGTGGGTGGCCAGCACCTGGCAGGCCACCTGTCTGGTCTGGCCGGCCCGCTTGCCGGTTATCAGCACCACATTCGCCGAAACCTCTGGTGGGACGCCATAGGCCGCGCACATCGCAGCCGTATCGGCCAGCTCGGGATCTATCGGGGCCACCAGGGCATCGGGTAGGTGCGCCAGCACTGCGGCGTGGGTCGCGGGGTTGAGCAACTCGGGATGCCCGGCGGCCGGCATCGGTGTCAAGGTGCCGAAGACCGGATGTGCCATGACCTCCAGACTGCCATGCGATGTCGTGCGGCCCGGCCTTGTCTCGTCCCGGGCCCTGACGGACCGGGCCGGGACGACCGGGTGGGCGGCTGGCCTGGGCTGTTTTCAGCCGGCAGGTGGGGCAGACCGCTGGGCTGGCCCGGCGGCGCCGACCCAGCGGGTCTTGGTTGCCGTCGGCCGCTACGATGGCCACAGGATCGGTTCGCGGACCGCGCTGCCCGGCCCGGTCGCAGCACTGGGGGTCGATCGGCCTGGCCGGCCTCGGCCGCCCGGCGGCTCGTGCCAGCGAACCGACGCCCCGGTGCGGCCAAGCCACCGGTATCCATGGGCCGTCGATCCGCAGTATCCCACCAACCGAATGGAGCCGAACCGATGAATCGATTCCGCATCGCGCGCACACCAGTGGGCGAATACCGGGTGGTGGTCGATTCCCGGGATCGGCTCGTGGGGATCTACCTGGTAGGTCAGCGTCATGAACCGGACGCCGGACTGTTCGGCGACCTAGATGACACCGCGGCCGCCGGGGTGATCGGGCAGCTGGGCGAATACTTTGCCGGCCGCCGGCGCAGCTTCGATGTCGAGCTGGCGCCCCGGGGTACCGGCTTCCAGCGGGCGGTCTGGGCCGGGCTGCGGCAGATCGGCTACGGGCAGACGGCCAGCTATGGCGAACTGGCGCGCGATATCGGGCGGCCCCGGGCCTGCCGGGCTGTCGGCGCGGCCACGGGACGTAACCCGTGGAGCATAATAGTGCCTTGCCATCGACTGATTGGCGGGGATGGGTCGCTGACCGGCTATGCCAGTGGGTTATCCATCAAACGCCGGCTGCTGGCCCTGGAGGCGGCGGTACTGGCTGGGCGCCCGGTCGATACCGCCCTGGCATAGGACGGCCGGATCGGCGGGCGCTGCCCGGCCCGGGCCGTATCGGCCGCCGGTCGTGGTCACCCTTTACCGGAGACGTCCCCGGCGGGCCGGCCGGGCGGTGTGGCATGCCCGCTTTGGGCAAGCGTCAGCTCATAGTGGTCGCCCCGCCGGGTGAAACCCAGCCTGGCGTAGTAGTCGGGACCGTTGCGGGGGCTGCGCACCAGACGAACCCCGAGTTCGCGCCACAGGGCGGATCGGCGGAAGATGAACTCGCCGGGAGTCAGATCCTGGTAGGCGGGGATCACATAGTCCACCGCCAGCTGGGCGACATCGCCGTGCCGGGTGGCCAGCTGGATACCCACCACGGTGTCCGCATTGAGCACCAGATGGGCCAGCGTCGTCTCGGTCGCGGCGGTGAACTGCGGAAACCAGCGTTTGATGTCGGCGGCATGCCGGGCCAGCACATGGGCCACGATGTCATCGTGTGGGTCGACCCGCACCACCGTATAGCTGGCTGCGTCATGGCGGGTGGCCCACAGCCGGTGGAGATGGACGATCTGGATGCCGGCCAGCACGGCATTCAGGCCTGCCAGTGGCCAGGCGGCGATCGCCACCGCATAGGCGAGCGAAACCAGGCAGCCGGCCAGGTTGATCAGCCGCAGCCGGGTGATGCGCTGTTGCAGCATCGAGATGACCACGATGCCCGAGCCGATCCACCCGATGGTTTCCCACATGGCGGCTTCCCCTCCGCGATCCAGAACGCTGTCGTCTTCCCGGGACCTGCCGCGGCTCGGCGGCCGCGCAGCCCCATTATTCTCCCCGGCGCCGGGGGCCGGTTCGCGGTCCCGGCGGTATCCCTGCGGCGGCACCCCGAAGCCTGCCGGTGCCCAGGCGCACCGGCGGCCGCACCGGCTGTCCGACGAGCCTGGATAGCGCCGGACGGCCCGCTGCATCTCGGCACCGGCTCAGTCGGGCATGTCCACGAAACGGCTCAGGTGGCCCTGAAAGGAGACCGGTATGGTGTCGGTGCGGCCATTGCGATGCTTGGCGATGATCAGGTCGGCCTCCCCGGGACGGTTGTCCCGGTCGTAGAGATCCTCGCGATGCAGCAGGATGACGATATCGGCGTCCTGCTCCAGCGAGCCCGACTCGCGCAGATCGCTCATCATCGGTTTCTTATCCTGCCGCTGTTCGGGGCCGCGGTTGAGCTGGCTGAGAGCCAGCACGGGGATGTCGAGTTCCTTCGCGAGCAGCTTGATCTGCCGGCTGAATTCCGAGACCTCCAGTTGGCGGCTCTCGACCTTCTTACCCGAGCTCATCAACTGCATGTAGTCGATCACGACGAAGCGCAGGTCGTGGCGCTGTTTGAGCCGGCGCGCCTTGGCCCGGATCTCCATCATCGTCAGATTCGGCGAATCGTCGATGAACAGCGGCGCATCCTGTAAGGCGTTGGTGCGCGCGATGATGCGTCCCCAATCGTCCTCGCTGAGCTGTCCATTGCGGATGTGGTGCAGCAGTACCCCGGCCTCGGCCGCCAGCAGGCGCATCACGATCTCGGTCTGACTCATCTCTAGACTGAAGAAAGCCGTTGCCAGCCGGTTCTTGATGGCCGCCGAGCGGGCAAAGTCGAGCGCCAGGGTGGACTTGCCCACCGCCGGGCGGGCGGCGATGATGACCATCTGCCCGCCGTGGAGCCCGTTGGTCAGGTCGTCGAACTTGGCGAAGCCGGTGGGAATGCCGGACAGCCCGCCGCCGTGTGCTCCGATCGCCTCCATCTCGTCATAGGTGGGTTCGAGCAGCTCACGCAGCGGCTTGTAGTCCTCGCTGGTCTTGCCCTCGGAAACCTCGTAGATGGTCTGCTGGGCCATGTCGACGATGTCGGTGACCTCTCCCTGACCCCGGTAGCCGAGCTGGGCGATCTTGATGGACGCGTCCACCAGCCGCCGCAGCACCGCCTTATCGCGCACGATCTCGGCATAGTAGGCCGCGTTGGCGGCTACCGAGATGGTGGACAGCAGATCGGCCAGGTAGACGTATCCGCCGGCCCGGGTCAGCGTGCCCTGGCGTTCGAGTTCGGCCGCCACGGTCACCGGATCGGCCGGCTCGCCATGCCCGTACAGGTCGATGATGGTCTGGTAGATCAGTTCATGCGCCGGACGATAGAAGTCGATCGGCCTGACCACCTCGATCACCTCGGCGATGGCGTCCTTGCTCATCAGCATGGCGCCTAGCACGCCCTGCTCGGCGGCAAAGTCCTGGGGTGGGGTGCGATCCACCCCGCTGGGCTCAGGCGGCGGCTCGTCATCGTACATGGGGGTCCCCCGTGGGTAGGCGGAAACGGCTTCATCCGATTACAGGCTATTGCGGCTCGGCCGGGAGTTCCCCGCGGGCAGGTAAACGGCGTCCCCGCCGCGGCCGGCCGGCGATGGGCTACCCGTGCGCATGCAGCGGCGGCACCCTACCAGGATTCTCCGGGTTTGGCACCCAATCGGCCGCATAGTTATCCACAGGCCCTGTGGATAGTGCTCCAGGGCTGTGGAACGCGCCGTGCCGCCGGTGGAAAGGTGTGTGCGTGACTGGCCTGGCATCACATTGATCTTAGGTTCAATTACACGGCTACAAGGTGATTCAAATCACAAGATGCATCCAGAACGATCGATGCGAAGTGCCGGTGGGGGCCTTGACGGCAGCCCGTGGCGGTTTCCGCCGAATCCGGATCTCCCGGTCGCCGGGAAGCGTATCCACAGGGGTTGTGGAGAGTTCGATGGCGCAGGGCAGCGCTGCCTGGGGCCGGCTGTGGGATGGTCGCCGCCCGGCCCCGCCGGGTGCGGATGCCTGGTCCCGGGCATCTCGACCTTGGACCGCCGGATACGGCGCGCCGGGCCACCGCGGTGCTGCGTCCTGGCGCCGGACAGCTTGCCGGCCGCCGGAATCCCGGCGGCTACCGGGGATCGATGCCGGAAGCGGTGGCCTGTGGGACCCGCGACCATGGCAGCGATCGAACCTGCTTGTCGAATATACCCTAGGGGGGTATATTGCGATGATGTGAAGCCCCTCGAACCAGCACCGCGCTGCCACCTGCCCGGCCATCGGCACGGGTATCTGGCCGACAAGGACGCCTACCTGAAGCGACTGAATCGGATAACAGGCCAGGTGCGCGGTATCGCCCGCATGCTGGAGCAGGAGCAATACTGCATCGACATCCTCACCCAGGTATCCGCCGCCACCAAGGCCCTGCAATCTGTGGCGCTCGGGCTGCTGGCCGAGCACCTGAGCAGTTGTGTGCTGGAGGCTGCCCAGCAGGGCGACTCCGCAGCGGCCGAGAGACTGGCCGAGGCCAACCGGGCCATCGCCCGCCTGGTCAAGTCCTGAACGGCGAACCGAACCCGTGCCGGCCCGGCCGGCACCGACCCTCGAAAGGAAACCCCATGATCACGAACTATCTGGTCACCGGCATGACCTGCGGTCATTGCGTACGCGCGGTCACCGAGGAACTCGAAGCCCTGCCAGGTGTCAGCCAGGTGCAACTGAACCAGGCCGGGGAACTGCGCCTCACCACCGAAACCGAACCCGATTTTGCGCTGGTCGCCGCCGCGGTCGCCGAAGCCGGCGATTACCAGGTGACCCCCGCCCGATGACCATGCCACCACCCGGGCCCACGTCGGCCACCGGCACCACCGAAACCGATTCCGCGACCGGGATCGCGGGCCGGTTAGTGGAGTTGGATGTCCAACAGATGACCTGCGCATCCTGCGCGGCACGCATCCAGAAGAAGCTGAACAAGCTGCCCGGAGTGCAGGCCAGCGTCAACTACGCCACCGAGAAGGCCCACCTGGTGGTGCCCCCCGGATTGGGCGTGGCCGACCTGATCCGCACCATTCAGCAGGCCGGCTACGACGCTTCGGTGCCGACCCCGGCCAACCCACCGATCGACCGGGCGGCCGGACTCCGCCGCCGGTTGACCGGCTGCGCCGCGTTGGCCATCCCGGTGGTGGTACTGGCGATGATTCCGCCCCTACAGTTTCCCGGCTGGCAGTGGGCCAGCCTGGCATTGGCCACTCCGGTGGTGCTCTGGGGCGCCTGGCCGTTCCACAAATCGGCGCTGGTCAACCTGCGGCACGGTGCGTCCACCATGGACACCCTCATCTCGCTGGGCACCACTGCGGCCTATCTGTGGTCGCTGGCCGCCATGCTATTCGGCTCGGCCGGCCGGATCGGCATGACCCACCAGTGGACGCTAGCCCTCGGCCGCGAACACGGGTTGACGACCATCTACTTCGAGGCCTCGGTGGGCATCATCTGCTTCATCCTGCTGGGCCGCTATATCGAGGCCACCTCCAGGCAGGACGCGGGCCAGGCGCTCCGGGCGCTGGCCGAGGTGGGTGCCCGAACCGTCCGGGTGCGCCGCCCCGGAGAGGCGGGGGAGGCCACCATCCCCATCGAAGGGCTGCGGGTCGGCGACGAGTTCGTGGTGCGGCCCGGCGAAAAGGTCGCCACCGACGGCGTGGTGGTCGAGGGCCGCTCGGCGCTGGACAACTCGGTGATCACCGGGGAATCGCTGCCCGTCGAGGTGGGTCCGGGATCGATCGTGGTCGGGGCCGCCATCAATACCACCGGGCTGTTGGCCGTGCGGGCCACCGCGGTGGGCGCCGACACCCAACTGGCCCAGATGGCCCGGCTGGTGGAACTCGCCCAGACCGGCAAGTCCCGCACCCAAGATCTGGCCGACAAGATCTCGGGGGTGTTCGTACCGACGGTCATCGGGCTGTCGGCGCTGACCCTGGTGGCTTGGCTGATCGCCGGTGCCGGCGCCACCTTCGCGGTGACCGCGGCGGTGGCGGTGCTGATCATCAGCTGCCCCTGCGCACTCGGGCTGGCTACCCCCACCGCACTGCTGGCCGGCTCGTTGCGCGGCGCCCAACTGGGCATCCTGATCCGTGGCCCGCACGCCCTGGAACAGGCCCACCGCATCGACACCATCGCCATGGACAAGACCGGCACCATCACCGCCGGCCGGATGCGGGTACGCGATGTGCTGCCAGCCGATGGGGTGGGACAAGACGAGTTGCTGGCGGTGGCGGCCAGGTTGGAATCCGGTTCCGAGCATCCCATCGCGCGCGCCGTGGCGGACGCCTGCCCGGCCGATGCCGGGCCCATCGAAGGATTCGAGAACATCCCGGGCCGCGGCGTCCGCGCCCGGCTTGCCGGCCGGCCGGCCATCGCCGGCAATCGCGCCCTGCTGACCGCCGAAGGACTAACGGTGCCCGCCGGCCTGGGGCTAGCCGCCGGGCAGGCCGCCCAGCAGGGGGCCAGCGCGGTGTTCGTGGCGCTGGATGGCCGCGTCCTCGGCCTGCTGACGGTGGCCGATGAACTTACCGAGCATGCCGCCGCGGCGGTGGCCAGCCTGCGCGGGCTGGGCCTGCGGACGGTGATGATCACCGGCGATGGCCGGGCGGCCGCCGAGCAGGTGGCGGCCCGGGTCGGCATCGACGAGGTACACGCCGAGGTGCTGCCGGCCGACAAGTACATCGTGATCGCCGAGTTGCAGGCCGGCGGCGCCCACAAGGTAGCGATGGTAGGAGACGGAGTCAACGATGCCGCCGGGCTGGCCAAGGCCGATCTGGGCATCTCGATGGGTTCCGGCACGGACGCGGCGATCGCGGCATCCGAACTGACCCTGATGCGTCACGACCTGCGGCTGGTGGTGACGGCGCTGCGACTGTCGCGGCGGACGCTGAACACCATCCGCGGCAACCTGTTCTGGGCCTTCGGATACAACGTGGTCGCCATCCCGATCGCCGCGTTCGGCTACCTGACTCCGATGCTCGCGGGCGCGGCGATGGCCTTCAGTTCGGTCTTCGTGGTCACCAATTCCCTGCGATTGCGCACCTGGCGTCCCGGTCGCCTGGCCGGCGGCTGAGCCGCGTGCGCCCCGCCGAGCGCCCCGGCCCGATTCGCCAAGCCGACAGCCAGCCTCGGCTGGGTCGCTGTCGTTCTGCGGACGTGGCCTACCGCGATCAGCCGGCCCTGCCGATTCGGCAGACCGGGGGAGTGAACCCGGGCGGGGGAGAGAGGCGCCGGCCCGGGCCGGCGCCTCGGACAAGCCGATCAGCGGGTATGGATCCTCTTGGCCCGTTCCAGGCCGGACACATAGCCGGCGCGGGCGTAGGCATCCCCCTCGGCCTCGGCCGGTACCGCGAGCAGGCCGCGCACCCTGGCCAAGGTCAGCTGTTTGCGATTCAACCAGGATTGCACCCCATCGACCAATTGGCCGGCGTAGTCGGCGCCGTGCCGCACCAGGGCCGCGGTGGTCATCACCACATCCGCCCCGGCGAGCAGGTACTTTACGATGTCCTCCACGGTTTCGACACCGGTGGTGGCGGCCAGCGAGGCCCGGACGCGGCCGTGGAGCGCCGAAATCCAGCTCCGGGGCAGTTTCGCCTCGGCTGGGGTACTGAGTTCGAATCCGGGAACAACCGTTAGGGTATCCAGATCGATATCGGGTTGCAGATAGCGATTGAACAGCACCAGTGCGTCCACCCCGGCATCGTCCAGTCTGGTGGCCAACTGGCCGAAGCTGGAGAAATAGGGACTCAGCTTCATCGCGACCGGGACCCCGACCTGCTGTTTCACCTCGGCCAGGATCTCCAGGTGACGCTGTTCCGCCTCCCGGGCATCGTCGTGGATATTGCCGGGCACGTAATACACGTTCAACTCGATGCCGGCCGCGCCGGCGTCCTGCAATCGGCGGGCCGTGCCCGTCCAATCGCCGGCGGCGGAGCCGTTGAGGCTGGCGATCAAGGGGATCCGGATGCGTCCGGCGGCCTTCTCCAGCGTGTCCAGGTACTTCCTGGTAAGCCCGGATTCGTTGCTGGGCTCGGTCGGGAAATAGCCGAGCGCCTCGGCGAAGCTTTCGGTGTGCAGATCGATCAGCTCCTGGGCGCGCATTTTCTCGTGGCGGATCTGTTCTTCGAACAGCGAGTACATCACGATCGCCCCGACCCCACCGGCGGCGAGCTCCTCGATGCCGGCGACCGACTGGCTCAGCGGACCCGCCGAGGCCACCACCGGGTTCTCCAGCCACAGCCCCATATAGCGGGTGCGCAGATCTGTCGTCCCGGGCTGACCGGGAGGCTGGGATCGCGCGGATCGCTGGGATTGCAGGGGCTCGGGAGACACCACGATCGACCCACCCGGGGCCAGCTGATCGGTAGCGCTGCTGCCCAACTGGGATTTCTGCCGTGCCGATTCGGCTGCCGCTCGCAGGGCCTCGGGGTCGATGTTCACCATCTCGGAACTCCTGCCCAATGCCCGGCCGGGTAGGCCTCGCAGCGGCTAGTCCGGGGGTTGACGGTCACCATCTCAAAGCTCCCTTCGCGCATCCGCGGTGAACGTTTCGGCTGGCCGGCTGGCCAGCTGCTCATATTCGGCGTAGCGCCGCCGGACGTGCTGCTCGCCGATGTCCAGCAGGCGCTCGGCCTCGGCCGGGTCGGATTGGGCCAGTATCTTGTAACGCAACTCGCCGGCGCGGTAGTCGCGCAGCGAGATCCGAGGCCGGGGGGAATCCAGCAGGAAGGGGTTCTTGCCCTCTTCGCGCAGCACCGGGTTGAAACGCATCAGCGGCCAGTGGCCACAGGCCACTGCCTTGTATTGCTGGTCCAGGCCCTTACGCATGTCGAAGCCGTGGCTGATGCAGTGACTGTAGGCGATGATCAGGCTCGGACCGTCGTAGGCCTCCGCCTCGCGGAAGGCCTTCAACGTCTGCTGTGGGTCGGCGCCCATCGCCACCCGGGCCACATAGACATGGCCGTAGGCGACCGCCTGCATGGCCAGGTCCTTCTTGTGGGTCGTCTTGCCCGCGGTGGCGAACTTGGCGATCGCCCCCAACGGGGTCGATTTGGACGACTGCCCGCCGGTATTGGAATACACCTCGGTGTCCATCACCAGGATGTTTACGTTGCGGCCGGAGGCCAGCACGTGGTCCAGCCCCGCCGAACCGATGTCATAGGCCCAGCCGTCGCCGCCGATGATCCAGACCGAGCGCCGCATCAGGTGATCGGCGACCGACTTGAGGTCCTCCACCAGGGGACCCTCAAGGTCGGCGAGCCGGGCCTTGAGCCTCTCCTGGCGACGGTACTGGGCGCGCAGTTCGTACATGGTCTGTTGCGGGGCATGCAGCAGGCCATCGACCAGTTCGTCGTCGGCGATCTGGGTGCGCAATTCCTCCAGCCGCTTGCGGGCGAGTTCGTTGTGCAGGTCGGCAGCCAACCGCATACCCAGGCCGAACTCGGCATTGTCCTCGAATAGGGAGTTCGACCAGGCTGGGCCGCGGCCCTCATCGTTCTTCGCCCACGGCGTGGTCGGCAGGTTGCCACCATAGATGGACGAGCACCCGGTCGCGTTGGCCACCTGTAGGCGTTCGCCGAAAAGCTGGGTGAGCAGCTTCAGATAGGGGGTCTCGCCGCAGCCCGAGCAGGCGCCCGAGAACTCGAACAGTGGGGTGAGGAACTGCACCCCACGCACCGACGAATAGTTCACCCGGCTGCGTTTCGGCCTGGGCAGGGTCTCGAAGAATTCCACGTTCGCGCGCTGCCGGCTGCGTTCGAGCACCGGCGCCAGGTTGATCGCCTTGCGCTGCGGTTGCCCGATGGGCGAGACCGGGCAGGCCTCCACGCACAGCCCACAGCCGGTGCAGTCCTCGGCATAGACCTGCAGGGTGTATCTGGCATACGGCAGACCCGCAGCATCCAATTCCGCCGATTCGAATCCCTCGGGGGCACCCGCCAACGCCTCCGGCGGGTAGTGCTTGGCCCGCAGCACCGCGTGCGGGCAGACGAACGAGCAGTTGCCGCACTGGATGCAGGTTTCGGGATCCCAGACCGCGATGATGTCGGAGATGTTGCGTTTCTCGTACCTGGTAGTGCCGCTGGGATAGGACCCGTCTACCGGCAGTTTGCTGACCGGCAGCGAGTCGCCCCGGTCGATCAGCATGGTCGCGGTGACATCGCGCACGAACTCCGGCGCATCGGCGGGCACCGGCGCCAGATAGTCGTGATCGCTGGTCACCCGGCTGGGCACCTCGACATGGTGCAGGTGGGCGATCGCCTCGTCGACCGCCACATGGTTCTTGCGGACGATCTCCATCGACTTCTTCGAATAGGTCTTGACGATCGCCTGCTTGATGCGTTCGATGGCCACCTCTCGGGGCAGCACCCCCGAGATCGCGAAGTAGCAGGTCTGCAACACCGTGTTGGTGCGGCCGCCCAGACCCGCGGTCCGGGCAACCTCGTTGGCATTGATCGCATACACGTCGATGTCGAGATCGATGATCCTGCGCTGCATGGGAGCCGGCAGGCGATCCCACACCTCGTGGTGGTCGAACGGCGAATTGAGCAGCAGGGTGGTGCCACCGACCCGGTTGCCCTCGCCGTCGCGCACCGCCGGCCGGGCGAACTCCAGCACGTCGATGCGCTCCAGGATCGACCAGTGATGGCAACCGATGAAGGCCGCGCTGTTGACCAGATAGGGCGCCTTGATCGGGTCGGGCCCGAACCGCAGATGGCTGGTGGTGCGGGAACCGGACTTTTTAGAGTCGTACACGAAGTAGCCCTGGGCGTAGGTGCCGGAATCGCTGCCCAGGATCTTGATCGTGTTCTTGTTGGCGCCCACCGTGCCGTCGGAACCTAGCCCGTAGAACACCGCTCGTTGGGTGAGCGGATCCTCCAGGTCGATGGTGGGGTCGAAATCCAATGACAGCCTGGTCACGTCGTCGTTGATGCCGACGGTGAACCTGGGACGCGGCTTTGGCTTGGCCAGTTCGTCGAATACCGCTACCGCCATTGCCGGGGTGAAGTCCTTGCTGGACAGCCCATAGCGACCACCGATGACCCTGGGCAGCCGCTCGCGCTCGCCGGTGCTGGCCGCCTCGGCCAACACCGCGGTGACATCCAGGAACAGGGGTTCACCGCCCGAACCGGGTTCCTTGGTACGGTCCAGGACGGCAACCCGGGTGGCGCTGGCCGGGATGGCCGCCAGCAGCGCCTCGTCGGGCATCGGCCGGAAGAGCCGGACGATCGCCATGCCGACCCGCTGGCCCTGGGCGTTGAGATAGCGGACGGCCTGGTCGACGACCTCGGCGCCCGACCCCATCACCACCACCACGCGGTCGGCCTGTGGATCGCCGACATAGTCGACCAGGTGGTATTGGCGGCCCGCCAGCTTGGCGAACTCGTCCATCGCCTGCTGAACGATACCCGGTGTGGCGAGGTAGAATCGATTGGCCGATTCGCGTCCCTGGAAGTAGACGTCGGGGTTCTGCGCGGTGCCGCGGATGAACGGATGCTCGGGGCTGAGCGCCCGGGCACGGTGTTCGATGACCAACCGTTCGGGAATCATCGCCCGGAGCTGGTCATCGGTCAGCATCTGGCAGGTGTTCAACTCGTGGCTGGTGCGGAAACCGTCGAAGAAGTGCATGAACGGTACCCGGGAACGCATCGTCGCGACCTGGGCGATCAGGGCGTTGTCGTGGCATTCCTGCACCGAGGACGATGCCAGCATCGCCCAGCCGGTCTGGCGGGCAGCCATCACGTCCTGATGATCGCCGAAGATCGACAGGCCCTGGGCCGCCAGCGAGCGCGCGGCCACATGCATTACGGTGCTGGTCAGTTCGCCGGCGATCTTGTACATGTTCGGGATCATCAGCAGCAGACCCTGCGAGGCGGTGAAGGTGGTCGACAAGGCGCCGGCCTGCAGGGCACCGTGCATGGCCCCCGCCGCACCGCCCTCGGACTGCATCTCGATCACGCTGGGAATCTGACCCCAGATATTGGGCCGGTCGTGGGCCGCCCACTCGTCGGCCAGCTCGGCCATCGGGGACGATGGGGTGATCGGGTAGATCGAACACAACTCGTTCACCCGGAAGGCGACATCGGCGGCGGCGGTGTTGCCATCGACGATCTCCCGGGCGGCGTCCGGGGTGGCCTCGGGCTCATCGCGATCGAGGTTGGCCACCGGGTCTTCGGCACCCAGCATGTTGGGTCGTGGTGCCGGAATCTTGGTAGAATCAACAATGGTAGTCATCACTTCTCCGCAATCATCTCGATGGCGTGTGCCGGGCATTGATCGAAGCAGGACGCACAGCCGGTGCATTTCTCGTAGTCAAAGCGGTATCGATGGCCCTTGCCGAGTTTGATGATGGCATCCTCGGGGCAGGCTCCCAGGCAGCCATCGCATTCGAAACAGTTGCCGCACGACAAACAGCGCCGGGCTTCGAAGGTCGCCTCGGCCATGGTCAGGCCGGCGACCACCTCATCGAAATCGGTGACTCGTTCCTCCGGGCTCAGCTCGGATTGGATGGCACGCGGATGATCGCCGAAGTACCACAGGTGTAGGTCGTCGAACTCGACGATCGGGTGCTTGATCTTGACGCTGCTCTGCTGGCGGTTCAGCCAGGTGTCGATCATCTTGGCGGCCTTCTTGCCGTGCCCCACCCCGATGGTGACGGTGCGGTCGGACGGTACCGCATCGCCACCAGCGAAGATGCCCGGTACGTCGGTCATCAGGGTGGCCGGGTCGACGGCCACCACGTCCCCGGTGAATCGCAGGCCCGGGATATTGGCCAGGAAGCCGGTATCGGCCATCTGGCCGACCGCCATGATCACGGTATCGGCGGGTAGCTTCTCGAACTTGCCGGTGCCATATGGCTTGCCCCGTTCGTCGAGTTCCATGATCTCGACCTCGATGTCCTCGGCAACCTCGTTGATGGTCCGCAGCCAGTGCACCTGGACGCCTTCCTGCAGGGCGTCGGCCAGTTCCTCGGCATGTGCGGGCATCTGTTCCTCGGTGCGCCGGTAGATGATCACCGCCTCCTCGGCGCCCATCCGGCGGGCGACGCGGGCGGCATCCATGGCCGTATTGCCGCCGCCGTATACCGCCACCCGCCGGCCGATCCGGGGTTTCTCGCCGGAGGCCACATCCCGCAGGAAATCGACCGCATCGACCATCTTGCCGGCGTCCATGCTGGGGATCTCGACCCGGCGAGACAGGTGAGCGCCGATCGCCACGAATACCGCATCGAAGCGGCCGGCACGCTGTTCGGCCAGCAGATCCTTCACCGGGTGGTTGAGAACGATCTTGACGCCCAGGTCTTCGATGCGTTTGATCTCGGCGTCCACCACGTCGCGGGGCAGTCGGTATTCGGGGATGCCGTAGCGCATCATGCCGCCGGGCAACTCGCCGGCATCGTGGATCTCCACCTCGTGACCGACCCGGGCCAGGTGGTAGGCCGCGGAGAGCCCCGAGGGGCCGGCGCCGATCACCAGCACGCGATAGCCGGTGCTGTTGCGCGGCGGGTTGAAGGCCCAGCCCTGCTCAATGGCCCGGTCGCCGAGGAAGCGTTCCACCGAGTGGATGGATACCGCCTGGTCGAGATCCTTGCGATTGCAGGCGGTCTCGCAGGGGTGGTAGCACACCCGCCCGTGGATGGCCGGGAAGGGGTTGTCGCGAACCAGCTGGCGCCAGGCGGCTTCGAGCCGGTCCTCCTTGATCAACCGCAGCCACTCTTGGACGTTCTCGCCCGCCGGGCAGGCGTTGTTGCACGGCGGCAGCAGGTCGACATAGATCGGCATCCGGGTCCGCACCGGGCCGACACGACCGCCGGTGGCCGCCAGATCGGGTAGCTGCGTGATATCGAGCCGTTCTTCGGTCATTGGTAAGCCCTTACCCTAACTGGTTGGCGAACCGGGGCAACTGGTCCAGTTCCCCGGTGCGACAACCACATTGTGGCCGTCACCTACAACGAGGTCTTGTAGCCACATTCTACTCACTGTTATTTGTCTGGGATTCAATTCACTTACTTATCCGGCGCCGGCGATTGCGCGGTGCTTTCCAAGGCGGCCGCCAGCCGCTCCAATTTGCCGGTCAATTCCCCACGGTACCCCGGGCGAATATCCGCCTTGAGCACCAGTGCGACCCGGGGGCCGTACCGTCCGGCCGCCTCGCAGGCCCGCTTGACCACGGCCATGCATTCGTCCCAGTCGCCTTCGATGGTGGTGAACATGGCATCTGTGCGGTTGGGCAGTCCCGAGTCGCGTACCACCCGGACGGCGGCGGCCACCGCGTCGTGGACCGAGCCGTCGGGTTCGCTGGTGGCCGGGCTGACCGAGAAGGCAACAAGCATGGGACCAGCCTATGCCGTCGTATCTGGCGCTGCCGGGTGGGGTGGGCGATGGGCGCCGCCGCATCGGATACCCGGTGCCGGGTGGGACCCGCCGGTTGCCGGCTGTTTCTCGAGGCGATATGGTCGCGGTATCCGCAAGCCACCGGCCCGAATTCGGCCGGCACGCAGTAACCCGGTCTGGCTGATTGGATCCAAACCGCGGCGGCGTAATTCCTATCAATTAGGAAAGGTTTTGGTTGTCTAATTTGAATTGGTTGGGAGGCGACGAGAAATGACGAGGCGGAACTCCGCCGGCGTCCATCGGGCTGGTTAAGCAAGGCTTGCTTTGGTTCCGTGCTGGGTTTCGAGCAGCCGGGGAAACGAACCGTCACCGATCCGCGGTCTCGCCCATCGTCTGCTTCGCCGCCACCCCGCCTGACTGGGCCGTGCCGGACGGCCGGCACCGGACGTGCGGGAACCCGCGTCCGGTTCGGGGCCGGGACGCCGCCGAGGCGACCCGGTTCCTGGCGGATCGACATCCGATACCGATATCGCTGAATGGGGTACTAGGCTGAGCGGATCCTACGACGGCTGGCCCGCGGCGCGGTGGCCGCCGGCTGGCCCGGCAGCATGGGAGGTACCGATTGCCCGAGGGGCATGTCATCCATCGACTGGCGGCCGGGCTGACCCAACGGTTCGCCCGGCAGGCGGTGCGGGTCACCAGCCCCCAGGGACGCTTCGCCGCGGCGGCCGGGCTCATCGACGGCAAGGTGCTCACCGGCGCCGAAGCGGTCGGCAAGCAACTGCTCATCGACTTCGAGAATGACCGCACCATATGGATTCATCTGGGCCTGATCGGGCGGTTGAGCTTCGGGCCGGCCGGCCAGCCGGCCAGCCCGCAGACCCTGCGGCTGCGGATCGCCTCGGGCCACGCGGTGGCCGACCTGCGGGGCCCCCAGTGGTGCCGGCTGATCGAGGCGGCTGAACGGGCGCAGGTGATGGCTCGTTCGGGGCCGGACCCGTTGCGTGCCGACGCGTCCCCGGAGATCGCCTGGCAACGGATCGCACGCACGGGCCGGCCGCTTGCGGCGCTCCTGATGGATCAGGCCTGCTTCGCCGGGGTCGGCAACATCTTCCGGGCCGAGGTGCTGTTCCGGCACCGGATAGATCCCCTGCTGCCGGCCAGGGAGTTGCCCCGAGCGGTCTTCGAGTCGGTCTGGGTGGATCTGGTGGCGCTGATGCGGCAGGCGGTCGACCGTGGCCGGATCGACACCGTCGTGGCCGCCCACACCCCCGAGGCCATGGGGCGGGCGCCACGGGCGGACGCGCACGGCGGGGAGGTCTACGTCTACCGGCGGGGCGGGCTGCCCTGCCTGGTCTGCGGCACCGAGGTGCAGCAGGCCGATCTGGCCGGACGGAACCTCTTCTGGTGCCCGGCCTGCCAGCCGCCCGGATCTACCGGCATCGTCCGCTGCTGAGGGGCTTCCCCACTGCCGGACGCCCAATACCTCAGGCCAGCAGCTCGCGCATCTGCTGGGCGGTCAGCCAACGCCCGAATACGGGACCGCCGGGTTCCAGCAGCCGGCCGCGATCCCAGGGGACCGGAACCGGATCGAAACCGAGATCGTTCACCAGGGCGCCGACCAGCCGGGCGCCCTGCCGGTCGTCGGTGGCCACCGCCACCGCTCGCCGAGCCGTGACCTCGGGGGAACGCGCATCGGTGGTGTAGTCGTGGTAGCTGAGGTGGTTCAGCGATTTGACCATCCGCATGCCCGGGCCGCGACCGGCGACCAGCGCACTGGTGCCCTGTGGGTAGGCGGCCAGCTCGGGCATTTCGCCATCGACCGGCGCCCAATGGTTCATGGCGTCCAACACGATCTTGCCGTCGAATAGGGTGTAGTCGAGCCCGTCCGCGGCGCCGAAAGGCACCGCCAGGACGATCAGGTCTGCCTGGGACGCCAACTCGGCCAGGCCGGTCAATCGGGCGGTCGGTGCGCTGCTCGCCAATTCGGTACGCAGCGGCTCGGTGACTGCGGCGTCGTGGAACAGCACCCGCCAGCCGCCGTCGGCTGCGGAACCGCCGATCGCGCGGCCTAGCTTTCCGGCGCCGACGATGCCCAAGGTGTGTCTGGGATCGGCTATGCCGGGCGAAGGCGCTGCGAAAACCCGGGGTGACTGAGCATTCATCGACGTTGACCTCGTGTGATCATTGGATTCGGCGTCGCCGCCCTGGGCGACGCGACCTGTGATCCCGAGGTTAGCCCAGCCGCCTCCGCCCGGATGACTCGGGCGGGCTACCCGACCGCGACTAGCTCGGCTCTGCACTGGATGCGGCTCGCCGGCCCGCCTGTGGGCGGCGTGGGCCGACCGGCAGCATCCCGGCGGGGGCTATCGCCGGCCGGTGGGCGATAGCCCCCGCCGAAGACCGTCCGCGGTCAGCGGTAGGCGCCGTAGGTGAGCCGGCGCAGCAGGGTTTCGGCTGGGCCACGGTGGTGGTGCTGGGCCAGCCACCAGCAGGCGGCGACTCCGATCAGCCAGGTGCCGATGGCGATCAAGGCGGCGGGGAACCGGCCGAGGTCCTGGCCGAGGTTGAATCCCCAGGCGCACAGCAGCGGGGCGAAGATCACCGATTGCAGCAGATAGCTGGACAGCGATCGGGCGCCGACATTGGCCACGGCCTGCACGGCAGGCCCGGGACTGGCCTGCCATCTGACGGCCAGCAGCGCGAACAGCGCGATATAGCCCAGGCCACCCAGGCAGCCAAGGATATTGGACAGGATCGCCCAGGCAAACAGGGGCTGGCTGAGCTGGTGGACGCCGACCGCGGTCAGCGCAACCGGCAGCGCAATGACCCAGGCAACGCCAAGCCCGCCGATGGCGACTCGGCGCAGCAGCCGGGTGTGCTGGGCGGCATTCTCGAGATAGCGCCGTCTGGCGGCCAGCCAGCCAAGCATCATCATGGTGCCGAAGGGCGACATGAAGACCTGGCCGAGCTGCGACATGGCGAATTGCAAGGGCTTGGCGGCGAAGGTGGCCAGGTAGTCGGGGTTCGTGACCGAACGCCCATGGGCGGCGCTCACCATGGCCTGCGAGGTCAATTGGGCGGTCTGGTCGGGCATCAGTATGGCGCTAACCATATTCACCGTCGTCAGGGTGAGCAGCAGGCCGTAGCCGATCAGCGCCCAGATCAGGATGGTCTTGTCGCGGCGGCGGAAGAAGATGGCCACCAAGATCAACCCGATCACGCCATAGGGGGCCAGCACGTCGCCCTCGAAAAGCAGCAGGAAGTGCACCGCACCGAAGACGAACAGGAACAGATGCCGGCGCTGCAGCATGCCGCGAACCGTCTTGTCGGCAAGACCCCTGGCTAGCCGGGATCGGTAGAACTGCACCATCCCGTAGCCGAAAAGGAAGGCAAACATCGGGAAGCTGCGCGCGTCGATGAACACCACGGTGATGAACTGGGCTATCGCATCCGCCACATTGCCCGGTGGGGCGCCGAATATCCTAGTGGACGGCTGCTGGGAGTGCAGGTACCAGGGGATATTGGCCAATGCGATGAACAGCAGCATGAACCCCCGGGCCAGGTCGGGGGCCAGCACGCGGTGATATGCCGGGCGGGCGGCATGCTCTGGAAGCGGGGGGCCGGTTTCGGCCACCGCATCCGATGGCTCGGGCAATGTGGGCTGCGGTGCCGTGTCGGCCTGGGAGCTAGCGTCGCCGGGCAGCGGGCTGCTCGACTGCTCGTCCGGCGGCCGGGAGACCATCGCTACCGATGCGGGCTGGTCTCCGCTAGATGTCCGGTCGGCTGGGGTTGGGTCATTCGGGGAGGCGCTGCTTGGGGATGCGGCCTCCGAAGGATCGTCATTCACCCGTACAGTCTGTCGGCGGCGTGGCCGATCGATCAGTCGGTGTTTACCCTGAGGTAACCCGGGTCACTGGATGCCGCCGCCAGCCGGGTGCCGGCCGGCAGCTCGACCGGACGACCGATGCCTCCTCTGCCGGGCGGGGGATCGGCTCTCGGCCGCTGCCGGGTGTGGGGTTATGTCGAACAGATGCGTCCGCCACAGTTCCAGCCGGGCACCCAGATCCAGCGCCTCTATCCGCTCCCGCAGCCTCGGGCCGTGGCTGGCCAACCGGGCGCGCACCTCGGCATCCAGCGCGCCGAGCCGTTCCCTGACCTCCGGCCCCGCCGTCTCCAGCCGTTCGCGCAATTGCGGCCCCAGCTCGGCCAGTCGTTCCCCCAGCTCCGGCAGGATCTCGGGCAACTTCAACTGCGGCCGCAGGCCGGCCAGTCTCTCGCCCAGGTCGATGCGATCCAGCCGGCTACGCACCTCACGCCGCAGTATCTTGCCCATCTCGTTGCGGGGCAGCTCGGACAGCAGATAGATCCGGCGGGGCACCTTGTAGGCGGCCAGCCGGTGCTTCACCGAACGCCGCAGTTCCTCCAGATCCGGCAGTAGGCCGTCCCGGGTGACGACGGCGGCCACCACCTGCTCGCCGCCTCGCTCGTCGGCGAGACCAACCACCGCTATGTCGGCGATGCCATCCCGGTCGCGCATCGCCTGCTCCACCTCGGAGGGGTACACGTTGAAACCGCCGGTGATCACGACCTCCTTGATCCGGTCTACGATGGTCAGGAAACCCTGCTCATCGGCGACCGCGACATCCCCGGTACGAAACCAGCCCTCATGGAAGGCCTCGGCGGTCTCGTCCGGCAGCTCGCGATAGCCGGCGAACACCTGCGGGCCGCGCACCAGGATCTCCCCGGGCTCACCGGGCCCCACATCTGCGGCCGGATCCTGCGGGTCGGCCAACCGCACCTGGGTGTCCGGGAAGGGCACCCCGATCGAACCCGCCCTGCGAGTCGGGTTCACCGGGTTGCCAGCCACGATCGGGGAACATTCCGACAGGCCATAGCCCTCGATCAGCAGGCCGCCGGTGGCCTGCTCCCAGCGATCGGTGAGATCGCCGCGCAGCGCCATGGCACCTGAAATCCCGGTGCGGATGCCGCGCAGCGAAACGTGGCGCTGGGCCGCCCCGGTCACGATCCGGTCGAACAGCGGTGGCACCGCGATCACCATGGTCGGGGTGCGGCGTTTGATCGCGTCCAGGATCAGGCCGGTCTCGGGCTTGGGAATCAGGTGCAGCATCGCCCCGATACTCAGCCCGGCATTCATCGACAGCGAGCAGCCGAAAACGTGGAACAGCGGCAGGCAGGCCAGGAACACCTCCCGGCCCGGAACCATCGTGTGCACCCACTCCAGCGCCTGGGTGGTGGAGGCGAGCAGATTGGCGTGGGTCAGCGGTACCCCCTTGGGGGCGCCGGTGGTGCCCGAGGTGTATAGCAGCAGCGCCACGTCGGAGGATGCCGGCCGGCTGTGCCGGGGCGGCGGGGCGCACGGCGCCAGCAGATCGCCGAAGGGGATGGTGCCGGGCGCGGGCCTGGACAATTGGGCCCTGGCCCGGCGAGCCCTGGCGAAGGGCAGCTTGAGTAGCAGCCGCTTGAGCAGGGGCATTCCGGCGATCAGGTCGATCGCGATGATCGTGGCCGGCCTGACCTGCTCGGGCAGCGCCTGCAGGCTGGGGGCTGCGGCATCCCAGACGATCGCCAGCCTGGCCCGGTGATCGGCGAACAGGGGGGCCAGCTCGCGGGAGGTGTACAGCGGATTGTGCTCCACCACACTCGCCCCGCAGGCCAGCACCGCATAGTAGGCCACCACATGCTGGGGGCAGGTCGGCATCAGCAACGCCACGTGATCGCCCGGACGGACCCCTAGCCGGTACAACTGCCCGGCCACCCGCTGCACCGCTCGGCGCAACTCGGCATAGCTGGTCCGGGCGCCGAAGAAGTCCAGAGCCGGCCGAGAGGCATATTTGCTGGTGAACAGCTCGAATTCGGTCAACAGGGTGCCGCTGGGGTAGCTGAGGTGGCGGCGGGTCGCCGGGTCATAGGCGGCCGCCCACAGTCGTTCGAGATCTCTCAATGCTTCCCCCATTCGGTACGGCACACTCGGCAACCGTATCGGCCGGGGACAAACCGGCCTGCCAGAACCTCCGAGCCGGGTTCGGTGGTCGTAGCGGTCAGCCGATCGACCTGGCAGCGCGCTCGGCGTACAGCCTTCGCCGGTTCCGGTAGGCGGCCAGTACCTGCGGGGTCGGCTCACCGGTCGCCTGCCCGACCGGGCCGTCGGCCTGCCAGTCGGGCAACTCGCCGGTGAGCGCCCAGGCCGCCTGCCGGGCCGCCCCATCGGCGACATACTCCCCGGCCGGCGGGATACTCACCGGGCAGCCCAATACCAGCGGGGCAAGCTGCTGCACGGCCCGGGACCGGGCGCCGCCACCGATCAACCGGATGCCGCGCACCGCAATCCGGCGATCGGCGAACGACTGCAAGGCGTCGGCCAAGGAACACAGCAGTCCCTCGACCGCTGCCCGGGCCAGATTGGCCCGGGTCAGCCCCGCCAGGGTCATGCCGAGCAGGGATGCGGTGGCCAATGGCAGATTCGGGGTGCGTTCCCCCTGGTAGTAGGGCACCAGGGTCAGCCCGCCGGCTCCGGGTGGCGCCTGCAGGGCGAGCCGGTCGAAGGCGGCATGGTCGAGATCCAGCAATTCGCGGACGACGTCCAGGGTCTGGGCGCAGTTGAGAGTGACTCCCAGGGGAAGGAAACACCCGGTGGCGTCGGCGAAACCGTTGATCGACCCGGTTTCGTCGCGCACCGGGGTGGTGCTCACCGCCGCCACCACCCCCGAAGTGCCGATCGAGATCGAAACCTCGCCTGGGGCCATCCGCAGCGCCAGGGCGGCGCCCGCATTGTCGCCGCAGCCCGGGCCGACCACCACACCATCGCCGGTGGTGCCCGCCCGTTCCGCCGGGCCCAGTACCCGGGGCAGGATGAGATCGTCGGCGGACTCCCGGCGCAGGGCCAGGGCCAGCAGATCACGGCGGTAGCGGTTGGCGACCGCATCGAAATAGCCGGTGCCCGAGGCATCGGAGCGGTCGGTCGTCAGGGCAGCCAGACCGGCGTCCGGCCCGCCCAGCAGCCGCCAGGTCAGCCAGTCGTGTGGCAGCGCCACCGCGGCCAATCGGCTGGCCCGGTCGGGTTCATGATCGGCCAGCCAACGCAGTTTGCTGACCGTGAACGAGGCCACGGGGACGCTGCCGGTGGCGCTCGCCCAAGCCGCCTGGCCGCCCAGCTCGGCGATCAACTGGTCGGCGGCTTCGGCGCTGCGAGTGTCGTTCCACAGCAGGGCCGGCCTGATCGGCTGGCCGGCCGCATCCAAGGCCACCAGGCCGTGCTGCTGCCCGCCGACGCTCAGAGCAGCAACATCGGCCAGTCCGCCCGCGTCGGCCAGAGCGGTTCGCAGGGCACGCCACCAGTGCTCGGGATCCACCTCGGTGCCTTCGGGATGGCTGGCCGAGCCCTTTCTGACCAGCCGACCTGTCCGGGCGTCCCGGATCACCACCTTGCAGGATTGAGTTGAGGAATCGATTCCGGCCACCAGCGGCATCTGGTCACTCCTTTCCGGCTGCGCCCAGCGGATGCTCCAATGCGCACTGGTCCAGCAGGACGAAACCATAGTCGCGTTCTGCCGCGGACGGGAGCGGCGGCATCTCCCCGGATCGCGGCCCCGGTCGTGTTGGTGGGTTCTGCTGCCGGTGTGGTCGTGCCTCTGGGGCGTGTTGGCGCGTTCCGCGGGGCTGAGGCGGTCGAGGCGCAGCAGGCCACCGGGTTGCCGATCGGCATGCCTGCGCACGCTGGCAAGGGTTGGATTGTGCCGCCGGCCCAGCGGGGCTGCGGGTCGGGTCACCCGGGTGGCAGAAAGATGATCTTCAAACCGGACGGATTCGGGCGCCCGGCGTCGGTGACCGGTGCGGTGCGCGGGTGACGTGGTCCCCACGGACCCGGGGATGGGGTTGCGGGATCATGGCCTTCATTCTTCCCTGGTCAACGCGGCCTCCACCTCGGCCAGGGTTGGGGCGGTGGCGGGGCCGAATCTGGTGACGGCGATGGCCGCGGCCAGATTGGCCCGGTGTACGGCCCCGGGCAGAGGCCTGCCGGCGAGCAATTGGGCGATCAGATGACCGGTGTGGGTGTCCCCGGCGCCGATGGTGTCCACCGCCTCCACCTGGGGAGCCGGGAAGTGGGTGGCCGGTGTGTGGGTGTCTTCGGCCAGCCAGGTGCCGGCCGTTCCGGCGCGTAGCACCACCGATCGGCCCAGCGTGGCCGCCAACCCGCCACACAACTCGGCAGGGTTCGCCGGGGCCGGACGCCCGGTCAGGCGGGTGTGGGTGGTATTGGCCTCGGTGATACTGAGCGTCCAGATGCTCACCCGGTCGACCAGCACCTGCCAGGCATCCTGGGGTATCTCGCCAACCATGGGGGAGGCGTCCAACACCACTCGCAGCCGGTCGGGCAGGGTCGGCAGCCAGGCGCAGAGCATCTGCCGGTTGGCCGCATTCAACATGGAATAACCGATCAGGTAGACGACATCGGCTGCTCGCAGATCGATACCGGACAGTTCCGGGGCGGGGGCATCGTCGCCTGCCAGGTAGGAGACGAAGGACCGCTCGCCGTTCGGGTTGACCAGCGCCACGCAGTAGGCGATATCGGTCTGGGATGCCCGGGGCGCGCCAATCTTGATGCCTTCCGCGATCAGTTGGCCGGCGACCATCTGTGACATCGGCCCGTCGCCCAGCGGGCCCAGGTAGCTCACCTGGGCACCGGCTCGGGCGGCAGCGACCATCACATTGAATCCGCCACCCGCGGTGATGTGGCTGGCCGAGGCCAACACATCGCATCCCGGGGTGGGGTGGTGTGTGACGTCGAGTCTGATGTCGACGATCGCGGGACCGGTGTGCAGCAGCCTGCCCGGCCGGTCGGTGGTCGGTGACCTGTCATCCGACGATGTCGTTGTCGAACTGGTCTGCGAAGTCATAGGGTTCCCTATCGTTCTGGGTGGCTTGGTTCCTTGGGCAGGGGCTTCGAGAAACTCGATTCAGGCTATCGGGCCCGCCGGCTGGCGCAAGGGGTTCGACTGGCAAGATGCGCGGTCTCCGGGTTGAAGCCCAACCGGGTTTCGAGACCTGGCGAGAGTGTGCGATTTGGGCGGACGAACCGGTGTACCACTTCCATGGTGGGCGGCTGTGATTGCGGCATGGGGGCATCTGCTGGACCGACAATGACTATCCAGTAACGATTTTCCCTCTCTTGATCGTAGTCATGGTCAACTCTGAATGGGCTGACTACAGTATGCATTCGCAAGGCGGAGGCAGTGGAGCGTCATGGCCGGCGTCAATGGTTTGGGGGACGAGGTCGTGAGCGGGTGGGCGGAGATCACTGGCTTGGCTCCCTTGGCATTGGTGGTGCCCCAATTTTGTCAGTGCTCCCTGCTGATCTATATCGCAACGGCAGCGAGGAACGAGGGTGTCATGGAATGGAGCACTGCTGCGGCGAGCGTCTGGGGAAAACTGGAGCCCGAGAGCGTCGCCTGGGTTCCGCTGGTTACTCATCTTGAGCAAACCATGGAGGTGGCGGGGCTGGTCTGGGATTCTTTCGTCCCGCCAGCGGTCAAGCAGATCCTTGCATCCGATTTGGGTGGCACAGATGAGGCCATGCGGGCGCTCTGCTGCTGGTATGCAGGGGTTCATGATGTGGGGAAGGCCTCTGTGGCCTTTGCACAGCAGGCTTATGGGCGCGGTATGGATTTCGTCCTGGCACGAATGCAGAATGCGGGTCTTTCGGTCAATCCGGTGCCCAGGAGTGACCATGTGCGGCATGAGACGATTGGTCAGCTTGCCCTGCGTGACTGGTTGCAGGCCGCGCTTGCGTTCACCAGGCGGCGGGCAAACACATGGGCGTGCGTGGTTGGTGGTCACCATGGCTGCAATCCGAATGATTCAACCCTGATTGCGGCAGAAAACCGCCCGCATGTGGTTGGGGTCGGGCTCTGGAAGCAGGTACGGGTTGAGATCATCGAGCAGATAACCGCGCATACCGGGATTCGCGATTGGCTGGAGGAACATGGTGGGTCCGAACTGTCGATCCAGAGCCAGGTCTTGCTCACGGCCATTGTGGTGGTTTCGGACTGGTTGGCCTCGAATCAGGAGTACTTCCCCTACCTTGATCCGCTGACGCCGCACGAGCGTGCCCAGATCGCATTTGAAGAGATAGGACTGCCCAGCCCATGGCGCCCGGTGCGGCCATCTGATGATCCCAATGCTTTCTTCCGTGCCAGGTTCCCGGATCTTGGTGCGCAATGCATTAGGTCGAGTCAGAAGGCATTGGTTGAGGCTGCTTTGGTCGCAAGGCAGGCGCCACTGTTGATCTTTGAGGCCCCGATGGGCTGTGGAAAGACGGAGGCTGCCCTGTTGGCCAGCGAGGTGGTGGCAACTCGGTTTGGCCAAGGAGGGGTCTACATCGGGCTGCCAACCATGGCCACTGCCAATCCGATGTTCGACCGGGTCTTGGCCTGGTTGCGTGCGGCTCTGGGCGAGGCCGATGCGAGTGTTTCTCTGGCTCATGGCAAGGCAGGGTTGAACGATACCTATGCCGGGCTGATCCGGGATTCCTGGCGCGGCCATGTCTACGACGAGGACGATGCCGAAGGCGGGCGTCCCATTGTCAACAGTTGGTTGCGTGGTAGACGCCGGGCTGGCCTGGCGAGCTTTGTCGTGGGCACGATCGACCAGGGACTGTTTGCTGCGCTCAAGGCGAAGCATGTGGCTCTGCGACATCTTGGCCTGGCCGGAAAAGTCGTGATCGTCGATGAGGTTCATGCCGCCGATACCTACATGCGGGAGTATCTTAAACGTGCCCTCACCTGGTTGGGTGCCTATCGAACGCCGGTTATCCTGATGTCGGCCACCCTGCCGCCGGCCCAACGGGAAGAATACATAGCCGCCTATGCTCAGGGCAGAGGAGATCGGGAGCCTGCCGGGGCGCTGCCAACCGATGTGTATCCCCGTATCACGATGTATGACGGTGGAGTTTCCGACCGTCCAATAGCCCGGGATGAGGCTCGCCGTGCGGTTCGAGTGGAGCTTCTTGCCGATGATCCTGTCGGGCTGGTGAGCCTGCTGCAGCGGTTGCTGGCCGAGGGAGGCTGCGCTGGCGTGATCTGCAATACCGTGGCCCGTGCCCAGGAAGCCTATCGGGCGCTGCGGGCGGAGTTCGGTGATGACACGGTGCTGTTGCACAGCCGTTTCGTGGCGCCCGACCGGGCAGTTCGGGAAGGCGATCTGGTGGCCAGATTGGGGCGCGATGGCGAGCGTCCAAAACGTGCGGTGGTCGTGGGCACCCAGGTACTGGAGCAATCTCTTGATGTGGACTTCGACGTGTTGGTCAGTGATCTGGCACCAGTTGACCTGCTGCTGCAGCGGGTCGGCCGTATGCATCGGCATGTCAGATCTCGGCGACCGGAGCCAGTGGCCAAACCGGTGTTCTACATACGGGGCGTGGCGGACTGGGATGCGATGCCACCGGTTGCGGCGTCGGGGTCTCGTACAGTCTATGGAGAGGCGGCGCTGCTTCGGGCTGCTGCTGTCGTCGGGCGCAATGCCGAAATCATCCTGCCCGTGGACATTCCCCGGATGGTGCGGGAAGCCTATGACCCTGCACTTGTACCGCCCGCCGGCTGGGAGAAACGTTGGGAGTCAGCAAGAGAGGCGGACGCTGTCGGCAAAGCCCGGGCCAAGGCCCGTGCCCAGAGTTATCTACTGGCGGATCCTCGGGAACCGATGACCCTCACCGGGTGGCTGGACGTGCCGGCGGAAGATCCTGAACGCAGCGAGGAACAAGGCCGCTCGCAGGTGCGGGATTCTGAGGACTCGTTGGAAGTGCTCGCACTGTGGCGCGATGGTGACGGTGTACTGCACATGCCCCGGCGCGCGCCAGGACACCCATGGGCGATCGTACCCGAGGGCCTGGAATGGGGCACCGGGTCTGAACAGTCCATGGCCCGTGCCCTGGCGGCCTGCACCTTGTCATTGCCGATCCAATTCACAAACCCTGGAACAATCAATCGGACCATCGGGGAACTCGAATGCACAGTTGACTATTCGGGTTGGCAACACTCCCCTTGGCTCAAAGGGCAACTCGCGATCGTATTCGGTCCCGACGATCATGCCCAGCTTGCAGGATTCGATCTGCACTACACCACCGACGAAGGCCTCGTCGTAACTCGTCTGGAGGAGAAAGCATGACCTCAACTCCCAGTTTCAATCTGATCGAACAGCCCTGGATCAGGGTGCGGACTATTGACGGTGATGTTGCGGAGCGTTCGCTGCGGGACGTTCTCGTGGAATCTCCTCGGCTGCGCGGCCTGGCTGGGGAGATCCCGACACAGGACGCTGCCGTGCTGCGGTTACTGCTGGCGGTGATCCTTGGCGCCACCCGCCCGGGTTTCCCGCGTAGCGAGCGGGAGTGCATTGATCTTTTCGAGGATTGGTGGGAGCGCGGTGAAGTGCCCGCCGAGATACTGGATCCCTATCTGGCCCGGATATATGAGCGATTTGATCTGCTCCACCCGAAGGTGCCCTTCATGCAGGTAGCTGGCCTGACCACGGCATCGGGCAATCATTCCGGCCTTGGCAAGCTGATAGCAGATCTGCGGCCAAATCAACTCTTCTTCACCACCCGCGGGGGTTCGGAACTCAACAGCATGAGCATGGCCGAGGCTGCCCGATGGCTGGTGCACTGCCAGGCCTTCGATCCGGCTGGCATCAAGACCGGAGCCATCGGCGACGATCGGGTCAAAAACGGCAAAGGCTACTTACGTAATTGGCCAGCGTGGGCCGGTAACTTGGGCCTGGTTCTCGCTGTGGGCGGCACGCTGTTCGAGACACTGTTGTTCAATACTCCGTGGCTGATGTCCGGTCCGGACGATCTGCCTATCTGGGAACGCGCTCAACTGGGGCCAGCGGTTGATGTGGAACACCCCACGCCCAACGGGCCTGCCGATTTGTTCACTTGGCCATCACGGCGCATGCGGCTCTTCTTGTCGGACGACCGAGTGGTTGACGTGCAGATTTCAAACGGTGATCAATTGGGGCCACAGAATCTGCATCCATACGAGTCAATGACGGCTTGGCGACGCAGCAAGTCCCAATCCAAGGCCGGCGCTCCGGTCCAGATGCCAACCACGCATGACTCGACTCGTCGGATCTGGCAGGGCTTGGGGCCACTACTCCAACGCGCAAAAGATGGCAGCACGCAGCCGGCCCCGGTAGTCGTATGGCTGGATCGGCTCAAGAATGATGGGGCACTGCCTCGGGAACGCTTGGTGGATCTGCGGATCCTGGGAATTGAATATGGCACCCGGAACACAGTCATTTCAGGCTCCATTGACGATCGGCTCACCGCAACGGTGGCTACACTGACGGATCCCACGTTGGTCCAGACCGCAGTTGATGCTGTTGCCCAAGCCAAAGATGGTGTGGTGGCCTTGGCGGATCTTGCAGAAAATCTTGATCGGGCTGCCGGCGGCGAAGGCCAAGCCCGCGAGCGAACCTTCGAGATTGGGTACGGGTTGCTTGATCCCTGCTATCGCATGTGGGTCAGAACTCTGAAAGAGCCAGGCGATGCACCCCATTACCGCGCCGTGTGGGCTACCACTGCGTCAGAGGTGTTGCGCAAAGCAGGTGAGGCTCTGGTGGCGGATGCCGGACCGGCCGCGTTGGTGGGCCGGCAGGTAGGGCGGTCAGGCACCGACAGCACGCAGCTTCTGGATGCGGGTTTGGCTCATCTGTGGTTCCGAGCTGCGCTCACAAAGAGCTTTCCTCCAACTGAACCCGAACCCAATAGGGGGAACCAATGACCGATAGCAACCGTAATCTGCGAGCCATTCTGAAAGACACCGCAGCACGACGGGTGGCAGAACTTCAAGCCCGGCTGTTCAATGATGACAGCACGGCGGTGGCCACCTTGGCTCGATTGAGGAGAGCCGACCCCGGAGATGTGGGCGCCGAGCCTCTCATCTGGGCAGTAACGCTGGGTGATCTGCCGGATGTACTGACGCATTTTGGTGATCGACGGCCAGAGAACCCGACTCCGGCCGAACGTGCGCTGTATGCCGCGCTTGTGCTGTATGCGGTGCATCAGCAGAGCCGTGACGAGGCTGCCCACAAGGCAGGAATCAGCTTTGGCAGGGCAGTGGGTGAACTGGCCAGAGCACGCGCTATCGGTGAGGAACTTGATGCTGGCACCGTGAGTAGGCTGCATCAGGCAGCACTGGCCACCGACTTTGACGGCAGGCTGCACCATCTGCGGGGGCTGATCCAGCTCATGCGTGCCGAGAGACAGGGCATCGGTTTTGACTACGGCCTGCTGGCGGTTGATCTGTGGGGGTTTGCTGATCCCTATCAGGATTCCAACACCGTCATCGCCCGTTGGGGACGTGATCTGCACGCCCGCCCAAGAAGCATGAAAACCAATACCGAAAAGGAGACGAAATGAGCCTCTACATTGATGTTCACGTTTTGCAAACAGTGCCGCCGAGCAATCTCAACCGTGACGATACCGGCAGTCCCAAGACCGCCATCTACGGGGGCGTGCGGCGGGCGCGCGTCAGCAGCCAAGCCTGGAAGCGCGCCACTCGGCGAGATTTCAGCCAGTACCTTGACCCCACCAGCCTTGGGGTTCGCACCAAGCGTGCCGTGGAGTTGCTGACCATGCGCCTTCGTGAACTGTCACCAGGTCTGGATACCGGTGCGGCAACTGAACTGGCGATCCAAACACTCAAGGCGGCGGGTTTGAAGGTGAAGACCGGGCGAAAGGCCAAGGATGGTGGCACCCCCCTGACCGAGTACCTGGTCTTTTTCAGCAACCTGCAACTTGAGCGGTTGGCAGCACTGGCCGCGGAGTCTCAGGCAAAGATCGACAGCAAGGCGGTCAAGGCCGTGCTTAAGGATGGGCACAGCGTCGACGTGGCACTGTTCGGTCGAATGGTGACTGATGCCGCCAACCTGAACGTCGATGCGGCCTGCCAGGTTTCACACGCGCTCAGCACCCATGCAGTGGCCACCGAGTTCGACTACTACACCGCTGTTGACGACAAGAATCCGGCTGAGGAGACCGGGGCTGTCATGATTGGCACGGTGGAGTTTGACTCCGCCACGTTGTACCGCTATGCGACCGTCGACGTTGCGGCGTTGCGGCACAACCTCGGCGAGGATGAGGCGACTGCGCGGGCAACCGAAGCATTTGTGCGTTCCTTCACGCTGTCGATGCCCACCGGCAAACAGAACACGTTTGCGAATCGTACAATTCCCGATGCCGTGGTCGTCATGGTTCGTACGCAGCGTCCGGTCAATCTGGTTGGTGCGTTTGAAAGTGCAGTCAAGGGGCACGAAGGTTACGTGACTGGCTCCTGTGGCGCGTTGGCCAACTATGCCAAGAAGGTTGATGAAGCCTTCGGTGGTGCGCCCACCGACACCTGGATCAGCAGGGTGGGCAGGGGAACAGATGCTCTGGCGGTGCTTGGTGAGACGCTGCCATTCGACGAGTTGGTTTCCCGGGTTGGTGAGCGGGTGCGAACGGAGCAGCCGTGACCGTCCTGCTGCTGAGACTTGCTGGGCCGATGCAGGCTTGGGGTGACTCAAGTCGGTTCAGCCGTCGCGACACTCGGGTCGTCCCCACCAAGAGCGGAGTGCTGGGGCTATTGGCTGCAGCCGACGGACGACGCCGAACCGACCCGATCGAGGATCTGACGCGGCTACGGTTTGGGGTCCGGGTGGATCAGCCAGGGCGTATGCTGCGGGATTTCCACACTGCCATCAACTGGGACACCGGCCATTCGATGCCCCTGTCTTATAGGTATTACCTGACCGATGCCGTTTTCGTGGCCGGGGTTGAAGGGGAGCGAACCCTGCTTGAGGGGCTCGCTGAACGGTTACAGGAACCATGTTTCCCCCTGTATCTGGGCCGTCGTTCGTGCCCGGTGACCAGTCCCGTGTTCCTCTCCCTGGAGGAATGCGATCTTGAGGAGGCCCTCCGGAAGCAACCTTGGTTGGCCTCGCCGTGGTATCGCCGCAGGCAGGCATCCGAGGTCGGGCTGGACCTCTACCTGGACGCGCTGCCGGGCGATGATCGGGCAATGGAAACACGACGCGACGTGCCGATCAGCTACAGCCCTACCCGTCGTGAGTATGGCTGGCGTGAAGTCGCTCATGCCACACCGGTTTCGGTCGCCAACCCGGATGGATTCTCCAGAGCCCCGGCTGCCGAGTTGACCAACTGGATGTCGGCGGTAGAAGCGGCAGTCAAGGAGGAATGATGTTTCTGACGCATATGCCTCTCAATCCGGAGCGGCGCTCTACCAGGGACCTGATGCAG
Organism: uncultured Propionibacterium sp.; assembly: GCA_938036835.1. GTDB lineage: Bacteria > Actinomycetota > Actinomycetes > Propionibacteriales > Propionibacteriaceae > Brooklawnia. The sequence goes on from CALHWB010000002.1 coordinate 41,109, forward strand.
TCACCGCAGCGGCTACACGCGGCAGTGCTGGCAGTATTCCCGCCGGGTAGCCGGGAGACGGGACGGATTCTGTGGCGGCTTGATCATCCTGAACGGCATCGGCTGGATCTCTACCTGGTAAGTCACATGGCTCCGTCGCTGGAATCCATGGCCGATCAGGCTGGATGGTCTACCCAGCCAGTCTGGCGTACCACTGACTATGGGCCTTTTCTGCGACGGTTGGCCGATGGTCAGCGTTGGGTGTTCCGGTTGCGGGCCAATCCAATTCGGAGCGTTACTCGTGATGTGGGAAAGCGTGGGCAGCGGGTTGCTCTGCCGCGCGCTGCAGATCAGTTGGCGTGGTTGGTCCATCGGGGGGGTAAATACGGGTTTGAGGTTGTTGACGGGGAGAACGGCCCCAATGTTCGAGTCACTGAACAGCGTACTGAGCGATTCCGCCGAGGTGGGCCAGAAACCAAGTTGGTCACTTTGAACACCGCTGCGTTTGAGGGTGTTCTGGAGGTGACGGATGCCGAGTTGCTCCGAAACGCTCTCAGCCAAGGGGTTGGATCGGCCAAGGCCTATGGCTGCGGCCTGATGACTCTGGCTGCCCTACCATGAAACCAATTCCCGGTACGCCGCCTGCCAAGGTGGGGGAACTCGCCCGGATCAGTGATCGCATGACCTTTCTATACCTGGAACATGCCATTGTGCATCGGGATGGCAACGCGATCACGGTCCGGGACGAGCGCGGAGTGGTTCACGTGCCGGCCGCGACCATCGCCTCGGTGATGCTCGGGCCGGGCACCACGATAAGCCATCAGGCAATGATGCTGTTGGCCGACAGCGGCGCGTGTGCGGTGTGGATAGGCGAGCAAGGAGTCAGGTACTACGCACATGGCCGGCCCCTGGCGCGGACCAGCCGGTTGCTGGAATCGCAGGCAGCGTTGGTCTCGAATCAGTCGAGCAGGCTTAAGGTGGCTCGCGCCATGTATGCCCAGCGATTCCCCGGCGAGGAGACGGACCGCCTTACCATGCAGCAATTGCGTGGCCGAGAGGGCGCGCGGGTCCGCCGCGCCTATCGGGATGCTGCCCAAGAGTTTGGCGTGGAGTGGAAAGCGCGAGACTACCGCCCCGACGACTTCGAGGCCAGCGACGCCCTCAACATGGCGTTGAGCAGCGCAACCGCGTGTCTCTACGGTCTTGTGCATGCTGTGGTGGTTGCGCTGGGGTGTGCGCCCGGGCTTGGCTTCATCCACACCGGCAGTGATCGGTCGTTTGTTTATGACGTGGCCGATCTCTACAAGGTGGAGATTGCGGTGCCGGTAGCGTTCAAGGTGGTTGCTGGTGAAAGCGATGACATAGATGGCGATGTGCGTAGGGCCATGCGGGACGCCATGTACGACGCTCGGCTATTGGATCGTTGTACTCGGGACATACATCAATTGCTGGGCTCTGCCGGAGACGCAGACTCCGACTATCGACTGGAAGTCGTGCAACTCTGGGATTACCGCGGTAATCGAGCAGCAGGTCAGAACTATGAAAAGGACCTGATGTGGTAGTCGTGGTTCTTACTGCCTGCCCCGCTGGCCTGAGGGGGCATCTGACACGCTGGCTCTTGGAGATAGCGCCAGGAGTGTTCTGTGGGAAGGTCTCGGCACGAGTCAGAGACGAGATGTGGGATCGGATCGTTGAGATGAGCAAGGACGGACGCGCTCTCATGGTCTTCAACCGACGCGGTGATCAAGGTCTCGATTTCCGAGTCCACAGGCACGATTGGGAACCCGTCGATTTCGATGGGATAACACTGATCCGTAGACCCAATGAGCATCCTCCACGGCCAACCATGCGCGCAGGGTGGAGTAAGGCCGCGCGACTGCGCAAAGCGAGGAAGTGATAGAATTCTAGTTCAGGCTCGACCAAACGGCGTAGTCCACAAGGTCGTCCCCGCATTCGCGGGGGTGAGCCGGGTCCCGACTGGTGTGTCTACTTTACGAGTTAGTCGTCCCCGCATTCGCGGGGGTGAGCCGCATCCAGCACATCGCGGGACACCAGCAAATGCGTCGTCCCCGCATTCGCGGGGGTGAGCCCAGAAGCAGATGGCTTCTGAGCTTAGCGCGTTGGTCGTCCCCGCATTCGCGGGGGTGAGCCGGTCTCGAAGATCGCGCTGAACGCCGCCTGTTCGTCGTCCCCGCATTCGCGGGGGTGAGCCCCGGTGCAGCTCGGTCAGGGTGACCAAGCCGGGGTCGTCCCCGCATTCGCGGGGGTGAGCCTACAACCCCCAAGACGAAACAGGTGATTTCGATGTCGTCCCCGCATTCGCGGGGGTGAGCCGAGCTTATCGCCGCTTTCGATACGGCCATTACTGTCGTCCCCGCATTCGCGGGGGTGAGCCTCACGAGCCCCTCCCCAAGCCTGAAGTTGACTTGTCGTCCCCGCATTCGCGGGGGTGAGCCGGCCACCTGGATCTGGATCCAAGATCTTCCCTAGTCGTCCCCGCATTCGCGGGGGTGAGCCCGCGGTTTGCGTCAACGTCGCGAGAGCGATCGGGTCGTCCCCGCATTCGCGGGGGTGAGCCCATCGTAGAGTCGATATCAACCGGGTCCTCAATGTCGTCCCCGCATTCGCGGGGGTGAGCCTGTTCTTCGGCGAGCCTGAAGGTCTGGCCATGCGTCGTCCCCGCATTCGCGGGGGTGAGCCCAACTCCGAGACGTTCCGGGCGATCGTCACCGGGTCGTCCCCGCATTCGCGGGGGTGAGCCTTCGACGGCGACCACCACACCGTGCGCAACGTCGTCGTCTCCGCATTCGCGGGGGTGAGCCGCCGAGAACGCTTGGATGTGCGGGGTCATGCCGGTCGTCCCCGCATTCGCGGGGGTGAGCCCGATGGTAGCAGTGTTGGTCATTGAGGCCACCCGTCGTCCCCGCATTCGCGGGGGTGAGCCTGTGCCAGATACCGACCCGACTGCTGCTGGTGGGTCGTCCCCGCATTCGCGGGGGTGAGCCGGATCTTGCTTAATTGGATTATCACCCTCACGCGTCGTCCCCGCATTCGCGGGGGTGAGCCTACTACCGGATCGGTCGCTTCGGCTTTAATAGCGTCGTCCCCGCATTCGCGGGGGTGAGCCCCCCCACCGGTTATTAGCAGAAGCGAGGTAAGCGTCGTCCCCGCATTCGCGGGGGTGAGCCATTCCGGCGGATCCGCGCCAGCTAAAACAGCTAAGTCGTCCCCGCATTCGCGGGGGTGAGCCGAAGCATATCGTAATTATCTGGGCGGCCGTGGTGTCGTCCCCGCATTCGCGGGGGTGAGCCTCGATATCCAAAGAAGCATATCGTAATTATCTGGTCGTCCCCGCATTCGCGGGGGTGAGCCGCGCGCCGATAGCTCATCGAAAGAATCGGTGATGTCGTCCCCGCATTCGCGGGGGTGAGCCGTGCTTTCCCTCCAATTATGAGTCTCAAGAATAGTCGTCCCCGCATTCGCGGGGGTGAGCCGAGTGCTATCTCGATGCCGTAGATAATGTTTGGGTCGTCCCCGCATTCGCGGGGGTGAGCCTATCGGACACGCTATGGGTCAGCGCGCTAAGCTCGTCGTCCCCGCATTCGCGGGGGTGAGCCATCGGTATCAGTCTCGATCCGGGCAGCGGTCTGGTCGTCCCCGCATTCGCGGGGGTGAGCCAAAGCGGTCGCTCTATCCCATCGGAATCTTTGAGTCGTCCCCGCATTCGCGGGGGTGAGCCATGAGGCCGCAAAACCCCGGCCGCGCTCGTCGTAGTCGTCCCCGCATTCGCGGGGGTGAGCCTGCGCAGTTTACCGCTGGCGCGCAGCCGGCTGTGTCGTCCCCGCATTCGCAGGGGTGAGCCATAGCATAAACGCTCACAATTGCATCCTTTCTAGTCGTCCCCGCATTCGCGGGGGTGAGCCGGAAATGCCCGGGATGCTCTCGTTAAGGAGGTTGTCGTCCCCGCATTCGCGGGGGTGAGCCCGCTGCCCAATTACCCGGCAGCCGCCCCCGCCTAGTCGTCCCCGCATTCGCGGGGGTGAGCCTATGGCCCGGGAGCTTATCGCCGCTTTCGATACGTCGTCCCCGCATTCGCGGGGGTGAGCCGGATCCCCAATGCGCTCCCGGCGCCGGACCCGAGTCGTCCCCGCATTCGCGGGGGTGAGCCCGCGCGCGTCCTCATAGGCTGCGGTGGCCTCCGGTCGTCCCCGCATTCGCGGGGGTGAGCCGGACCAGGTCTCGGGCGGCC
>CALHWB010000003.1 GCA_938036835.1 uncultured Propionibacterium sp.
GATGGGCGGGCCGGCACCGGCCGGATACTCCGGCCTGCCCGGATCCCAGCAGGCCCCCCAGCCGGGTCTTGGGGCCGGCCCGCAGGGCCGGCCGGGTTTCGGAGCGAATCTGCAGCCCGGATATCCGGCGATGCCCCAGGGCGGCTATGCCGGCCGGCCGGCGCCGGGGTTCCCGCCGGGAGCCGCAGGCGGCCCGGCCGGTTCCTCAGCGGCGGCCCTACCGCGTCCCAGCACACCTAACCGGCTTCGGGATTCCGCCACCGATCATGATGGGGAGACCGTGTTCACCACCGGTATCGCCCTGACCCACAAGCCGTCCGGTGGACGCAATACCGACTCCAGCCTGGTGCTGGCCGCCACCTGCCCGCTGGGCCATGCCAATGCGCCGGGTTCGACCAGGTGTAGGGTCTGCGGCGGCACCGTGGATTCCCACAATCCCCAGTTGGTGAATCGCCCGGTGCTGGCCACCGTGGTCACCTCTGCCGGCGACAGCGTGCCGTTGAATGGCCCGATCCTGGTCGGCCGGGCGCCCACCAACAGCGGCAACGATTTGAACGCCGAACTGTTGCGCGTCCCCAGCCCGAATCATGACATCAGCCGGACCCATGTGCGGATAGCGCCGCACGAATGGGTGATCGAGGTCAGCGATTTGCATTCCACCAACGGCACGACGCTGCGTCCGGTGGATGCGCCACCGGTGCGGCTTGAGCCGGGACAGACCATGGAACTGGCCGTGGGCGGCAGCATCGATTTGGGCGACGGTCAACTGGTCACCCTGCATCCTGCCCAGTAGCTGGGAAACGCGCGGCCGGCTGCCGGCCAAACCGTGCATGGCGGGTTGAAACCCGATTTTGCGGCCATGGTCAACTTGGGGAAAATATGACTGGCTAGCACGGTTCGGCGGCGGGGCAGCGGCTCGCGGGAGCATTCCGCCGAATCCGTCGAGATTGTTTGCGAGGTGGCATGGCACGCAAGGTGGAATCCGCCGGGTCTGCGGTGGCGCGCACCGTGTCCGTATGGCGGGCGCGTTTGGGCGGCTCGCGGCGGCTGCGGTTGTTGGCTAGTTGGCTGCGTCGCGGCTGGTCGACCCTGCTGGTGGTCGTGCTGGCGCTCGTGATGGGTTTCGCCGCCCTGATCAACAAGGGTGTCGAGGCCACCGATCTGCACCTCAATGAGGGCTCGGTCTACGTCCAGAACCAGAATCGTGCGATGGTCGGCATGCTGAACTATCAGATCGATTCGATTGCCGCGGCGACCACCGTGGGCGATACCGCGTCCACCTTGCTGCAGGAGGGCCGGGTGGTGCTGGTCCACAATGCCGGCAGTTCCACTCTGCAGATCTACGATCCGGCGGCCAATTCCCTGTCTGCCCCGGTCACACCCCCGGCGGGGGCCCTGCTCAGCCTGAACAACGGGGTGCTGTCGGTCACCAATCAGGAGAACGGTAAGGTCTGGTTCGGGCCGGTCGATGAGATCGCGCGTTCCGATTTCCGGGGCAGCGCCGATCTCGATCTGCACGATCTGGGGCAGGCGGTGGTCACCGCCGGCGGTCAGGTGATCGGGCTGAATGTGCAGGATTCGACCATCGTGCGGCCCGACGGGTCGGCGGTGAAGATCCCCTTCCAGGTCGATAACACCGCGGCCACCGCGCAACTGTCCGCGATCGGCGACCGGGCCGTCGTGCTCGACCGGGTGAGCCAGCAGATTTGGATCGAGGGCGAGCGCCAGGCGGTTGCGATCTCCGGGTCCGATGCGCAGTTGGCGCCGCCGATGGCAGACAGCGCCCCGGCCGGCCGGGGCGGCAGCATCGTGTACGCCACCAAGGCGGGTTTGAACACCATCCGGGGTGGTTCGGCGCAGTCCCTGTCGGGTCGGATGGATGCCTCGCATTCGGTTCCGGTCACGGTGGGGAATTGTGCCTATGGCGCCTTCACCGCCCGGGTGGTGAAGGTCTGCGGGGGCGGCGAGGCCCAGGTGCAGGACATTCCCGAATTGCCGGACGGCGCCCGGCTGAGTTTCCAGGTCAACCGCGGCACGGTCGTCTTGCAGGACACCAATTCGGGCATGGTGTGGCTGGTCGATAAGGGGATGAAGATCGTCAACAATTGGGATCAGGTGACTCCCCGGACCGATGACCGGATGGACGATCCGGATCAGATCGATGACCGGGTGATCCTGCCCGATCGTACCGGGCCCAACCGGAATCCGATCGCCCAGGATGATCCCAGCCTAGGCGCCCGGGTGGGGCGTTCGACGGTGCTGCCGATTCTCGACAACGACTCCGACGAGGACGGCGACATCATCACCGTAACCGATTTCTCCGAGATCGCCGGCGGCCCCACCCTCCAGCTGACCGGTAACGGTTCCGGGTTGCAGATCACCATGCCCGAGGACGCCGCCGGCAGCTATCAGTTCACCTACACCATCAACGACGGACGGGGTGGCACGGCCTATGCCACCGCCACGGTTCAGGCGCTGGCGGCCGCACCGGAGGCCGGCAATCGTCCCCCGGTGAACATCCGGCCGGGGGAGACCACGGTGGTGACCTCGGGAACCACCGTCAGCAGGCGGGCGCTGCTCACCTGGCGGGATCCCGACGGCGATGAGCTGGTGCTGGTCAACGCCCAGCCCGAGACCTCCGATTCCGAGGACGAGGTGACCTTCACCCCGGACGGCACCATCTCCTTTCGCGATGTCGGCAAGCTGACCGGCCCGAAGCTGGTGCGGGTCTGGGTGAGCGATGGGGTGGCCACCACGGAGGGCCAGTTGCTGCTGGACGTTCGCAAACGGGAGGCCGCCCCGCCGATCGCCAATGGCGATTTCGTTTCCACCATCGTCAGTCGGGAGGTGGTGGTCACGCCGTTGGCCAATGACGAGGGCAATAATCTGCTGCTCACCGAGGTCGACCAGAGCACCGAGAATTACACGGTGTTGCCCAACTTCCCGGACGGCACCTTCCGTTTCCGGGCCACCGTCGCGGGCACCTATTACCTGGTCTACAAGGTGAACAATGGCGCGGTGTCGACGGGGTTGATCCGAATCGATGTGGCCGAGCAGACCACCGAGAATCACACTCCGGTGGCGGTGCGCGATACCGCGCTGGTGCCTTTCGGCGGCAGCGTGGTGATCGATCCGCTGCTCAATGACACCGACGCCGACAATGACGTGCTGGTCGTCCAGTCGATTTCCAGGCACGACGCGGTCAATGTGGTGATGCAGGAACGTCACCTGCTCACCATCTCGATGATCACCCAGACCCAGGCGCCGGTGGCGTTGACCTATTGGGTGTCCGATGGCCGGAACTCGACGCGGGGCACCATCGTGGTCTTTCCGGCGTCGCAGTACGGCAACCCGGTGCCCCGGGCGGTCAACGACAACGTGAAGGTGCGGGCCGGCGCCACGGTCAGTGTCCCGGTGCTGAACAACGACACCTCGCCTATCGGCCTGCCGATCGGCATCGTCGGGCTGCCGGACAATCCGATGGGCGACCGGGCTTGGGTGGACGGCGATCGGGTGCGGATCGCCGTCCCGAAGACCGCCGCCGCGGCCACCCTGCCCATCACCTATCAGATCGCCGATTCCAGCGGGCGTACCGACTCGGCGACCATTTTCGTCAATGTGATCAGTCAGGACGCCCAGAATGAGGCGCCCACCCCACCGCTGGCCGAGGCCCGGGTGCTGTCGAACAGTGTCACGCGGATACCGGTCAGGATGGCCGGGATGGACCCCAACGGGGATTCGGTGCGGCTGCTCGGGCTGGGGTCGGGCCCGTCCCTGGGCAGGGTGATCGAGATCGGCGACGGCTGGCTGCGCTATGAGTCCTATCCGGATTCGCGGGGCACCGACAGCTTCCGCTATCAGGTGATCGATTCCTTCGGCGCGGTCGGCACGGGGGAGATCCGCATCGGGGTGGCCCCGCCCTCGGACGACAACACCGGGCCGACCGGGGTGCCCGATGAGGTCACGGTGCGGCCCGGCCGCTCCTTGACCCTGCCGGTGCTGGCCAACGACTACGACATCGACGGCGACCAGTTCGGTTTCCAGGAGTCGGACGCCATCCGGATGGATTTCCCGGCGGGGATCGTCAACAACCAGTACATCTCGGTCACCGCCCCGCAGGAGGCCGGCGACTATCTGGGCAGCTATCAGCTGATGGACAGGCGCGGTTCGCCGGGCACCGGCACCGTGTCGTTGCATGTCGATCCGGCCGCGCCGCTGCTGGCCCCGACCGCGTTGGACGATCAGCTGACGGTCAACGATGTGCTCGACCGGGAATGGGTGGATGTCGATGTGCTGGCCAACGACTTCGACACCGACGGCCCGCACGACCAGTTGACGGTCTCGCTGCCGCCCTCGGCCGAGGGCGAGGTGAACCGGGATGCGGTGGTCGCCGACGGCAAGCTGCGCGTCCGGGTGGGCGAGGCGATGCAGCAGGTGCGTTATGTGATCACCGATGCGGACGGCAAGACTGCCCAGGCCTTGGCGCTGGTGCCCGGGCGCAGGGATTCGGTGCCGGTGCTGGCCGACCCGTCGGCTGAGTACCGGGTCGAGGCGGGGCAGATCTTCACCATCAACTTTGAAACCATGATCCGCGGCACCGGTAACCGTGAGGTCAGGCTGACCAGCCCGGATACGGTGCGGGCCACCAAGGGTGTGGTCAATCCGCGGGCCGAGGGCATCGATTTCCAGTCCGATGTGCGCTACGCCGGCCCGGCCTCGGTGGTCTTCGAGGTGATCGATGCCTCCGAGACCCCCGACGATCCCGCCAAACGCGCGTTCGTCGCGGTCCCGATCACCGTCACCCCGGCGCAGTCCTCCGATGGCAATGGGCAGGGCGCCGGCATGTCGAATCGGGCGCCCGAGGGGCCGGGGAATGTGGTTCTTGAGGTCGGTGCGGGGGAGGCCGAGCAGCGGTTCCCGCTGCGCGGCCGCTTCACCGATCCCGAGGGCGACAACTTCTCTTTCCAATCCTGGAGTCAGCTCAGCGGCGATCCCGCCATCACCTGGACCGCCTCGGTCGGCGGAGATGTGATCACGGCATCCGCCGCCATCACGGCCAAGGGACGCGCGAGCGTGCTACAGGGCATGGTGGTGGACGCTTTCGGCGCCAGCCGGCAGGTGAGCGTGACCATCCAGGTTGTCGGTTCCACCCGGCCGTTGCCGGTTGCGCAGGCCGATGTGGTCGAGGACGCCAATGCCGGTCAGTCCCGCAATATCGACGTGTTGGCCAACGACAAGTCTTTCCTGGACGACCAGACCCTGACCGTGGTCAGCGCCGCGGTCGTCTCCGGCGGGGGCACGGCCAGCGTCTCGGGTAACCGTGTCGATGTGACCCCGGCGAACGACTATGTCGGCTTGATGACGGCGCGTTACACGATCATGGACGCCACCCAGGACCCGGGCCGCCAGGTCGATGGCGCCATCGAGTTGACGGTGCGGTCCAGGCCGGCCGCCCCGGGTACCCCGACCATCGAGAACGAGGGCGATAAGCAGGTCACGATCAAATGGACCTCCAATTCCAACAACGGCATGCCGATCACCGGCCGTACCGTGACGGCTACCGGCAGCAACGGCTCGCGGATCGAGTTCACCGGTTGCGCATCCAATACCTGCACCGTGACCGGGTTGACCAACAATGTCGGCTATACCTTCGCCGTCACCGAGGCCAACGAGTTGGGCACCTCGGATTCCTCCAATCCGTCCGCGGTGGGCACCCCGGATGTGCGGCCACCCGCGCTGGCGCAGCCGATCCTGGAGTTTCCCGGCCCCGGCCTGCCGGGCCAGTTGCGGCTGCGCTGGGCAGAGCCGGTCTTCGAGGGTTCCCCGGTGACCGGCTATACGATCAAGGAGGCCAACGGCAAGGTGGCCGACATCCCGGTGACCGCCCCGGCGAGTAGCCACGACCTGAAGGGCCTGACCAATTACGAGACCTACTCGTTCTATGTGACCGCCACGAACAACAAGGGCACCTCCGATCTGTCGCCGCTGTCGAACGTGGATCATCCTTCGGGCGCCCCACCCAAGGCGCCGGCTCCCACGGTGGCCGATACCGATGCTCCCGACGGCAGCCGGCTGCGGGTCGCCTGGACCCTGCCCAGTGGGCATCCCGATCCGTGGACGAATGCGGTGCTGGTGCTGCAGGGTGGTGGGCACACCGTGGAGCAGCCGTTGGGTGCGCCTACCGAGAATGCTGGCGGTACCGAGGTTTCCGGGCTGCACCGCCGGGTCAGGTATCAGGCTTTTATCCGGCTGTCCACCCGGGGCGGCACCACCGATGGCGAGCAGTCGGCTCCCATCCTGACCACCGCCGCCCCGGAGGTTCCGGTGACCGGCCACCTGACGGCTTCCGGCCCCGACCAGTTGACCGCCACCGTCGACGATGTCGCGGGCCGCGACTGGGATAAGGTGCGGGTCATCTTGTGGAGCGATGGGATCTATCTGGAGGAGGCCCAGGTGCTGCCGGGTCAGTCGGTGACCTTCACCCGGTTCGCCGGGTTCGCGGACCAGAGCGGCTACCGTGCGCTTTTCAACACCAGCATGACCGGGATCGCCAACACGCCGGCCGGCGACAAGCGGGCGGTCAAGGGCCAGGATAGTCCCGAGAGGATATACGCCTTTGGGACGCCGAAACTGATGGATGTGCGCCTGAGCGGCTATGCGGGCGACCAGAGCTGGAATATCGATCATGGTTGGGTGGACGCGAACGGCACTAGCGAGGGGGCCTTAACCTACAGCTACACCACCTCCGCCGGTGACAAGGGGGCATTCTACTGGGACAAGCCGCTGCATATTTCCACCGGCGGGGTTTCCGGCTCCCTCACCCTGACGGTCTGCGATGGCGAACGTCCGGGCAACTGCGGCAATACCAGCATCGATCTGCCCGCGCCCATGACCGCCACGGCGGCCGGCAGGACCGTCACCGTGCGGTTCGGGAAGGAGCGGGGGATGCATTGCCGGGTCGATGGCCTGACCGAGGTGGCGTGGGTGGCGAACGGCGCCCAGATCGCCGTGCCGGGCACTGCCAGCGTCGGCACGGTGATCTGCTCGACCTCGACCGCATCGGACGCGGTATCCCACCGCGCGCAGGTCAGACTCAGTTGACCAAGGCCAGCCGACAGGAGAACACATCATGGCAATGACCCTCGACCAGGCCCACTGGTTCGCCGACTCCTTCGCCAGTGTCGTGCGCAATGTCGAGCGCGCGATCATGGGCAAGACCGAGGCCGTGCGGCTGGCGGTGACCTGCCTGATCGCCGAGGGCCATCTGTTGCTGGAGGACTATCCGGGCACCGGCAAGACCACCTTGGCTAAGGCGCTCGCCCAGAGTGTGCAGGGCCAGTCCAGCCGGATCCAGTTCACTCCGGATCTGCTGCCCTCCGACGTCACCGGCTCGTTCGTCTACGACCAGAAGAGCGGCGATTTCGTCTTCCACTCCGGGCCGGTGCACGCCAACATCGTGCTGGCCGACGAGATCAACCGGGCCTCGCCTAAAACCCAATCCGCGCTGCTGGAGGTCATGGAGGAAAGCCGGGTCACCGTCGAAACCTCGGTCTTCCCGGTCGGGCCGCCGTTCATGGTGATCGCCACCCAGAACCCGATCGAGCAGGCCGGCACCTATCGGCTGCCGGAGGCCCAGCTGGACCGGTTCATGATGAAGACCACCTTGGGCTATCCCGATCGTGAGGCCACCTTGCGCATCCTGTCCACCGGTGGCACCCGGCCGCGGTCGGCCGCCCTGGCGGCGGTCATCACCACCCAGGGCGTCAACGAGATGAGTCAGCTCGCCAGTTCGGTGCATATCGAGCCGGCGGTGTTCGACTATGTCGCCCGCGTCGTCGAGGCCACCCGCACCACCGATGATGTCCGGCTGGGGGCCTCGGTGCGTGGCGGGCTGGCGCTCACCCGGGCCGCCAGGGTGTGGGCGGCCTCCCAGGGACGCCATTTCGTGGTGCCCGATGACATCAAGATGCTGGCGGTGCCCTGCCTGGCCCACCGCATCGTCCTCGACCCGGAGTCGGAGTTCAACGGGGTGACCGGTGAGCAGGTGATGGCCCGGGTCATCGGTTCGGTCCAGCCGCCCACCGAGCGGGCTGCCGGTTGACCATGACGACCACGACCGCACCGCCCGAGGACCGGGCGGAGTTCGAGGACCCGGCGGAGCGTTGGGCGGTGCCGGCGATCGTCGAGGCGCCCGGCGCCGCCCGCTGGGTTCGGCTGGGCGAGCAGGTTTCGCAGTTTCTCGGGATGCGCACCGCCGGCTGGCTGCTGCTTGGCGTGGCGCTCGTCCTGGGGGTTGCGGGGGCGTTGCTGCGCTGGCAGGAGCTGCGGCTGTTTGCCTTGGCAAGCGGGCTGATCCTGGTGATTGCCCTGGCCTGTACCATCGGACGCGCTCATTTCCGGGTGGAGCTGAGCGTCCCGGAACGGCGGGTCGTGGTGGGTCAGCCCGCCGCGGGTCATTTCGTGGTGATCAACACCGCTCGCCGCCGGTGTCTGCCCGCCCGGCTCGACCTGCCCATCGGCGCCGAGATCGCGTCCTTTCAGGTTCCTAGCCTGGCCGCGGCCCAGCAGTGGGTGGCGGAGTTCACGATTCCCACCGAGCGGCGCGGTGTCTTGCCGACTGGGCCGGCCCGTTCGGTGCAGGGCGATCCCTTCGGCCTGGCCGGTCGCGAATCCAACTGGACCGATCGGATCGAGGTTTTCGTGCATCCCCGAACGGTGTCGCTGACCGGCCGGCAGACCGGGTTCATCCATGACCTGGAAGGTCACACCAGCGCCCGGCACTCCAACAGCGATATCAATTTCCAGTCCCTGCGCGAATACACCCCCGGCGACGATCGACGGCAGGTGCATTGGCGCAGCACGGCCCGGATGCGCAAGCTGATGGTTCGCCAGTTCGAGGAGACCCTACAGTCGCGGGTGGCGCTCGGCATCGACCTGGCCCTGACCTCCTATCTGGGCGAGGATGACTTCGAGACCGCGATCAGCGTCGTCGGTTCGCTGGCATTGCGTTCGGTGCGGGATCAAAACCCGCTGTCGGTGTTCACCAACAGGCAGTCGCTGCCCGCGGTGAGCGGCCCACGGGTGCTGGATGAACTGTCCCGGCTGGAACGCCGGGGCCGCACCGAGCTGCAGGAGCTGGCGAACACCGTCGTACATCAGGCTCCGCAGGCCTCGGTGGTGATGCTGGCGACCGGGGCGGGCAATTCCCTGGACCGGCTGCGCCGGGCCTGTGCCACCTTCGATCTGGACACCCGGGTGGTCGGCATCGTGGTCGATCCGGGGGCGGGCGTCATGGTGCGCAATGTCGCCAATGTCTCATTGGTCAGGTTGGCGCAGCTTTCCGAACTGGAACGCGCGATGCGGCGGGCGATGCCATCATGACCGGTCGTCTCCTACGGCTGCCGTTGGCCACGGACAGCGCCGCCCTGCTGGGGCTGGGCGCCGCGCTCGGGGTGGCCTTTTGGCCTACCTACGGGGAGCCGTGGCTGTGGCTGGCGGTCGGTGGCGGTACCGCCTTGGGGATCGGCCTGGGGTTGCTGAGCGCTTGGCGTCGCTGGCGTCCGACGGCCACCATGCTGGTCACCGGCCTGGCCTGGTTTGTGTTCGGTGGCCTGCTGGCCATGCCCGAGGCGAACACCGGCTATGTGATACCCAGCCCGCGTACTCTCCTGGGGCTGGCCACCGGGCCGGTCACCGCCTGGCGGGATATGCTCACCATCGCACCGCCGCTGGGCACCACCTCGAATCTGATGACCGTGCCGGCGCTGTTGGCCTTGCTGACCGGGCTGTTGGGTATCACCCTGGCCCGCCGGTCCGCCCGCCCCACCCTCGCCTGGCTGCCGGGTTCGGTGGCGATTCTGGTGGCTTTTGCGCTCGGTGCCGCCGAAACCTTGCGGCCGGCGGCGGTGGCTTTGGGGGTGCTTGGGCTGGTTCTGGCCTGGACGACGATGCAGCGCTCCCGGGCGCGTACCTCGCTGGCCCGCACCGCGTCGAGCCGCCGGCTGCCCACCGCGCTGGCCGGTGTCCTGGTGTTCGCGGTGGTGGCCGGGGTGAGCGTGGCCGTGTCCGGTTTCGTGGCGCCGCGCGAGCCGCGTCTGGTGCTGCGGGATCTGGTGACGCGGCCCTTGGATGTGCGGGCCTATCCCTCGCCGCTGCAGGGGTTCCGGGCCAATATCAGCGAGCACGAGGACGATGTGCTGTTCAGCGTCCAGGGCGCTCCCGGCGGCGGTGTCCTGCGGGTGGCCACGCTGGATGCCTATGACGGCTTGACCTATAACGTGAGCAATTCCGCTACCGGCGGTGGGTCGGACTATGTGCGGGTGGGCGCCCGGATCGAGACCGCCGCACCGGGGGACGGCTACCGGGTCCGCGTCCGGGTAGGTGGCTATTCCGGTGTCTGGCTGCCCAGCCTGGGAGCCACCCGCGATGTCGCTTTCGAAGGTGATCGAGCCCTCGAATTGGGCGATTCGTGGTATCACAACGTCGCTAGCGGCACCAGCCTGGTGGCGGCCGGTCTCCGGGCGGGCGATTCCTATGTGGTCGATGCGGTGTATGCCGGCCGTCCCCCCGACGCCCAGATCCGTAGCGCCTCGGTTGGCGATGTCGAGTTGCCGGAGACAGCCGATCTGCCCGAGCGGTTGCAGGAATTGGCCCGCACCTGGACTTCCGGGGCGTTGGGTGCCGGCGACGCCTTGTTGGCGTTGGAGTCGCGGCTGTCGACCACCGGTTGGTTCAGCCATGGGGTCGATCCCGGACTGACCCCGTCGCTGCCTGGGCACTCCTACAGCCGGATGTCGGCGTTGCTGGCCGACGAGGAGCAGATGGTCGGCGATGGCGAGCAGTATGCCGTGGTGATGGCCCTGATGGCCCGGTCCCTGGGGATGCCGGCCCGGGTGGTCTATGGCTATCGGGCTCCGGCGGGCGGCTCCGGCGATGTGCGCGGCGCCGATGTGGGCGCCTGGACGGAGGTCTATCTGCGCGATCTCGGCTGGGTGCTGTTCGATCCGACGCCGGACCCGGATCGGATCCTCAAGGAACTGCGGGATCAGCGTGCCCCCCAGACTCGTCCGCATGTGGAGAACCCACCGCCGCCCCCGCAGCGTCCCGAGGTGCCGCCGCCCGATCAGCAGATGCCGGTCGATCCTTCGAAGGCTCCCGAACTGCCGCCGCGGATCGATATCGCCCAGGTGTTGCGCGTCACCGCGGTGTTCGGTCTTCCGATGCTGGTGGTTTTCGGGCCGCTGATCTTGATCCTGGGGCTGAAGGCTCGTCGCCGGCGGCAGCGCATGCATGCCGAGCTGGTGGCCACCCGGGTGGCCGGCGGTTGGGCGGAGCTGCTGGACGCGGCCCGCGATCTCGGCGCCGATGTCTCGCCGGCCGCCACCCGCACCGAGCAGGCCAGCGCTCTGGCACTGTCGTATCCCCGGCTTGAGGAGCGAGTGGATTCGAATCGGCTGGCCAGACAGGCAGACGCGGCCAGTTTCGCCCCGGAGCCGGTGAACGCCGAGCAGGCAAACCGCTATTGGCGTGGGATCGATCTGGCGGTGAGCGGGCTGCGCGCCTCGGTCTCGCGCCGCCAGGCGTGGTTCAGCCGGCTGTCCACCCGATCCTTCCACCGGGTTGGTTGACGGCCGGGTTAACCACTTGGTCAAGTAGTCTTCGACTTATCCGTGCAACAGGGGAGGCGCGAGCAATGAACCAGTCTTCTGGTGTGGTCGTGGCGCCGATCGGGCGTCGGTTTGGTGCCGCATTCATCGACCGACTCGTCCCGGGGTTGATCGTCGGCCTGTGGAGTTGGCTGTTGACCGGTAAACAGGTTGCCGGCTGGCTGATCTACTCGGTGGGGTTCAGCGTTTTGTTGTTCGGCTGGGTGCTGGTGCAGTGGTGGTTGTATGCGACCCGCAAGGCGGGCCTGGGATTCCGGGTTTTCCATCTTGAACTGGTCGGTCTCAACGATGGCAAGGCCATCGGCTGGGGGCGGATGTGTCTGCGCAGCCTGATCCTGTACGCCTTGTGGTTCACCCTGGTGGGTGGGGTCGCGTTGGCTATCTTCTTGGTCGTCCAGGAACGCCGGATGGGATGGCACGATCTGGCGGTCAAGTCGCTGGCGATCGCCCGCATTCCCAAGCCCGCTCCCGCGATGCCCACTACGCAGGCCACCGGGCGGCGCAGCAGTTCTACGGTGGGACTACCCGCCCATCTGATGGGGGCCAATGGCTATGCCGGGCCCGGCGAAATCCCCACCGGGCCGATGGAGCAGCCCGCCCAGCCGGGCCGGTATGGCGACTACGCGCCGCAGGAGATGGCCCGCTATGCTCCGCCTGGTCAGTCGATCGATAGCCGGTTCGCGCCCGCCGAGCCGGCGGGCCCCGCACGTTCGGCCGTTCCCGGGTCGGCCTCCTATCCGGACGCGCCGTCGTCCTGGGCGGGGCCACAGCCGCCGGGTGCGCCCTATGGGGCGCCCCAGCAGCCGAGTGCGCCAGCCGGCCAGGACGGCTATGGCTACGCGGGTGCGGGCCAGGCCGGTTACGCTCATGCTCGGGGAACCGGGTCTGTCTACGGCACCCAGACCGCCTATGGTGCCCAGTCGCCGCCGGCATCCCAGGGGGCGCCGGCAGGGCAGGGCTACGATGCCGGTCCGGCTGTGCCGCCGGCGGGCGGCTACTCCCCGCCGGGGGTTTCGGGCGCTCCGGCCCGCTACGGCATGCCGGGTGCCGGCTCGGGCGTGCCGGCGGGGGCGGCCGGCTACCC
>CALHWB010000004.1 GCA_938036835.1 uncultured Propionibacterium sp.
CAAGCTCCGAATTACGTGCCGTGCTGCTAGCCAAATTGGCGATATTGGTCAAATCGTCACAGAACACCGGCACCCTAGCCCGGTACCCAGCCGAACCCGTACCCTGCCAGCCATCCAGGGTAAGCCGAGAAGCCTGCTCCCGGATCTCGGCAACCCGGCCACTCAACTCCGCCCAACGCGCCGCCAACCGCGCCAACTCCTCGGGAACGGCAAAACCCTCCTTATAGTACCTATCCGTGGCGTTCTCGATATAATCGATCATCCGTATGGGATAATCGAGCCGTTCCCTAGCCTCCGCGGCAGAAATCATCCGCTTCTCACCACAACCCTCAAGAGCCGCCACCGCACTCTCATACTCAACCCGGTCCCGGTCCCGGCATTCCCCCGTCACCGCCCTAAGCTCAGCCAGCAACCCAGCAATCTGCGAAAAATCGGTCACCCCCACACCCCCCTAGCCGCCGACACGGCATCCCGCTCGACATCCGAATAATCGGAAGAGGTCACCCCAAGCACCACCGCAATACCCGACGCATTCCTAGTAGCCCGACCCATATCTTCGGCAAAGGACGCCCGGCTGGACTCATGCGCACCTGGAAACCGCCCCAAGAAATAGGCTTCGCTGCGAAACCGCAACTCATCCGCAACGGCCTGCGCCTCAGTCAACTCCCCACCAAGCCGCGCCCATTTATCCTTAACCCCATCAAGCTCATCGGTACTGACCTGAAACCCACCAGAACCACCCGGCTGGCCAGGAACACCAGTACCAGGATCACCCGGATAGCCCGAACCGGAGACACCCGGGTAGGCAGGCACACCCGGGACACCGGAATCAGCCGACCGGCCCGAGCCCGAGGCACCCGGGTAGGCAGGCACACCCGGGACACCGGAATCAGCCGACCGGCCCGAGCCCGAGGCACCCGGGTAGGCAGGCACACCATCAGCCGACCGGCCCGAGCCCGAGGCACCCGGGTAGGCAGGCACACCCGGGACACCGGAATCACCCGACCGGCCCGGAATACCCAAACCGCCCGGATAGCCGGCGCTCAAACCCGAGACACCCGGATAGCCGGCGCTCGAACCCGAGACACCCGACTGGCCAGCATCGCCCGGCGACCCAGACAAGCCAGCCACCGCACCGGCACCACCAGCTCTAACGCCAGCCCCATCGGCAACCATCGTGCCACCAAACGGCGAATAGCCGCCCAAACCAGCAACCGAACCGGCACCCGGCACACCAGCCGTACCCAATGGCGCCATTCCACCGGCAGCACCACCACCAGCGACCGAACCAACCCCTCCGGCAGCGGTCACCCCACCGCCAACACCGGCAGCACCCGGCACACCAGCAGGCACACCGCCAATGCCGGCAGCGGCCGCACCGCCCCGACCAGCAGCCGCACCGGCACGACCGGCAGCGGCCGCACCGCCAGCGCCCATCATCGGCGGCATCGATCCACCCGCGCCCCCACCGGAACCAGCCTTTTCCCAGCCATCCTCGATAGGAGCCTCCTTAACCTCCAGCACATCCAACTCATCATCGGTATCGGCCCGATAACCATCGACGCCACTAACCGCCACCCTGCGCGGCATACCGGACTCACTCAAACCGCTCACAGTAAAACCTCCAACGTCAATGCCTTACCCAGTAACTAAAACAGCCCAACCGACTAGCCACGGCCAAACACCCCCGGTGGCGCCGGCAAAACAAGATCATCGCTCAACCGGCCCACCACCGGCCTGGGTGGGCCCGACAGCTCATGCAGCAACCGATGCCGCTCGGCCAACAGCTCCCCACGCCGATCCAGCGCCCGCACCGGCCGACGATACCCAGCCCTCGCCCTGCGATAACTGGACATCACCCCACCCGCCAGCGCCCGGCCATTGGTGGTACGCAGCCAACCGTCGTTGAACCTGGCCACCGCCGCCCTACCCGAACGATCCAGCCAAACCCCGACACCATTGCCGCAATCGGTGCCCATCGCCGGTTCCCACACCTCCCGATAGCCGGGAAACTCCGCAGGATCCAGCTCGGCCAATTCGGCATCGATCTCAGCCCACCGCTGGTTGATCTTAGCCACCCGCTCCGCAGAAGGAGCACGGGTCACCACAGGCAGCTCCTCGTCGAACACCGGCGAGGTATAGGCGTGCAGATAGTTATTCATCAACATGAACGCCACCGTGACCGACTCCCCCAGCGGACGCCCAGCCAGCCGGCTCCGCCAACTCAACGAAAACCGGACACGCGCCAAGCCACCCGCCGGATCCGACCAAACCCGCACCACATTCAACGGATCGCTGAACCCCTGCTCCGGAGTCCACTCGACCGGCTCCTCCGCCGCCCCAAACCCGGCAGCGGCAAGCCCATCCTCGGAATCCTCGACGAACTCATCGGCTCCCGGCCCCGCAGCAAACCGCGGCGCAGCCGGCACCTCGTCCTCGGCCAACTCGTCATACCAGCGCACAAAGCCCTCCCCAATGACAGGCCCGCATCTAAGTATCCAATATGTTTGAGGTAAAACCGCTACCCATTCTAGCAATAGCGGGACGCAAAGCATACCGGTCCAGTCAACTCGCACCAGCCGGTAAACCAATACCCAGGGCTTCGCCGCCGCTGCCGGCGCGTTGCGCTGCCGGTCATCTGATACCGAACCCGCCGGGCCTGCCTGGCAAGGCCACGACCGATCGGGAAAGGCGACTCGCGAACCCGGCCCCGGCGAGCGAAAACACGATCAAGACATCCGGTCGGGGCCGGCAAGCCGAGCCGAATCGTCGGCCTCGCGCCCGGCCAGCCGGTCGAGCAGCTTCTGGCGCCAGCGTTCGGGCAGATCCGGGACGCCCAGCAGCCACCTGGCGCCAGCCAGATCGTTCTTGTCGACGTTCAGGATCCGGGCCACCGCACCGACCGATGGCGCCCCGGCCGGACGACCGACCAGCACCACCGGGTCACCGGCGCTCACCCGGCCGGGTTCCAGCACCCGCAGATACCAGCCCGACCAGCCGGTCTGCTGCACGCGGGCCACCAGATCGGGCACCCGCCAGCGGCGGGCCAGCTTGTAGCAGGGGCTGCGCGGCTGGCTCACCTGCACCAGTGCACCGCCCAGCCGCCAAGTCTCCCCCAGCAGTACCGAACGCTCGTCGGGCGCATCCGAACCATCCGGCCCGGTCAAGGTGACGTTCTCGAAGAACCCGCCGACCGGCAGCGACAATCCCTGCTCCTCGGCCCAGCGCGCATAGTGCTGCGCCGCATAGCACAACACCGCCTTATCGGGGCCGCCGTGATGGACACGATCGGCCTGCTCATCCCCGGCGAAACCCAGCTTCCCCAACCACACCGGCCCAGGCACCGGCTCCTTCAGCGCACCGCTCGCGTATTCGCGACCGTCCCACAGGTGGGTGCGCACCGCCCCCACCCGAACCGCAGACACCAGCGCGATAACCTGGCTCATGGCAGCAATTCTGCCCGCACCACCACATCGCCGCCCCGTGGGGGCCTACCGGTCCAGCCGCTCTCCGGCCCAGCTCTGCACCCGCCAGCCGGTCTGCGGATCCCCGTCCAAGACGATGACCGCGGTATTGCCCAGGCGATACCGGTCGCCACTACCTACCGTCATGTTGGCGGCCCGCAGCGGCGTCCACACCCGCAAGGCGGCGCCATGGGAGACCACCGCTACCACCCGATGCCCGGTGGCCGCGATCTCGGCGATGGCCGCGTCATACCTGCTCACGAACTCGGCAGCCGACTCGCCACCGGTAATCCGGGCGTCCGGGCTAGTCAACCAGCCGGCCAGGTCGGCGATGAAACCGGCATAGCCGATCTCGCCCTCATGTGCCCCACCGGTGATCTCGCGCAGGCCCGGTAGCTGCCGCACCGGCACCCCCAGCCGCTCGGCGAGCGGAGTGGCCGTCTGCACCGCCCGCACGATATCGGAGGAGAACACCGCGGTGATCGGTTGATCGCCGAGCCGGTCGGCCAAGTCGGCCGCCTCGGCCAGCCCGGTAGGGTTCAACGGGGCACCCGGATAGGCTGAATCCAGGATCTGGGACAGGTTCGAATCGGTCTGGGCATGTCTGATCAGGTAGAGCCGCACGCTGTCACCCTAGCTGCCGTCGGCCGGCCGCCGAGGCAGACCCGATCGGCCACACCGCCCAAGCGCGGTGTGGCCCGGCCGGACGCCATCCGGCGGCCGCCGCCACCCGGCGATACCGCGCCTGCCGCGCGCCGGGCAGCCAGGCGCGCGCCGGACACCTACCCGTATCGGATCGCTCGGCGAAGACGGTGACGCGAAGGAAAGCCATGCGCCATGACAGATCCGCTGGCCACCGGGTTTTACTCAAACCATGAGCCGGCCTCGGGCCGCAGAGCTGCCGGCTTCGCCGGTGCGACCGGAAGGAACGGCCTAGGCTCGGGCTCGTGAGTCCCACGATCGCCACACCCACGTTCCTGGGTATCGACCTCACCGAACTGCTGGTTTCAGGTCACACCCAGAGTTTCGACCTGATCTCGCCGCTGGACGCCAAGGTGCTGGCCAGCATCCCCGCTGCCGGGCCGGATGAGGTGACCTCGGCCGTCCACACCGCCCGGTCGTGCCAACCGCGCTGGGCCCGCGTCCCGGTGACCGAACGCGCCCACTGCCTGCTGCGGCTGCACGACCTGCTGCTGGATCACCAGGCCGATCTGCTCGACCTGATCTGCCGCGAATCCGGCAAGAGCCGGATGGACGCCTACCAGGAACTCGTCCACCTCGCCCTGACCGCCCGCTATTACGGTCGGCGGGCGCCCGCGCTGCTACGAACCAGGCGAGGCCGCGGAGTACTCCCCGGGCTGACCCGCATCGACCTGAACCGCAACCCCAAGGGGGTGGTGGGTCTGATCACCCCCTGGAACTACCCGCTGTCGATGGCGATGTGCGATGGGCTGGCTGCGCTCGTGGCCGGCAACACCGTGGTCGCCAAACCCGATTCCCAGACCGTGCTGACCGCCCTGGCCGGCAGCGTCCTGCTGCATGCCGCCGGGGTGCCGGCCGAGGCCTGGCAGGTGATTGCCGGGCCGGGCCGCGAACTCGGCCCCACCCTCGTCGCCGCCACCGACATGCTGTGCTTCACCGGTTCGACCGCCACCGGCCGGCTGCTGGCTACCACCACCGGCGCTCAACTGAAATCGATCAGCGCCGAACTAGGTGGCAAGAATGCCTTGATCGTCCGCGCGGACGCCGATCTCGCCCGGGCCGCCGCCGGTGCCGTGCATGCCTGCTTCGACAGCGCCGGCCAGCTGTGCATGCACATCGAAAGAATCCTGGTAGACCAGCGGGTCCACGACGACTTCCGCGACGAGTTCGTGGCCCGCGTCCGGGAGATGCGGCTTGCCCCCGGCCTGGACTGGGCCAACGACATGGGCACCCTGGCCAGCCCAGCCCAGCTAGCCAAGGTGCAGGCCCATCTGGACGATGCGGTCGCCCACGGCGCCACCGTGCTAACCGGTGGCCGGGCGCGTCCCGAACTAGCCCCCTGGTTCTTCGAGCCGACCGTGCTGACCGACGTCGCCGACAGCGCAGAATGCCACCTGACCGAAACCTTCGGCCCGCTGGCCGCGCTGTATCCGGTCAAGGGGGACGCCGCGGCGATCCGACTGGCCAATCGGGGCCGGCAAGGGCTGAACGCGGCCATCTTCACCGGCGACCCGGCCGCCGGACGGGCCATGGCACGCAAACTGCGGGCCGGCACCGTCAACATCAACGAGGGCTACGCGGCCGCGATCGCCTCCATCGACGCCCCGATGGGTGGCATGGGGGATTCGGGAATGGGGCGCCGGCACGGCGCGGAAGGGCTGTACCGGTTCACCGAAACCCAATCGGTGGCCACCCAGCGGCTGATCCCGATCAGCTCAAGAGCCGGGCTACCGGCCGAACGCTTCGCCGGCGCGCTAACCGGGGGGCTGCGCGTGCTGCGCCGTCTGCCGATCCCCTAAGCCCCGCGGTGGCCCGTCGTCCGGCGCGGAGCACACCCGGTGCGGCCCGCAGCCGGGCGCGACCGGTGCAGGTACCCCGAAGACCCGCTCAGCGGTCCTCGCGCATCAGCCGCACCAGATCGTTGGTGAGCTCGGAGGTCATGATGTCCTCCACCGGCCGCGGCAGAGCGATCCGCCAGTTCGGGTAGCTGTCGATGGTGCCCGGCATGTTGGGCCGCTCGGCCACCATCGCGGCATCATCGATGTTGACCACCACGATCACCGAGGGCGCATCCGACAGCATGCGATAGCGCGACAGCACCGCTGCCCGGATATCGCCCTCGGTCAAGGAAGCCGGATCCCGGTCGGGATCGATCATGGCCAGTTCGGCCGCCGCCCGGCGCACCCGGTTGATCTGCGTCCAGTCGGCGTTCTTGCCGATCCGCTGCAGGTCGGCGACATCGCTGCCGGTCAGCAGCCCGGCGACGCTGACCTGATCGTGGGTGGACGAGGTCCCCACCCCCAGCAGCGGGAAATCCGACACCGGGGTGCGCATCCCGGACCGGTTGCCCAGCATGCCGATGGCGGCCATCGTCTCACGCACCCCCTCGGCCACCGTGCCCATGTCCTCGCCGACGATCCAGGCATTGGCTCGCATCGCCTCCAGCCGCAGGATAGCCAACAGCGCATCGACCGGGTAATAGACATAGACCCCATCGGCTGCGCCGCCGTCTACCGGCACCCAATAGAGCCGCCACAGTTGCATCACATGGTCCATCCGCAGGCTGCCGGCCGAACGCAGTGCGCGATGCACCATCTCGACGAACGGGGCGAAATCGGCGTTCTGCAAGCCTCGCGGATTGAACGGCGGCAGCCCCCAGCGTTGTCCTTCGGTGTTGTGGCTATCCGGCGGGGCGCCGATCTCGAAGTCGAACTCCAGCAGATCCTGGAAGATCCAGGCGTCCGCGCTGCCCGCATCGAAACCGACCGCCAGATCGGCGATCACGTCCACCCCGGCCCGGCAGGCGTTGCGATACTGCACATGCGCGGCCCACTGCGCCCAGACATGGAAGCGTACCCGGTCGGCGTGCTCGGCAGCGATTCGGGCGACCGCCGGTGATTCGGGACGGCGTAGCTCGACCGGCCAGCGCCGCCAGTCGGCGTAGTCCTGTAGCTCGGCGATCGTGGACCAGATCGCGAACTGTTGCAGGGCCCGGCCCTGCTCGACCTCCCAGGCCCGGAACTCCACATTGGGTTCGTCGCGGACGGCCGCCCAGACCCGTTCCAGGGCGGCCTTTTTGAGCGCCCAGACCGCGTCCCGGTCGATCATGCGCTGCCGGTTCAGGGCGCGCCCAGCCCGGTCGAGATCGGACAGGTCAACCCGCTCGGCGCCGTAGACGGCGCCCGGTGCGATGTGCAGCAGATTGAGGAACAGCCGAGAGGCCGGGGAATAGGGGGATGGCTGCTGATGGGTGATCGGTGCGGTGGCATGCACCGGGGATACCTGCACACAGGTCGCCCCCTGGCCGGCCGCCAGCCGGCAGATCAACCCGAGATCCCGGTAGTCGCCGATGCCCCAGGAGCCCCGGGACCTGGTGGCGTAGAGCTGGATCTGCCAGCCCCAGCTGCGTTCGGGAGTCTTCAACTCCTCGGGTGCCGCGATGACGAACCGCCGCTCGGCGTTTCGGGTGTACAGGATGTGGTAGCCGGGGACGTCCACCACCCCATGGCATTGGAAGTGAAAGCCGTCTTCCATGATCAGGGTACCGAACAGGTCGGGATGCCAGCGTCCCGGGGTGCACACTATCGGATCGGCGTGGTCGCGATCCTTCTCGGCGGGGAAGGACCCGGCGACCCGGGCCAGGGTTGCGGTGGGTGTCTCGATCCACTGCCCGGAGGTATTCCGGTAGCCAAACGACACTCCCTGCGGGGCCAAACGGGCGACCAACGCCTCGCGGTCGTAGTCCTGCCGGGTCTCGACCAACTGTTCCACAACGCTCATTTCTACCCCTCACGCCACTCGAGAGTGAGCATCTTGATGATCTTGGATGCTGTCATTCTGCCCCCGGGTGCTCGGTCCGGCCCGATATTGGGCAGAAACAAGTTGCCAGGGCATATTCGGCCGTTGGCCGGGAACACCATCAGCGGTAGCCACCAGCCAAATGGTCCGATTCGTCGGTCGGACATGACGCGGTGGGTCCGAAGGTTGGCGCCGGGCCACCCGGCCACTAGTCTTGCGCCATGCCGCCCAGCACCCGCAGGCCTACCGGGCGCCAGCCGGCCTGGCGCTGTTTGGCGCGTCCGCTGCTTGCCGTGTCGAACGCGTTGCGCCGGGTGGCGACCGGTGGTCGTACGGCCGGGAATCCCTTCGATTCCCTGGCCGCCACCTGGGACGCCGATCCGGCTCGCATCGCCCGGGCCGAACGGGTGGCCGCCGCGATCCGCGAACGAATCCCGCCCGGCGGCACCTGGCTGGACTTCGGGGCGGGGACGGGACTGCTGGGACTGGCATTGTTGGGCCACGCCGACCACATGGTGCTGGCCGATACCTCGCCGGGCATGCTGGCCCGAGCGGCTGACAAGATCGCCGGCCTGCCCGATCCTTCCCGGGCCAGCGTGCTGCGATCCGACCTCGCCGAGGGTCCCGGCATGGCGGCCACCTATCAGGCGGTGGTGAGCCTGCTGGCCCTGCATCACCTGCCGGACCCGGCAACGGGTCTGGCCAGGCTGGCCGAACTGGTCAGACCCGGGGGCCGGCTGGCGCTGTGCGATCTGGACCCCGAGCGGGGTGCCTTCCATGCCCGGGCCGCCACCGCACCGGCACACCACGGGATCGACCGGGACTGGCTGGGCGCCCAACTGGTCGATCTCGGCCTGACCGAGGTCGCCTTGACCACGGTAGCAACGATTCGCCGGCATGATCGCGACTTCCCGTTGTTCCTTGCGGTAGCCCGCAAACCCGGGAACCGGGCAGCCGGCCCC
>CALHWB010000005.1 GCA_938036835.1 uncultured Propionibacterium sp.
AGCCCGCAGGTTGCGTGAGGTCGTCAGGTTGTCGGGGCGGGTGAACGTGACGGCATGCACCGGTCGCGACGCTCAGCAGTGCGGGCTCGCATCAACAGCACCACGCTCACCGGGCCCATGACCAGGAACTTGAACGCGTTCCAGATATAAACCAGCACCAGCAGGTGGAACCACCCGGGCGCACTGCGGCCGATGAGGATCGTCAGGATGTTCGCGACCGCGAGGTACGGGATGGCCAGCAACATCGCCGGCACGCCCCACTCCAGCCCGCGCCGCGTGCGGAGCTTGTCCAGCACGATGGTGGTCGGCATGTAGCGGTGCAGGAAGTCACGCGTGTGGATGCTGCCGGTCCAGATCAGGCGGAACATGAGCATAGTCCTCTCCCCGTCACCGGCGACAAGGAAACATAGAGGACCAACCAGCCGAAGCCATCAGGTCAACCACCGCATCCAACGGTGGGCCACGCACGTAGAGGCCACCTAAAAATTAATGATACCTCCGTCAGTACTGCCTTGGAAAGGCCTCGAGTTGACTTGTCTAGAACCTCCGCTTTGACTGGTTCGTTGCCCTGTGATTTCTCCGGCTGTGCTTCTTTGCTCACGTGAGGGGCTCCGTGTCTGGGCATGATCAATCATGGAGCTGACGATGAGCCAACGGCAGGCTGTGACGAAGAAGCTGGCGCTTGTGTATCGCAGTGCTGATCGGGCAGGCAAGACCCGGATCCTGAACGAGTTGGTGGAACTGACCGGCTGGCACCGTGACTACACTCGGGCCGCGTTGCATGACGCGGTGCGGATCAAAGGCCGCCCACCCACGTAAGCCCCGAGCCCTAGTCTACGGGGACGACCTGCTGCCCGCGTTGATCCGCTGCTGGGTGCTGTTGCGGACCCCGGCTGGCAAGATCCTGGCTCCCTTCATGCCCGTCCTGGTACCCCTGTTGCGGGCAGAGGGTGAGATCAGTTTGAGCGATGAGCAGGCCGAACTGCTCGCCCAGATCTCGGCAGTCACGATCAACCGGATGCTGGCTGACGAATGGTCACGGATGAGGGTGCGGGGCCGTACGCACACCAAGCCCGGATCCTTGTTGAAGCACCAGATCCCGCGTATCTTCGCAGACTGGGATAACGCCATCCCCGGGTTCGTTGAGGTCGACCTGGTCGCTCATGACGGTGGTATCGCCTCCGAGGAGTACTGCTACACGCTGACCATGACTGACATCGCCCGCCACCGGCTGTACCGTCAATCGCTCGGTGCCCAACCGAGCCCGCAAATGGGTCGTCGAGGCGATCGACTACGTCTTGAGCTAGTTCCTCTTTCCGACCAAGGGCATCGACTCCGACAACGGCAGCGAGTTCATTAACCACCACCTGCTCCACTACTGTGAAACTCGCCACATCACCTTTACCCGCGGACGCTCGGGTAAGAAGAATGATGGGTGCTAAGTCGAGCAGAAGAACCGGGCACGCGTCAGAGAGCTGGTCGGCTACTACCGCTACGACACTACCGCTGAGCTGGAGGTGTTGAACCAGATCTAGGAAGAACTAGACGGTGAGTTCGCCAACTACTTCCTGCCCAGCCTCAAGCTGTCCTCAAAGCACAGTGACGGGGCGAAAGTCATCAAGAAGTACCACCCAGGCCGCCACGCCACACCAGCGAGCCCTGGCCCATCCCGCGACCCGCAAACGCCCGGTCATCACAATGAACGCCCGCTACAAGAAACTCCATTTGGGCGCCCTGCAACGTCAGATCCTCGACCCCACCGCCCGGCTAGAAGCTCTCGCCCAAGCCAAAAGCTGCGCCTATCACTCCCCTCAAGCTGAGGTCGGCTGAGCCAAAGAAAACGCTTAAGGCAACAACTCACACAATGCGGATATCCCCACCTGAGGCAACGATCAATCCATCCGGAGGTATTGACATGAGGCATCACGGGTCCATGACCAGAACGGGATCGTAAACCGGCATGCCCATACCGTGGTCGGCGTCGACCTTGACGGTTCAAGCACGTGCTAGAGATCTGGATCCGAGTTAGCGAGGGGGTGAAGTTCTGGGCGAGCGTCCGCGCGCAGCTGGCTAATCGGGGCATCAGTGACGTGTTGATCGTGTGCTGCGATAAGCTGACCGGGTTCCCCGAGACGATCAAGCCGACCTGGCCTGAAGCGGTCGTGCAGACGTGCGTGGTCGTCCACCTGTTCTGCGCCTCGATGCGGTTCGTCGCCTATGCCGATCGAAAGGTCCTCGCCGCGATGCTTACGCACGTTCTACACCGCCATCGACGACACGCCGGCTCTGATGGCACTCACAGCGTTCGCAGACTCGCTGCTGGGCAAGAATGCCCGTCCTGGGAGAACGCCTGGGACCAGTTCATCCGTTCCTCGACTTCGGACCAGCCACCCGGTGATCTACACCATCAACCCAATCGAGAGCTGCAACTACCAGATGTGCAAGATCATCACCAACCGCGGCCAGTTCCCCAACGACGCCTCGGTGGCCAAGCTGCTCTGACTCGCGATCTGCAACATCGAAGACAAGAAAGCCCACAAACGAGCCAAATAAACTGGCCGACCCAAGAGTCAGCCCGGCAAGGCACCCAGCAAAACTCGTCGAAGGTTCCACCATCGAAGGCTGGACCAATGCCCTCAACGAACTCGCCCTCCGCTACCTCGAACGATTCAACCAAACCATCTAAAACAGACCACTTGCACAGACAACTGGACGTTGATACTGGAAATCAGCTACCGCCTGGCATGACCTTAACTTGACTGACGGTGCCCTATTGAGACCTGTTCCTTGTTTTGACCTGTCTGCTCCGTGGTGGCGTCGGAGTGCCGGCTGGCCGGACATGACCTTATGGGAGCGTACTCCCTAGCATGGTCTCGTCGACGTCTTACCGTGGTCTGTCCACGACACGCCTGGGTGCCAGACGAGCATGCTCGGGCGACGATCAGGTCACATCCCGCACCCGCATCGTGCTGAAGCGTCTTACGGCCCGTTACCAACAACTCGACGAAGAGATCGCCAACCACGCCGCCGCTTCGCCCAACTGGTCGAGGCGGTCAGCCCCGCGCTGGTGCAGACCAAGGCCGTCGCGACCGTCACCGCCACACAGCTGCTGGTCATCTTCGGTAATAGCCCCTACCGAGTTCGCTCCTAAGCATCGTTCGCGATGCTCTGCGACGCCGCCCGGATCCCCGCATCTAGTCACCGACAACGGCGGCCGTTCTGGTCCCTCCGATTCGAGCATTTCATCACCGCATACCCCGAGCTGTGCCATGCCCGCACCAAGGAACGAATTCGTGGGCAGAACGGCGTCCGAGAACGAGCTTTCCAGAGCTTGAAGTGTGAGTGGCTCTACCGCGAACAGATCGACAATACCCTCAATCTGGTCCGCGAGGCCGACGTTTACCGGATCGAATTCAACACCATCCGCCCGGGCCAGACCCTGTCCTGGAACCGGTCCTCAGAAGTTCAGCACGGCCTAGTTGACCCGACCTTACCCAACTTTTCGGAGTCTGAAATCCTGCTAACTCCGTGACTCGGGACACCTAAACCTCACTAACTTGAACAGCGGTCAGTAAGTTGCCTTCACGCAGAGACCAACGCCCCACTAATTCTTGACTGTAGAAATGTCTGCTTTGAAGCGCCGGATTAAGGCTGACTGAAAAAGTCCCTTTCGGATTCAATTTGATCTCAACATCTTCGAAGTCTAGCCAAGCATGCTCGACCGGGAACCATGCCTTGTAGACCGCCTCTTTGGCGCTGAAGAGCAGCCTATCGTACCTAGGACCAGGGTGCCCCGACTCCATCTGCTCCAGATGGAGTCGCTCAGCTTTAGAAGCGATATGTTTGAGCAGACCAGGAGGTAGTGCTTCGTTGGGCTCCGCATCGATGCCCAACGAAGCGACACATGGATCATCTGTCAAGGCAGCAGCACGATAAGAATGACAATGAGTAAGGCTACCCACAATTCCTTGGGGCCATTCAGGCTTCCCCTTCTTACCACGCGCAATTGCTACGACCGGCCAGCCAAGCTCCATCAGCGCTCGTCGCGCGCACTCACGCGTTGTCATAAACTCCCGACGGCGAGCCGGGACAGCGGTCGCGACCGCAGCTTCCTCCTCAGGGAAAAGCGGCACCAAGACATCCCGCCGCAACTCAACCACCGCAACCCGTTCAGGGAGCAAAGCTCGCATTATCGGGCCAACTTACAGACAGCCCGGAGAACGGGATAACGCTGGCGGTGCTCCCGAGGATAGCCGAGTGAGACCTCCTGGTAGGTGACGCCGTTCTCGACAAAACGGTGCGGAATATGCTGATGCCCGTAGATGACATGGCTGGCCCGGTAGCGCTCGGGCCAGGAGAATGTCGCGCTCGTTCCCGACCACAGCGCGTAGTAGGGGCACCGGAAGAACCCCAGAGGGCGGGCCGTGAGCGGGTAGTGGTTGATGAGAATCGTCCGGGCCGTCGCGGGAAGAGCGTTGAGGCCTTGACGTGCGTCGGCCACCTGCACCCGACTCCACTCTGCGATCGAAGCGAACCCCTGTGGTGGACGTAGGAAGTACTCGTCACTGAAAACCACGCCCGCCTCGTTCGCCTGCGCAAGTGCCTCCTCCGGTGACATCGACCCAGATCCCATCCCCGTGTAGTCGTACAACATCATGAGCGGGACCAGATATCGTGGGCCTTCCATCGTCTCGAGCACGAACCAAGGATCCCGCGGAGTGAGGACATCGAAGTCATGACAGACATCGAGCAGCCGGTCATAGGCTTCCCCACTGTCTGACTCCTCCGTACTGACCCACAGGTCGTGATTGCCTGGAACAAAGATGATGCCCGCGAACAACGACCGTACTGTCGCCAGCAACCATCGCAGATCGTCCGCCGTCCCGATATCGCCGGCAAGGAGAAGCCAGTCGTCGTTGCTGGTTGGCAGCGCCTCGGAGACGAGCCGCCGATTGCCCGGTTCTCGGAGGTGCAGGTCGGAAGCAGCCCACAGCATTGGGGACGCTTCCATGTCAGCGATCCCAGCCGAGCGTCGAACGCACTACTTTCGCCACAAGTTGGGCCCCACGACCCGACAGGAGGTGCAGGTGATCATCCTCGATGGCGATATCATCGAATGGCTTCGAGATCATCTCGGCCCACTCCGTCACGTAGTCGTAGCTGCCGAGGATGTCAACCGGCTCCCAGAACGGCGCAGAGGATTTCCCGACGAAACCGTCTGTAGCATGGAAGAAGGTGACCGGGGAGCAGCTATATGGGGCGAGTTCGGCCTGCTTGTATAGGCCTGCTGAGTGCTCGGCGAGGCTGGTCCCGGCACGCAGATAGCGGTACGCATCAGAGGGTGCCACCATGCCATTCGTGCGTTGCCCTACCATCTGCGCGAGTGCAGGGAGAAGGATCTCGCCCGGGACTCCCATAAGATCCTCCCGGGTGATCCTCCGTTCCGGGTGCGCGTCGATATCCACAAGGATGTTCGCGAGGTAGTAAGCCATAAATGCCGGGTCGTAGTTATTGTCATGACTGGTGAAGACCCGTTCGACGGGCGGATAAGTGTCAACCATGAAAAGATGCTGCACTTCGTAGCCCATATCCGTGAGCCTCCGGGCGAGAGACATCGCGGTGAGCCCGCCGAAGGAGTGGCCACCGAGGATGTACGGGCCCTCCGGCTGCGTCTCGAGGATCGCTCGCAGCGAGGTGTCGATGATCTCTCCCCACATCTGGGGCATTGATGTCCCATCAGCACCGCGAGCTTGGAAGGCGTGAAACGGATGCCTGCCACCGATCGCTGCCGCCAGTTCACCAAGCACCATGGCGAAACCGACCGCGCCGGGTACCCAAAAGCTTCCCGGACGCTCTGGCCCCGAGCTGAGCCGGACCAGTTGAGCCGAATCGCCGTGTACCCATGCCCTCGCACTTGCCCGCCCTGTCGCCGGAGCGGCTGGTTCGGCGAGCTTCTCCGGCCGCTTGAGGCTCTCCGAATGCGGTGCTGGGACGCTGCCGTGCGTCAAGTGCGAAGCCAGAGCTGCAACCGTCGGATAGTCCGCCAGGCTTGACAGCGGCAGGGAACTGCTGACCCGGTCCTGAAGAGCTTCCATCAACCGGATCGCCATGAGGGAATCCACGCCTAGGTCCCTAAACGGGACGTCGACGGTGATCGACGCCGGCTCGGTGCCGATCACCTCGGCGACAATCGTCCGGATGCGTTCAAGCTCATCCGAGGAGGCGACACCCATCGGCAGGGCATAGGCTTGCTCACTGGTGGTTAGCTCGGTGTTGCGGGTGGATATTAAGGCCTCCTCAGTTCGCTGTCTACCCACACAGATGGGAACCCGCTCGGCGAACCAGTGGCGCGTCGGCTCGAATGGGTAGGTCGGCAGCGGGACGACACGGGCGGACAATCTCTGACTCGGTGTACCGCCTCGACCCTGGCACCAAGCCAGAACGGTCTCGCGGAGCGCCTGGTCGAGCACGTCCAGGGCACCGAGAACGCCCGCAGCACCCTCATCGGCAACCTGAGCGAGGCCCGTCCGCAAGGCGACGATCTCTGTGGCAACGACGACAGCCCGCCGTGCGAAGGCCTCGCGGTGTTCCTGGAGTGTCACTGCAACCCGCGCGAGGTCCACGCTATCGGCATGCTTCGCAAGCCAGTCATTGAGGCGCTGGGCCATGCGGGCTAGTGCGCCAACAGTTTTTGCCGAGAGAGGGAAAACCATCGGGCCTGTAGTCTCGGTCGGCTCGGAATCCGGCGGCGGGGCCTCTTCGAGGACGACATGAGCATTGGAGCCGCCGATCCCGAATGAGCTTAGCCCGGCGCGGCGCGGTCGCCCATCACTCGCCGTCCAGTCTCCGCCGCCATCCGGGATGAAAAAGGGTGTGCCGGATAGCTCGACGTGCGGGTTGAGGGTCTTGAAGTCTGGCATCGGAAAATAGCGTCCCCGGACCAACCCGCCGACGACCTTTACGAGTCCCCCGAGGCCCGAGGCCGGCTCCAAGTGTCCGTAGTTGCCTTTACCCGAGCCCAACCCCGCCGACCAGGAGGCCGGGCTAATACCTGCTTCTTGTGCAAGGGCACGCATAGCCCGGCCGAGCGCACGGACCTCGATCGGGTCCCCGACATACGTAGCCGTACCGTGCAACTCAAAATAAGTGATCGAATCAGGTGAGACTCCAGCGTTGCGTACCGCAGACTCGATGACTGCCGCCTGTGCGCGCAGGTTAGGGGCAGCCATGGCGGTAGCACGACCGCCATGGTTGGTAGCACTGCCGCGGACGACAGCGTGGATGTGATTGCTGTCGCGCACAGCGTCAGAGAGGCGCTTCAGGACGACGAACCCGACTGCCTCGCCCTTGACGTAGCCGTGGGCCCGGGCATCGAGTGGCTGGCAGTGGCCGTCCTCTGCGAGGACACCGACACCGTCGAGTGCTTGGATCGAATACGGTGTGAGGTTCAGTGCAACTCCACCGGCCAGGGCGAGATCTGACTCGCCGCTGCGCAGTGAGCGAACGGCACGGTGGAGCGCCACGAGGCTTGAGGAGCATGCCGTATTGACGACCTCGCTCGGCCCGCGCAGATCGAGCTGATAGGAGATGCGGTTCACGGCGAAGGTATCCTCACAGCCCGTCGCTGTCTCGAAACTGAGGACGGCAGCTTCATGGAGCAGGTGCTGGTAGTCACGGAACTGGACTCCAGCGAACACACCCGTCGCCGACCCAGCGAGGCTCGACGGGAGGATACCCGCGTCCTCTAACGCGGCCCACGCGCTCTCCAGCAGGAGACGCTGCTGTGGGTCAATGCTTGCGGCCTCTCTTGCTGAGATCCCGAAGAACCCGTGGTCGAAGGCATCCTCGTCGGCGAGAAAACCTCCCCAACGATATGCCGAATCCGACTCTTCCCCGAAGGAGCGCCAATCCCAACGCTGCTCCGGCACTTCACCGATGAGTCGTTCCCCACGTTCGAGGAGATCCCAGAATTCCTCGTAGTCGCGGACACCTGCGATGCGCAAGGCGAGACCGACGATCGCCACGGCGTCTTCCCCCTCGGCACGCGGCCCGATCTCGGTGTTGGCCTTCGCCTCCGGTTCGAGTGTTTCCGAGGCCAAAGCCAGCGGAGGCTGCCCTGTCGGCCTTCCAAGCAGACGTGCTGCATCCCGCGGGAAATCGTTGACGAGCATTGACGCAAGCTCGTCTAGGTTACGAGCATCGTAGAAGACCACAGGGTCGATCTCAGCACCGAGGCGTTCGGAGACTTCAACCGCGAGATCCCGCAAGCGCATGCTCTCAAAACCGAGATCCCCGAATGACAACATAGGGTCGACCCGCTCAGATTCCAGTCCGATCATCTCGGCGGTGAGGGAGATAAGCGCTTCCCGCACATGGGACTGCAAATCGGAGACTGCGCTCCAAGTCACTGCCTCAGCCATCGACATTGTCGGTGCGTCCATGTCGGTCTCTACGTCAGAGCCGGAGGGGTCGACAGCGGGGCTTCCGGGCGGCATGAGCGGTCTCGCGCCATCCAACCAGACCCGATCCGTGCGGAAAGGGTAGCCAGGCAGAGAGACCCGGCGCCCGCCGGTGGTTGGCCATGTCGTCACTCCTCCCGCGAGCCATGTCTGGGCGCTCTTGAGAGCCGCGGCATCGAGCCGGTCGCGATCGCCAAACAGGCCATCCTCGGACCGTTCGCCTTTGGCCAAGCGGTGCAGGAGTCGACCGGCCTCGGCGAGATCGGCGGCGATCACAACGAGACGGTGCTGGTGGTGAACGCGTCCTACCTGCAAGGTATAGGCGATGTCTGCGAGCCGGACCTCAGCGGCGTCGCGCGGGAACGCCGCGATAGAATCGGCGGTCGTTAGCTCAACAGTCCTGCCGGCGCGTTCCAAAAGACGCTGAGCGGACGCAAGCTGCTGCACGTCGAGACCGAGGTCGTCCCAGGTGGCATCATTCCCGATCTCGCACGGATCGACACCGAGAACCTCAGCAACAGCCGCCCGCACGGCCTCCACGAGCCCATCACTTTCTGCGAGCCAACCCGCGAGGGCCGCGGCAACTCGCGCGAGCCCTGAGACCTCGTTGGAGCTCAGCGGCAGAAGCATTGGGCCAGCCGCGGCGGGAGACGCGGCCGAACGCGGTGGTGCGGCCGTCAATACGATAGAAGCATTGGAGCCACCCGCGCCGAAAGAGCTGACTAGGCTGACACGGGGACGCTCAGGATCCCAGCGGCGGGCTTCTTCAACTAAGGTAAGGCCGACAGCCTCAAGCATGAGATCTGGGTTACGCGGTCGGGAGTGCAGCGTCGGAACAAGGATGCCGCGCTCCATCTGCAGCACAGCCTTCGTGACTGCGACTATCCCGGCCGCTGATTCCAAGTGCCCGACGTTCGACTTCACCGAGCCCAAAAGTGGTCTCGTTGACGGTGCGGGGACGTCGGCCATGCCGAGCGCGAGCCCACGGATCTCAATTGGGTCGCCGAGGGCGGTTCCAGTGCCATGGGCTTCGATATAGCCCAGACCGTCGGGCACCTCGCTCGCGGCAAGTGCGCGGGAGATGACATCGCCCTGCGCGACGGGATCGGGGACCGTGTAACCGTTCGTACGGCCACCATGGCCGAGTGCGCTGCCTTCGACGACAGCACGCACTAGGTCGCCGTCACGTAACGCCGCCGCCAGCGGTTTAAGCACTAGGGCCCCCACACCTTCGCCGGGAACGTAACCGTCCCCGCCCTCGCCGAAGCTTCGGCAACGCCCATCGAAGGACGCAAACCTACCTAGGCTGAGCTGGAGGTACTTGCGTGGGTGCAGGTTGAGATTGACGCCACCCACAATGGCGGCCTCGCACTGCCCTGTACGGATTGCCGTCACGGCCAGATGCATCGCCGTCAGCGACGAGGAACACATCGAGTCGACAGCCATACTCGGGCCGAGCAGGTTCATCGTGTACGAAACCCGGTTGGCCACGGAGGCGTACGATGTGCCCGCGAGGCGACCGTCATCTGTCATACCAAACAGCTGATGTTCCCCATACATGACACCCACAAAGACGCCGGTGTGTCGGGGCAGCGCCTGCGGGGTGAGCGCTGCATCCTCAAGGGCGTGCCAAGCCGCCTGTAGAAATAGCCGCTCCTGTGGGTCAATCATTGCCGCCTCGTTCGGCGCAATGCGGAAGAAGGCTGGGTCAAACCTGTCTACCCCGTCAATGAAGCCGCCCCACTTGGTGTAACTGCGCCCAGGCTGCCGCTCCGGCGAGTAGAAGCCCTCGAGTGGCCAGCGCTCGGCAGGGATCTCTACGATGCAGTCCCGACCTTCCTCAAGCACACTCCAAAACTCGCCGAGGTCGCGAGCGCCAGGATATCGCCCACTCATCCCGATAATCGCGACCGGTTCCGACAGCGCTCCCGAGACTCGGGATGTCGGCATCGTGACTGGTGTGGGCGCATTTACCGATTCGGGCGCGGTGATGGGCTTACGGCGCCCTTGAGCAGAGAGGGTGGCGGCAAGATTTCCCACTGTACGGCTCTCGAAGAAGACGGTCTTCGGAACCTGAACGAAATACTCCTCGAGACGACGGCTGAGACCGACGACCATGAACGATTCGACACCAAGATCAGCGAGTTCACACTCGACGCCCACCCGGGAAAGCGGGATATTCAACTCGTCTGCGATGAGCGTACGGACGATGTCCACATCCGCTGCCGGGTCGTCCGACTCCGACCCGGCAGCCAAGGGGGAGACCGGATCAGAGACGCAGGCCAAGGCACGCGCATCGTGCGGGTTCGCCAACACGATGACCCGATCGGTGTCAGCGGCTAAGGCAGTGCGGAAAGCTGCAGTCCCCGTGCCGGTAGTGAACGCTGAAGGACCCTTGATGCCCGCATCATCGGCGAGGCCGCCGGTCCACGGGCCCCATTCGAGGGCGAGAGTGCGTCCAGGGTGGCCAGAAGCACTCCGTTCACCAACGAAACCGGAGAGAGCCGCATTGGCATAGGCATACGACGAATGTTCCGCGAGCCCTGTGACCCCTACTACAGAGGAGACGAGGATAAACGCGGTGAGCGGGTCGGTAGTAGTCGCTTCGTCAAGGAGGCGGGCGCCGCGCAGCTTCGTCGCGAGCATCTCCTCGTGAGACGCGGCGTCAGAGTCCCGCCACCGACTCGCCCGGACGACGCCTGCGGCATGCACGACCGACGTGATGGGCGCAGTGACCCGCAAATCATTCAAGGCCGCCTGTATGAGGGATGCGTCCCGGACATCTGCTCGAACGAAAGTAGCCGAGTCGCCGAGCCGCGCTAGCATCTCCGCAGCGGGCTCGGTGCGGCCGAGCAGTGCCACGTGCCCGCCTGCGGAGACAATCGCGGCCGCGAGAGAGGACCCAACGAAACCAGTGCCGCCGGTGAGCACGGTCCAGCCCGAACCCAAGTCGAGCGGATCGCCGAGCCTGCATGGTGCTAGTCGCGGCGCACACAGCTCCCCGTTAATCAGCACGAACGGGCCAACTCCTGCGGCCACCTGGATGGCAGTGCCCGGCAGCCCAAGTGTTACCCCGATGTCGAGGCTGGTGCCCTCGCGGTGGAGCGAAGACGCGAACGCGGCGAGTGCAGCCGCCACGGTGCGTCCACACGGACCTTCAGAGCAGACAAAGGTTACGCGAGGAGCCTGGGGAAGGTCGGCTAGGGCGGCGAGCACCGTACGGGCCCCGGACCAAGCATGCTCGACATCGGCGGCGACGGAGACAACGAGGTGATCGTCGGTTTCGAACGATACAAGATCGGTGACAGGACGGCCGTAGGGGTCTGTCACGGTGCCGAGCGGGTCGATAACGAGAGTGGCGGCCGACACCGGGGTCGGATCTTCGGCCACGACCCACTCGTGCCGTAGGAGGCCGGGGTTGTCCGCCCCAGGCATCGCGGCGGCAGTCTGCAGCCCGGTGAGACGAGCGGCGACTCGCTCGCCATCGCCGATCTCAATGACGGGCAATCCATTGCGCAGTGTCGCTGTAATGACTCCCGCGGGGGGAATCGTGTCACCGAAGACGGCACGGGACAGCCGTAAGGGCAGACCTGGCCGGGTTCCACTCGTCGCAGCCACGAGTAGGGCAGCGGTTTGCAGCGCCCCATCGAGGGCATAGACGCCCGGCCCAGTAGGGTCTCCTGGCACCGCATACTCTCCAATTGCGACATTGCCCGCGAGGCGGGCTCCAGTTAAGACCCGGTAGGTGCGGCCGTGGACGAGGCCGTCTGCTTGGCATGCAGCATAGGCAGCCTCGACATCAAGGGTAGCGGTCTCGTCTCCCACTGCGTCCAGCGACTGCTCAGTGAGCGGCTCGGTTGCCGGTGCAATGCAGCCTACCACCGCAGCGATCTCAGTGGATACCTCAAGCAACTCGACCCGATAACCGGAACCATTGGGCACAGCGCGGATGTCGATGCCTGTGTGGGGGTCGAGGGGGCAACGCCATTCGAGGTCGGTGAGGGCCACGTCGCCCGACAAACCGAGGGTGCGGGCGACCCGCAGCAGCACAGTCAGGGTGGCCGCTGCGGCGAGCACGGGACGGCCTAGCAGCGTGTGCTCATCGATCCATGCTCCGCGGGCCGTCAGCCGCCACGAACGGCCGGATATGGCGGTCGTCTCTGTAAGCTTGAGGACATCTCCACCAGGGGTCTTCTGTTCGGGAACGTCGTGCCAGAACCGAGTGCGCTCAAGCGGGTGCGTAGGCAAGGGCACCTGCACTCCGGGGCAGTTGTGCGTTGGCATCGGTTCGGTGCCATCCGCGACGAACGCTTCGACCTCCGGGTCGGGCGCATCGGATGCCCCGCGCAGCGCTGCAACGAGTTCCTCCAGAGTGTTCACCGCGCAGGCCCAGCGAACCGCGAAACGGCGTCGCCCGCGGTCTAGAGTCGCAGAGACATCATGAAGAGTTACCCCCGGCGCAGGCGGGTCAAGAGTAGTTGCCAGCTCTTCGCGCAGGCGGGCCAGAGCCTCTTGGGTGGCAGCGCTCAAGACGACAACGTGCCGCATCGGCTCACCTGGTCGCGCTGGCACTTCGGGGGCCTCCTCCAGGAGCACATGCGCATTGGTGCCGCTGTAGCCAAACGAGCTAACGACCGCTCGGCGAGGTTCGCCGCTGTCCCAGGGCCGGGCCTCCTTGGCGACATAGAAGGGAGAATTCACGAAGTCGATTGCGGGGTTGGCGACCGAAAACCCTCGTGTCGGTGGGATCGTGTGTTCCTCCAATGCCTTGATCACTTTGATGACTCCCGCGAGACCCGCAGCCTGCCCGGTGTGGCCGATGTTGGTCTTCACTGAACCAATTGCTGCGAAGCCCCGATCCGGTGTGTCGACGCGGAAGGCCCTCGTTAGCGCCTCTACTTCTACTGGGTCACCGAGTGGGGTACCTGTACCGTGCGCTTCAATCAGGCCAATACTGCGGGCGTCCGCCCCGGCCGCCAGATAGACGGCTCGCTCCAAGTCAGACTGTGCACGCGAACTGGGGGCCGTCAACCCGTTGCTGCGCCCGTCTTGGTTAACTTCGATCCCGCGGATGACCGCCCGGATGTGGTCGCCATCACGCAGAGCATCCTCGAGGCGCCGTACGACAACCGCAGCAACACCCTCTCCAGGGACGAAGCCGTCGGCGGAGAGGTCGAAGGCGTGGCAGGCACCAGTCGGGGAGAGCATTCCCCCGGCGCTAGCCGAAAGATAAAAGCTTGGGCCCAGGAAGAGGCACACTCCGCCCGCGATGGCGAGATCAATTTGTCCGGCGGCGAGGGCCTGACAAGCTAGGTGGAGAGCCACCAGTGAAGAAGAACAAGCCGTGTTGAGGGAAAGATTCGGACCCTGAAGGTCAAGCAGATAGGAGATCCGAGCCGCGAGAATTGCGGAGTCGTTGCCCATCATCGTCCGGCTGTCTGTCAACTCTCCTTCACGCTCGGCCAGCGTGAGGTAGTCGCTCGGCGGAGCACCTACGTAGACGCCGCACGCGCGCCGGGC
Source organism: uncultured Propionibacterium sp. (assembly GCA_938036835.1). Lineage (GTDB taxonomy): Bacteria > Actinomycetota > Actinomycetes > Propionibacteriales > Propionibacteriaceae > Brooklawnia. Next base: position 13,980 of record CALHWB010000005.1, read on the forward strand.
GCGGGGACTACCAGCGTAACCGGATTGTTCGAGAGCCGCCCATGCGATCTCAAGGAAGAGCCGCTGCTGGGGGTCCATCGCCTCTGCATCCCGGCCTGACATATGGAAGAACGCAGGATCGAAGAGGTCTACGCCATCGAGGAAACCGCCCCACTTCGAGGTGATCCGGCCTGGCCCACCGGCCGGGTCGTAGAGAGCGTCAGCATCCCAACGTTCGATCGGGACTTCCGTGATACCGCTGCGTCCGTCGAGAACCATCGACCAGAGCGCATCGACATCCGGCGCGCCCGCGAATCGCGCGCTCAGCCCGATGACAGCGAAGCCCCCCAGACAGCAGCCAGCATCGCTCGTCGTCACGGGCAAGCCCACCTGCATGGCAGGTACCGCGCCGCGGAGACGCTGTGCCGCCTCTCGAGGCGACAGAACGCCCGCCTGCACGGCTTGTAAAATCGTTCTACGATCCATCACGACCCTCCATCATCATCTCCACATCCTCGACAGAGTAAGTGCCCGCGGCGAGAGCTTCGAGCAGGGCGATCTGGTCTGGCGGCTCCGAGGGTATGGTGCCCGACACAGGTGAGCCTGAAAGCTTCGATGGCGGCCTAGGTGCCATTTCGGCGACAGCGTGGGCGAGCTGAGCGATCGTCGGGTTGTCGAAGAGTGCTGTGTTGCCCAACTCTGTGCCGAGTTCTGTATTCAGTTCGGTGACTAACTCGACGAGGATGATCGAATCCACGCCGTATTCTGCGAACGACCGCTCATGGTCGAGGCTGCCTGGATCGCGGCGCAACACCCGGCAGATGACGTCCGCGATTCGTGCGGCGATCGCCCGTTCGTCGTCGATCGCTGCGGCGCTCCCCGTACGGGAACCGGCCCCAACCGCTGTTGGCGAGACGGGTACGGCGGCGAGGTGCGCATAGAAGACATGCTGGGCAACGTCGACGCCGAGGTCCTTCCGCGTTGGAGATACATCGACGTGGGCGAAGCCGACCTCCTCAAGTAGGCGCGTCCACGTCGCTACCGAGGCGAGCGGTGAGTGCGGCTCGCGGGTGGTATCGTCGAAGACCCACCAGCCGTCGAGTAGCCCGAAGGTCAGCGTAGCGAAAGGCGAGACCGAGGTTGTCTCAATGAGTGTGAGTGTGCCGCCTGGGCGCAATATGCCTGCAATGTGCTGCAGCGATCGGCGCAGGTTGCTCGTGGCGTGCAGCACGTTAGCTGCCACGACCGCGTCGACAGAACCAGGTTTGATGCCCTGGGCAACGGGATCTGCCTCGACGTCGAAGCGCAGGAAACGTATAGAAGTGTCGTCTTGGCCGAACTTGCGCCGCCCGTGAGCGAGGAAGCCCGCGGACAGGTCACTGTAGAAATAGTCGTACGGCGCGCCGCAGCCGCGCAGGGCAGGCAGGATCACTGACGTTGACCCGCCGGTGCCCGCTCCCACTTCGAGCACAGTGAATCCGTCAACAGCGGATTCGCATTGGTGCACTAGAGCCTGGGCCGCAGCGCGGCTCAGGCCTTCGATGAGCGGATCTGTCCGGTAGACACCCTCGACAAGTTCCATGGACGAGCCAGGGAACATCACTTCGGTCGTCTCCAGCTCGCCGCGCAGTAACTGCGGGTAAGCCTCCAAGCACGCGACAAGCAGGGCGACCTGTGGTGCGAGGTCGGGGTGCTGCTCACCGTGGGTGAGGAGTGCTTCTCGCAGCCCGCCGACGGTCTCCGGCTCGCCCGCGGCTGTTCCGATCGTGTCCTTCAGGTGGGTGATGATAGCTCTGACCAGCGGGAACCGAACCGCTTGGACTCGCGGCTCCCAGAGCTCCTCGGCTCTCACCTCTCCCAGCTTGGTGAGAACCCCAAAGTCACTCAGGACGAGTCGCGCCCAGCGCAGCCCCAACTTCTCAAGCTGCGCGTGGTGTGTGACGAGATCGACGATACGCTCTCTCTCATACGCAGCGGGCCTCGCCGGGGCGGATTCGGTGGGCTGGGTAAGGCGATTGAGGGCCTCGGGGGTGGAGCGGACTACAACCGTCTGGTGGTTGTCGCCAGTGAGCACCTCGGCAACAGCGCGCATCCCCTCCCCGGCACCAATCGACCCAACGCCGACAGCGGCCATCGCCGCCCGATAGCGTGGATGGCTCACAACACCGACATCTCCCCAGTAGCCCCAGTTGACAAGGCGTACAGGCAGACCTGCGGCGCGCGCCCCGTCGAGGAGAGCGTCGGCATATAGTCCCGCGGCAGCATAGTTGCCTTGGCCAGGGTTGCACACGAAGGATTGCATTGAGGAGTAGACGACTATGTGGTCGATGTCCTCACCCGAACATGCAATTAGGACGTGATACAGGCCCTCCATCTTGGGGCGACAGACCGCCTCGTACCCCTCGTCGGTCATCGCCTCGACCGGCACATCGTGCAGGACAAGCGCCGAAAGGTAGACTCCCGAGATCGGACCCCACGACGCCCGGGTGCGCTGCATCAGGGCAACGACCTGGTCGAGGTCGGCTAGATCGGCCTGCTCATAGTGGGCCGATCCGCCCGTAGCTTCGACAAGCGTGATAGCTTCCTCAATGCGGTCGTCCGCGGGACGCCGGCCGGCGAGGACGACGTGCGCCTCGTAATGCTCTGCGAGCGCGAGCGCGGTCTCTAGACCGATGCCGCCCGCGCCGCCGAAGATGACATAAATCCCGCCTTTGCGTGGCACAAACACTTGGGCGCCATCGGCGGGTGACTCCGGCGACAACCCCAGGGTCCACAGTCGTCTCCCACGCACCGCGCACAAGGCACCGCTCGACTCGCCCACCGCGAGGGCGGCCCACATTACATCGGGGGCGACCGCCGAGCGTGCCGTCACCGAGTCGATGTCGGCGATACGTATGGTCCACTCTGGCTTCTCCCGGGAGAGCGAGCGTACCAGACCCGTGACATGCGCCGCGATGGGGCGGGCCTGCTCGAATCCGGGCACCGAGGATGCAGCGAGGGCAACCAGATCAAGCGTGAGAGTGCGGCCGGACCGGGCAAGGGTCCGCAGGACGCGAAGAACGGGCAGACCAACTGTGGCCCGTTCGTTAACGGGATCGCAGGTGCGCCAGTCGTGGTGGGGGCGTGCTCCGTTAATGGTGAGGATCACTCGGTCTCCGGTGCCGCGCGCCGACCATGCTGCCACATATTCCTCCAGCCTTGGGTCGGCAAGCGTGATCACGGAGTGTGTACCGTCGACGAGGCCGTGCGCGATCGGCCCCTCTCGAGATTCGACGACAACGAGGTCGTCGGGCCCAGGCGTCGGTACGGTGCTTGCGCCCGGCAGGTCCCCAGCTGTCCAGACGGGGTGCAGTACGTGTAGCTTCGTCGTCTCGGGTAGGCGGCGCGAGCGCAGCCCGTCGACGATGACGAGCGCACGGCCGTCCTTACCGACGAAACAGATGGTGACTTGCTCAGGTGAGTGTTGCTCGACGACGACGGTGAGCGCCCCTTGTAAGGGACCGGCGACGACGATCCGGTCCATGGCGAACGGTAGCGTCGGTACTGACTCCTTAGCCGGGTCGTGCAGCGCTGCCACCGCCTGGATGGCGCCGTCCAGCCAGGGAGCGGGTAAGGATGGCGAGTCGGTCGGGGGCGTGGTGAGGCTGGCCACGACGACGTCGGCTCCTGTCTGGATCTTGGTCACCGTCTGGAAAGAGCCGCCGTAGCGGACCCCGACGCCTCGGAAGCGATGGTAATGGACCCGAGTATCAAGGGTGCGGTCACAGCGAGCGTTTGCTGCTGCGACATCGACATACAGGTTCTCGGCCGTGCTCTGTACGACCTTTCCACGGCTGTGTAGGTCGCCCTCCCCGCTAGTTATGGTGAAGCGCAATCCATCACTTTCGACAGTGAGTGTTACGGTTAGGTCCAGGTCCTTCTCGACAGCGACGGGGCGCAGGAAGACGCACTGGCGTAACTCAAAGCTAGCCCAGCTGGTGCACGTACGCACGAGATCGGCCACGAGGCTGAGATGACCGGCTGCAGGCAATACAGGCGCACCCGCGACGACGTGGTCGGCGACGATCAAATCGCTCGGGCATAAGTGTACAGTAACACTGCCTCCGTGCCTGCTCATCGCGGTGGGCCGACTTGGCGGGAATATTCCTGGCACAGGCCACTGGCTCGTGAGCACGAGCGGCAGCCCGGGCAAGTCGGCGACGCGCGCACCCGGTGTCGGAGTCGGCCAGGTCACCGTCTCGCCTGCAAGATAACGCGCGGCTATGTCGTGCGTTACAGGGGCAGATTCTGCGTCGCGCAGGGCCGCGACCGCAGACTCGCCGGGACGTAGGACGGCTATCGTCCGGACCGAGTAGTGGGTGCGCCTATGCTGCAGCGTGTAGGAGACATCACGGGGGTCGAGCCCATCGATGCGTTCGTAAAGCGTGGCGAGCAACTCGTGCAGTTGCTCGCGCGAGGGAGCGGAGACAGGCAGGAGAAGCTCAGTCGTCGTCGCGGGCTCGACCGGGCGCGGTAGTTCGGGCGCCTCGGCAAGCACGACGTGGACGTTTGTGCCGCTAAATCCGAAAGAACTCACGGCGGCGTGCCGACGTCCGGCGCTCGGCGCGGGGAAGGATGTTTGCTCGGTCGACAGGTAGAAGCCGCCGGAATCCAGCTCAAGCAGGGGATTGATGGTCTCCACATGTAGCGTCGGTACCAAGGTGCGCTGTTCGAGACAGAGTGCAGCTTTGACGAAGCTCGCGAGGCCGGCCGCAGTGAGCGCGTGTCCAATGTTAGTTTTCACCGAGCCTAGGGCACAGGTGTGAGCTGGCTGCTCGCCGAAGGCGTGGCGCAACGCCTCCACCTCAATGGGATCGCCGAGCCGAGTGCCAGTGCCATGGCATTCGACGTAGCCGATCTGACCAGGGTCGATCCCGCCAGACGCGTAGACGGCGCGTTCAAGGTTACACTGGGCTGTCATACTCGGCGCAGTAATGCCATTGCTTCGGCCGTCCTGATTGGTGCCGGAGGCGAGCACCGTCACGATGATACGGTCGCCGTCGCGGATCGCTGCGTCGAGCCGCTTGAGGATCACCGCGCCCGCGCCCTCGCCGGGTACGAAGCCATCGGCACCCGCATCGAACGTGTGGCAGCGCCCACGCGGTGAGAGCATCCGACTCTTTGAGGCGAGGATGTGAAGGTCGGGAGTGAACAGAAGCGCCACTCCGCCCGCGACCGCCATCTCACAGCGGCCCTCACGGATGGCCTCGGCGGCCAGATGGATACTCAGCAGAGAGGATGAACACGAAGTGTCAACCGTCATTGACGGCCCACTAAGGTTGAGTGCATAGGACAGTCGTGAGGAGAGGACGGCAGCGCTCGTCCCAGTGAAGAGGTAACCCTCCGGGTGGACGCCGTGGTTCGTGAGGTACGACCGGTAGTCGCCGGCGGCACCACCAATATAAACGGGGATATTCGCCCCAGCGAGAGTCTCCGCAGGGTAGCCGGCGTTCTCCAAGGCTCGCCAGCTCTCCTGCAGCAGCAGGCGGTGCTGCGGGTCGGTCAGCTGTGCCTCACGCGGCGACATGCCGAAATGGTCCGGGTCGAACAGATCCGGTCGTTCAATGACCCCGGCCCAGCGGCTGTATGACATACCCGGGACCTCAGGGTTTGCAGTGACGTGGGCAGCGACGTCCCACCGTGTCGCCGGTACTTCTGTCACACTGTCGCGGCCCTGTAGCAAGTTGGCCCAGAAAGTCTTGATGTCGTCCGCCCCAGGGAATATCGCAGACCAACCGATAACCGCGATCTCCACCGGCTCCGGTGCGGCCTTCGTCGGCGCGTCGGACCGTGCGGTCTGCGCGGGGGCAGATGTGACCTCTTCCACGGCGGGGGGCGTGGCGGTGAGTGTGTCGACATGGGCTGCAAGTTCGCGGATTGATGTGTAGCTGAAGATGTCGGTTGGACGGATCTCCACCCCGCTCTCGCGACTGATGCGGTCCGCGATCTCCACCGCGAGAACGGAATCTACCCCGTGATTGATGTGCGATACCGCTGGATCGAGTTCTCTTTCTGGCACTTCTAGTACTGCTGCCATAACCGACCTGACCAACTCCATTGAGGGCCGACCGGCCACAGCCGACTCGGCGCCGGGGACCGCCAGGGGCGTCTCCAGAGCGGGCAACTGCGTGGTTACGTCAGCGACAGATGCCGACTGTAGGCCGTCCCCGGTAGGCATCGGCCGTACGTCTTCCTCCGTGGAATGCTGCGGGGCAACGACGCGATCGGTGATCCAGTGCCGGGCTCGCCGGAAGATGGTGCCGGGCAGGGAGATCCGCTTCCCGCCGCGCGGTGCGAGGTCGAGATCGAGGCCCAAACACCACAGGCGTGCGAGGCGTTCGAGTTCTCCGCTGTCTCGTAGCTCGCGGATAAAGCGCCGACCAGGAATGCCGCCAAGGAGATCAGCTATCGCTTCATCGGCGCGGTCTGCGGGGGCTGTTACGGGCAGCACATCGGGAGCGGAACGCCCCTCAATCAGGGCTTGCAGCGCGGCGCCGAGCTCAGTGACCGAGCCAGCGACGACAGCCGCGCGATAGCCTGCACGGGCACGTCCTGCCGCCAGTGTGAAGGCGATGTCGACTAGTCGGGGGGCGTTGGGCCCCTCTAGCGCGCGGGCGAGCTGTGCTGCCCCGAGGATTACCTGCTCTCGGCTTTCCCCGCTTAACGGCACGACGTGTCGTATGCCCTCGGGGACGTCCGAGACAGGTGTCTCTATCCCTTCTTCTAGTATGACATGGGCGTTTGATCCACCCGCTCCGAAGGAGCTCAGCGCAGCGATGAGGGGCGTCCCCGAACGCGACTCCCAAGGCTCGTAGTCGTGTTGTACCTTGATGCTGGAAGAATTGATGTAGGGGTTAGGCTCGTCGGAGTGCAGCGATGGGACGAGTGCGCGGTGTCGCATCTGAAGTAGAACCTTGGCGAGCCCAGCAATGCCAGCCGCGGGCTCAAGGTGCCCGATATTGGATTTTATCGAGCCGATGCGCAAGGGCCGCCCGTCCCGATCACCGAGGGCGTCCTGCAGTGCGGCGATCTCGATAGGGTCACCCAGCTCGGTGCCGGTGCCATGCGCCTCGACGTAGTCGATGGCAGCCCCATCTATACCAGCCTGCTTCAGCGCTGCACGGATCACGTCCGCCTGGGCGGATACCGAGGGCACGGTGAAACCGTTGGTTCGCCCGCCGTGGCTGATTGCCGAGCCTCGGATGATGGCCTCAACATGGGCGCCAGCGTTGCGTGCCCGTGACAGTGGCATTAGGACAGCCACGCCGACTCCCTCGCCTGGTACGTAGCCGGTGCCACCCGCGCCGAAGCTGCGGCAGCGCCCATCCCGTGAGGCGAAACGGCCCGCGGCCATCTGCAAAAGTCGGTAGGGGTGAGAAATGATGTTGACCCCGCCGACCAGCGCCGATTCGCAGTCGCCATCTCGCAAGGCCTGACAGGCGAGGTGCAGTGCCGTCAACGATGAGGAGCACATCGTGTCTACCGTCAGTGAAGGGCCAGTGAGATCCAGCGCGTACGAGACTCGGTTGGCAACCGCGGCGTGCTGGGAGCTTGGCAGGGACCCACTCTCGGTGACGGCGGGATAGCTTCCGTACATCTGGTATTGAGCGTACATCGTCCCGGCGAATACGCCGCAACGGCCGAGTGCCGGGTCGTCCGGCGCGAAGCCGGCGTCTTCAAGCGCGTGCCAAGACGTCTCAAGGAAGACCCGCTCCTGTGGGTCCATGGCCTTTGCCTCACGAGCCGAGATATGGAAGTGTGCGGCATCGAAGAGGTCGACATCGTCGAGGAGACCAGCCCAGCGGACATATGTGCGGCCCGGCATGCCGGGGCGTTCGTCCACTAGTGCAGCATGGTCCCAGCGCTCGTCACCTATTTCGACGATGCAGTCGATCCCAGAGCGCAGGTTGTTCCATAAGGCATTAAGGTCCGGAGACTTCGGGAACCGGCCCGACAAACCCACTATCGCGATCGGGTCATCCTGCAGCGCACGCGCGGACCGCGGCGCGTCACAGGTCTGTGGGATAGCGTCGACCGAGGCGACGCCAAGCTCCGGCGGTTTGACGAGAGAGAACGTGGAGGAGGCGATCGTGGGTGGTGCGGCAGACATACCGATGAGTGCACGGATACGATCGCGATGCGAATCCCACAGCGCCGCAGCGAGATCACGCACGGTGCGGTGCTGGAAGAGCAGCGTGGAGGGCACCGAGCCAAGTTCGGCTTCAAGGGCTGCGTTGACGTTTATGACCATGACCGACTCGAGTCCGACCCGGTCGAATGAGAGGTCTGCGCTGAGTGGAGCGTTCAGTCCGAGCTCCCCACCGATGAGCCGTGCTAGGCGGTCGACGAACGCTGGCGGCACCACCTCCCCAGAGGGGGTGTCCTGCCCAGTCTGGGCTCGGGGCTCATTGAGACGATTTATGATAGCGGACGCCGCATCGGGTGCGGGGATGATTGGACCGGTGACTGTCGCACTTTGTGGCGTGCCCGCAAAAACCTCTGCCCAGCGACGGATCAAGAAAGGATCTCCGTAAACGGGCCGGACGACAGATTCTCCCGCCGCACCGATCCGGTCAAGGATGTCAGAGATGCCAGACCAAGGCATTAGGCGCCACCCGAGATGGGCCTCAAGGCGCTCGCGGACTTCGGCGGGCACCCCCATGCCCGCGGATTCCAACAACGGCCATTCGACGGTTACCGCGTGCGGCCCCTCCTGCGTCGCCCAGGCTGCGAGGGCGGCATTGGCGTAGGCATAATCCACCTGACCGGGTACGCCGACATATGCGCTGGCCGAGCCGAAACAGACGACCCACGGGCTCGCGCCTGCGACAGCCAGCGCGTCTGTGATTTCCGCGAGGGAGAGTACTTTCGCGGAGATCACGTCGGCCGCGTCGGCGGCCTGTTTTCGGACGGCAAGCGCATCGCGAACGAGGCCAGCTAGATGGTAGACACCATCAAGGGGCCCGTTGGCTAGGGCGGCCGCGACAGCCGCGCCAGCGCCATTCGGGGTGGTTAGATCAGCCGCAATATAGCGGGCCCGGCCGCCGCGCGCGGCGATCTGTGCTAAAAGCTCGTCAAGTCCGGCGGGGGCACTGCGACGTCCGACGAGAGTCAGGTTAGCTCCATGCCGTTCGGCGAGCGATAGGCTGAGCTTGCGCCCGAGGCCTCCAAGGGCACCAGTGACGAGGTAGTGACCCCCCTGCCGGGCGACCAGCCCGTTCGCAGGGTCCGTGACAGGCGGCAGCTGGGTCTCCAGAACAGTGCGCGCGGTCTCGCGGTGCCCGCCAATAAGCCGTGTCAGAGTGCCCCAACCATCGTCGAGCAGCAACTCGTTCGCCAGTTCGTCGATGTTCAACGAGCCGGCGGGGATGAGGACGCTTCGGCCGCGGTAGCGTCCGTCCTCGACCGCGAGTGTCCGGTCGAGGGCAATACCAGTGCGGGCGTACGGGTCGGTGACACGCCGCACCTCAACCCGGCGCAGCGGACCCGCGCCTGCGGCGAGGCGACCCACGAGAGCGGTTACGGTCGGCTCGTATGCCTCGACCGCGCTACGCAGGTCCTGACCGGCGAGGAAACGTAAGTCGAGTAGTAGGTCTGCATCGAGGGGTAAAGATGCCGAAGAGTCCCGGCGAACTGTGGCGCCTTGCTGCTCCAAGGCAACGGCAAGTCGGTCCATCTCGGGCCCTTCAGCCCACAGCATTACACGTGGCGCCGTGAGCGTCGTCGTGGATTCGACCGCCGCCCAGGTTTCGCGCAGCAGCGAGACTCTTCCCAGCGAACGGGATCCCAAGACGACGACGCCCTCGAGAGCAGCAACAGGGAGCCCCTGCTCATCGGTTAGGACGAGGTCGGTTGTGGTCCCATGGCGGTGTGCCGCAACGCGTCGAGCGCGGACCGTGTCAGGTCCAAGGACGACGCGCTGCAGGCAGAACGGCAGCCCACCGTCGTTGGCTGCTAAGCCGATCATCGTTTGCAGTGACGCGTCAAGTAGTCCCGTGCGCTGTGTCGTGGGTGCGAGCGTACCCCAAGCATGCTCACCCTGTGCGGTGATCTGCTCGAGCAGGCGGTACGAAGGCCCGTACACTAGGCCCCACGCGCTCAGCCGCAAGTAGATGTCGGACGCAGTCATGGCGGGTAGCCCAGCTGGGGCTGAGCTCGGAGCAGCCAGTGGAGGCGTGTTGGTGCTCGCGTAGGCGCGGCCCTCGACACAGAGTTGGCCTGCGGCATCCCGTATCGTGAAGGCATCGTCGGTGCGAGCGAAGGACCAGGTTACGCCGTCCGAGGCAGCCGTTAGCGGCGCCCGGAAGACAATGTTTTCGATGACTACGGTGTCGCCAGGCTCGCCGATCTCATCGGCGAGCAGGTCAAGCACCGCCGCGGCAGAAAGTACGGGCGTGCCGTATACGACGTGATCGGCCAGACGGGGGTCGTCGACGGGCACCTGGCGGGTCTTGCCGACGACAGCGAGGGGCGTGTGCCAGTAGGACGGCATCGCGAAGACATAGCCGGGTAGGTCGACGAGGTGGCCGACATCGTCAAGGAGGTCAGTGTCCTCGCCGCAGCACCAAGCTGCTGCGGCCCGCTCTAGGGCCGGGTCGGCCTCGCCGTGGACGCCGGCGGGATCGGTCGCAACTGCAGCCCTCCGGGCCAGGACCGCGAGCCCGGCCAGATCAGTAGCGAGTAGCACCGTGCGAGTTTCGAGTCGCTCCCTGCCCACAAACAAGGTGTAGGCGACATCGCGCGGGCTTGCAGTCGAACCATCGACAGCATCGGCGAGAGCCATGAGCTGGGGACGCAGCGCATCAGGACTTGCCGCCGACATGACATACGCCCTGGAGCGGGATCGCATCGCCTCTGGGGCCGTCGTGCTGGGCACCCGCCCGGGCACCGCCTCGGTGACGATGACGTGCGCACTTGAGCCACCGGCGCCGAAAGAAGACAGGCCCGCGCAGCGGGGGTGGTCGGTGGCGGGCCACGGCGTGTAGGAGCGCTGGATAGTGAGGTTTTCACCAAGCTCCAGGCGCGGGTTGAGCTCGTCCACGTGTAGTGATGGGGTCAGAGCCTCGTGACGCAACTGGAGCAGCACCTTAGCCAAGCCGACGAGCCCAGCCGCAGCCTCGCAGTGGCCCACATTGGACTTAACCGAGCCAATCGCGCATGGCCTCAGGCGTGGGCTCGATCCGAAGACCCGGCTTAGTGCATCAATCTCTATGGGATCGCCGAGGGAGGTACCGGTGCCATGAGCCTCAATGTAAGATACATCCGCTGGACGTACGCCGGCGCGCTCCTGAGCCCGCCGGATGACGCGTTCTTGGTCGGAGGGGTTGGGCGAACTGTAGCCAGTGGTATGCCCACCGTGCCCGGTCGCGATGCCGTCAATGTTCCCCCACGCTCGCAGCCCGGCGCGTGCGGCATCTTCTGGACGGGTGAGGACAGCGACGACAATCGCCTCGCCGGGCACGTAGCCGTCGGCATCCTTCCCGAAGGCCCGGCAGGCCCCTGTTGCCGAGGCGAAGCGTCCCTGACTGAGGTCGACGAATTTGCGAGGGTGAGTGCTGAGGTTGACGCCTGCGACGATCGCGGCGTCAATGGAACCGTTCGCCAATGCTGTGCAGGCGAGGTCGAGCGCAGTGAGGGAGGAAGAGCACATTGTGTCGATGGCCATGCTTGGGCCACGTAGATCAAATGTGTACGAGATCCGGTTGGCTATTGAGGCGTGCGATGAAGCAAGGTAGTCGATGCCTTCGGGCCTGTGGGCCCACTCGCCGTAGTCGGCGTACATCACCCCGACGTAGACCCCAATTGGTCGACCAGCCAGGTTGGACGCCGGGATGCCAGCGTCCTCCAACGCATGCCAGGTTTCCTGTAGTAACAGACGCTCCTGTGGGTCCATGAACCGCGCCTGCTTTGGGGAGATCGCGAAGAACTCCGCGTCGAATGCGTCCGGTCGCTCGAGAAAGGCTCCGCGGGTCAGATAACTCGTGCCCGGGCGACCTGGGGCCACAGCAGTGTAAGACTCGTGGTCCCAGCGTTCCGCCGGCACCGGCCCGACACAGTCGCGGCCAGTTGCGAGCACGTCCCAGAACTCTGCGATGGTGGCTGCGCCAGGGAAGCGACCGGCGAGGCCGACAACGCTCACCCGGCCCGTGGGCACCTCGGCCTGGGAGGTGGACTGTGATGGCGCGGGCACTGCAGCCGGCCCCCGGTCTGTCGTGGTAACGAGGGCATCCGCTTGCTCCGGGTAGTCGCGGACGAGGCGCTCCGCCACACCCGCGGGGGTCTCGGAATCGAAGAGTAGGCTGATGGCGACCTCGCCGAAGTACGGTTGCAGGCCCTGGACGACCTCGAGTGCCATCACGGAGTCGAAACCAATCCGGTCGAGGCGCTGGTCGGGTAGGATACGCTCAAGCGGGCTGCCAGTGTGGTCCGCGATGACTCCGCGGACGAGATCAACGACGGCTGCGGTGACGTTTACCTCTCGCACGCTGTCCCGAGTCGGCCCAGACATTCCATTCCCTGTATCACTATGATCAATTACCCTGTCTAGGCCGTAGTCGTCGACGGTGTTGTCGAGGCGTTCTCGGGTGGGTGACGTAGTGACTGCAAGCGTTTGTGCGGAGCCGGGCCATCGTGGATCACCCGCGAACCAATACTGCTCGCGCCTCAGGGGGTGAGCAGGCAGCGGGACCGTACGGCCACTGCGGGGCCACAGGCCGCAAAGATCGACGTCCTCCCCGGCCACGAAACGGCTGAGGATCTCCTCGCCTGGGGCGGCACCCGCCGTTCGGCCCGGTCGGATCTCGGTGAGAGCGCTGAGTAGACCTGCCCAGTCGCCAGTGGCGATGGCACAACGGCTCTGCCTATGGTCACGGCGGCAGGCCAAGGTGTAGGCGATATCGCTCATCCGGCCCGTCAGTTCGGGGTGAGTCTCGAGCCAGGCTTGCAACTCGCTTACTCGTTGGGTGAGCATCTCGTCGTCTGCGGAGATCGGGAACCACCAAGGCCCCGGACTATCAGTGGACGCTGACCACTGCGGTGGTTCTTCTAAGATGACGTGGGCATTGGTCCCGGAGAAGCCAAAGCTGCTCACTCCAGCACGCCTGGGTGCCTCCGGATTGCGCTTCCACGGCATCGGCTCAAGCGGCATTATGAAGGGCGAGTTAGTGAAGTCGATGAGCGGATTGATCGGGGTACCCAGCCGCGTCGGCGGGATTTCGTCGTGGTGGAAGACGAGAAGGGTCTTGATGACGCCTGCTACCCCCGCCGCAGCCGCGGTATGGCCAATGTTGGCCTTCACCGAACCGATCGAGCAGAAACCGACATCGGGCGTGCAGGTGCGGAAGGCCCGCGTGAGGGCGTCAACCTCAATGGGGTCGCCGAGCGGGGTGCCCGTCCCGTGTGCTTCGATGAGCCCGATGGTGCGCGGATCAATGCCTGCCCGCTCCCAAGCTGCGAGGATAACTTCGGTCTGGGCGGGGCCACTCGGGGCGGTGATACCGTTGGTACGTCCATCTTGGTTGATGGCCGATCCCTTGACAATGCCGAGGATCGTGTCGCCGTCGGCTAGGGCGTCCGTCAAGCGTCTCAGGATGATGACGCCGACGCCCTCGCCAGGGCCGAATCCGTCCGCGGCATCCGAGAAGGTCTTGCAGGTGCCGTCTGGTGCAAGCATGCCGCCGTTACTTGCGACAATGTAGTACTGCTCGTCGAGCATGATGAACACGCCGCCGACCACCGCACCGTTGCATTCTCCAGAGCGGATGCTCTGACAGGCCTGGTGGAGTGCAACGAGGGAGGAGGAGCACGCCGTGTCAATCGACATTGTCGGTCCGCGCAGGTCGAGCAAATAGGCCAGCCGCGCCGCGAGCACCGAGGCGTTGTTTCCCCAAAATGACTGCGCCTCGCGGGCACTGCCCGAGTTGACCATCCGCTTCTCGTAGCCGGATGTTCCCACGCCGACGAAAACTCCGAAGTTGCTGCCCGTCATGCGTGCCCGAGTTAGTCCCGCCTGTTCCAGTGCGCGCCAGGCCTCAGTGAGAAAGAGCCGATGCTGCGGATCCGTTTGGGCCGCTTCCTTTCCGGAGAAAGCAAAGAAGCCCGCGTCAAATTCGTCGACCCCCTCGAGGAAGTGCCCGGCCGAACAATATGTTCGGTCTTTGCGATTACGGTCGGCGTCAACCCACGAGGGGGACCAGCGCGATTCCGGCACGGGACCGACCGAGTCGCGGCCAGCGTGTATAAGCTCCCAAAGGTCCTCTGGCGTTTCTGCTCCCGGGAATCGAGCTGACATGCCGACGATCGCGATATCGTCTTGACTTGTAGGTTCACTTGTAGGTTCGACAACGATCGGGCCCGGCACGACGACGACGCGGCCGACAAGGGCACGGTCGGCACGAAGCCGGTAGGCGTCTGCGATCTGGGCGAGGTCGAGCACATGCGCTACTGGCGGTGCGATGCCGCCGGCAGCGAGATCGGCGGTGAACGCCTTGAGTGCCTCAGCCCGCAGCTCGGGGTGGTCGAGGAAGAGCTTCTTGCCGTTGAGGGAGATAAACTCTTGGTTGTGGGTGAACATGCTCACGTCGAGCGGTTCCGCAATCTGCAGACCGAGGACCGCCACCTCAATGAAGCGTCCACCCGGCGCGAGGGCGGCCATTCCAGCGCGGATGAAGTCGCCGCCGATGAGATCAACAACGATATCGACGCCGTGGCCCTGCGTGGCTGCCAGCACGCTCTTGTGTAGGTCCTCGGTGTCATAGCGAACACCCATCCGCCCTTCCGAGCGGAGCCGCTGCACTTTCGCCTCGGAGCCGACAGCCCCGATGACGTGCAGCCCGCGGGCTTCCGCGAGGCGGGTAAACACTAGGCCGTTCGATCCGGTCGCACCACTCACGAGAACGGTCTCACCGGCCTGTGCCCGAGCCGCCCGCAGGGCCGCCCACATGGCCATGTATGGGGCCACTGCCCCGCATGCCGTCGTATCGGTGATTCCAGCAGGGATGTGTGCGCAGAAGCTCGCTTCAACGACCACGGCACTCGCCTGACCGCCCATCTCGACACGAGTGGGAGCGACGACGCGGTCGCCGACGCGAAGCCCGGTGACCCCGGGTCCTAGCCGGGTCACCCTACCCGCGACCTCGACGCCCGGCACAACGGGAAACTCTGGCATGAGTGGGTATATTCCGCGCGCGACTAGCCAGTCGGAGAAGTTGAGCGGAAACGCTGTGACTGCCAGCTCCACTTCTCCTGGTCCTGGCGGGCCGACCGCAACTTCTGCGAGCACCGGCTCTGGCTCGGCCTTAGGATGCTCAAAGAGCACCGCGAGCGCCCGAGTCGCGCCGAGCGCCGCCTGTTCCTCCGACCATCGTGTCGCTGAGGGGATCGGCCGTGATGGCGCGTCAGCGGCGCGTATGAGCGGCCGCTTGGCCTGTGGCGCGGGGGCACTAGGCATGGCCATGACGGGTGTCGCCGTGGTGGGGTCGACGGACGTTTCGGGGGTGTGTCTCGCCCCAAAGGCAGCGGAGAGGTCGTAAGTGGTCATGAGGTGGTCGACGAGTGCGGAGATGCTCGGGTGGTCGAAGACGATGATGGTCTTGAGTTTGAGACCTAGAACTACCCCGAGTTCACGGACCAAATCGACGCTCACGATAGAGTCGACACCGAGGGAACTGAACGGTGCATCAACGTCGACTTCGGTATCGGTGCTCCCGAGGGCGCGCGCCACGACACCGACGACTGCATCCTGCACTGTGGCCCGATCCACACCAGCGTGCGCGAGATTGGCGGGAGCCTCTACTACAAGAGCCTGCGCCGTGGGCGCAACCGCCTCGGCGCAGGCTTCCCTACTTTGCGGCGTGGAAGCCCGCAAGTCTGCTCGCTTCGTCACGGTGAGCACCGCTTGGCACGCCGAGCCTGCCTCGAGGCCGACGGTCTCCACCGCGGTCGCGACCAGCCCCGCGGTGGAGACAACGCTTAGCCACCCGTCGAGGTCTAAGAGCGGGCTGCCGGGCAGGCGCAGTCCGCGTGGATCCGCAGTCCACCACCCATCGAAGAGCCCAAACGCCAAGTTGTGGAAGACAGACCGGGCTGTGAGCTCGCTCAAGATGATGCGTCCGTTAGGGCGTAGCAACCGCGCCAGGCCCACCAAGGCGTCAGGGACATCGTCGACTACATGCAGGACATTTCCCGCAAGGACTAGGTCATACATCTCGCCGCTAGGCAGTGCCTGCAGGTCGGCGGCGACATATGAAACGTCCTCGTCGCCGACCACAGCACGGGTCAACTCGAGCAGGCTGGTGGCGGGATCTGTCGCTGTGTAGTGGAAATCAACTCCTGCTCGGCGCAGCGCGGCAACCACAGGGATCGTGCTGCTGCCTGTACCTGCGCCCACCTCGATGACGCGAAACTGCACACCGGCAGCGTTGATCCGGGTTCCGAGGGCAGCGGCCATTTTGGAGAGGGCGTCGTTAGAGACCGTACCGAAGGGGTCGGTGCGATAGAACTCAGTGAGCAGCGTTGCAGCACCGCTGCCGAAGTGCACCTCGTGGGCGGTGACGTCACCGCGCAACCACGCAGGGAGTTCGGCGAGGACATGGTCGGTGAGTGCCTCCCGGGCTGCGAGCGTCTCCGGGGAGGCACTGCCATCCGCTGGGGCGATGGCAAGGGCACGACGGGCCAGGGATTCCAGAGTGGTGACATACCGCTGTCGTTCGGCCGCCTCCGTGATCTGGGCCTTCTTGAGGATTGTAAGGACGCGCCTGGCAAGGTTCGCCTCGACAGTGGTATACGTGCGCGCTGTGAGACCGGGTACATTGGATCGGCGCAGCGTTAGGGGGGTCTCGTCACGTGGAGAGAGGTCATTTCGCAGGACAGTCTCGCTGCATACGACGGGCACCAGATGCCCGACGCCCGTCGCGACCGCACGCCACATCAGGTTGAGACCGGAAGCGACATCAATCCCGTACCAACCGCGCCGCTCAAGATTCGCCTGCTGTCCCGCAGAGGAGACGGCTCCCACATCAGCCCAGGGACCCCAGCCGAGGAGGGTGACAGGCAGTCCGTGACGGCGACGAGCATCCAGCCAGAGCGCGTCGCTGGCGATGCTCGCCATGGCGTACGCAGCCTGTCCCGCCGCGCCCGTGAAGGACTGCACCGAGGACATTACGACAACGAAGTCGAGCGGTTCTGTGCCGAGCGCCGCAAGAAGGGCGGTTGTGCCGGTGACTTTCGGGCGCAGGACAGCATCCACCCGATTCGGCTCGAGATTCACGACGGCGGCGTCGTCCAGCACCATCGGCGCAACGATCACGCCCCGCAGCTCGCCGACGGCGCGTAGCCCGGCAACAAGGCGGTGCATTGCGGGCTTGTCGGCAACATCTACAGCGACGTACTCTAAGGTGCCGGACCCGGTCAGCGGAGGCAGGGCCATCTGGTCGGCGGGTCGTCGTCCGGTGAGTGTCACTCGTCCGCCACGGTTAGCGATATCTCGGGCGACTTCGCGGCCGATGCCACCGGCCCCGACGACGAGATAGTACGCCCCGGGCTCTACGTGTGGCTGGTCGGCTGCGTCGGGTAGCGTCACGGGGCGCAGGGCGCGGACATAGCGGTGGGCGCCGACATAGGCGACCTCGCGGGCAGGCTGCAGCGGTGGCTCAGCGGCGAGGCGGGCGAGGAGGTTCGGCTCGGCTCCGCCGGTGAGCACGGCGCGGACGCTCAGGTGCGGGAACTCATGCGAGAGGGAGCGCAGCAGGCCAAGGACGCCCGCGATGCCCGGCTGGGTTGCGCACCCAGCGTCTACGGCGAAGGCCTCGCCGAGTACGGCAGTCAAATTAGTACAGGCGTTGAGACGTCCGCTCGCGGCTGCGGCCTGTAGCGTAGTAAATGCATCGAGGCAACACCGTTGAGCGTCGCGGACGTCGGTGCAAGCGAGAGCTAGCCAGAGGTCAGCAATGTCGTTGGGTAGCTCGGTGCTGCCGACGGGGACGCTTTGGCACTCGCCGCGGGCGCGGAGGAGTGCCTCGACGCCAAGGTCATCTGCTGTCCGAACGAGCATGACGGGACCGGTGGTGGGCGTACCAAGCTCAAGTGGTTCAAACGCCCATTCAGGATGCAATACCTGTAACGTGGGTCGGCCCGGGGACATTTGTCGGCTGCGCAGGCCCTCGAACCGGGCAACGGGCGCGCCGCTCGCGGTCAGCAGCCGCGCGGTGACCCGGCCGTCATAACGGGTCGCGAGGGCGTAGGCGGCTGCGGCGGTGTTTGTGCCCAGCTCGGCTCGGTCGAGGACGAATGGTACCACGGCCTGAGTGCCCTGGACAGACACCGGGCCGAGACCAACGACAGACTGGAAGGCAGAGTCAAGAATGCCTGGGTGGACGCCCGCGTATAAATCTTGCGGTGGAGCCAACTCGGCGAGCGCAACATCTGAACCAAGGTGCAGCCGTAGGATGGCGCGATAGCTATATCTATAGTCTAAGCCGGAGGCAGCGAGAGCGGCGTAAAATTTATCGCCGTCGATGACGCGCTCGCAGCGGGCACGGATGGCGGCCACATCGACAGCCGCCTCTGGAATGCTGCGTGGCTCCACCCGGAGAGTGCAATAGGGGGTGGCGTTCTTCGCTGAGCGCACGCTTACGACGTCGCCGTCGGTGTTGTTTTCGCGGGTGATGTGCAGTTCCAGACCCTGCGCCGGGACGACGGCTGGCGCCGACCAAGTGACATCCGTCAGGCATTCGGTAGGCTCAAGCGTCGTAGCGGCGAGCGCGAGGTGAACAACGCCGGGCAACGTGGGCGCGCCTGCCACCCGGTGGTCGCGTACAACCGGCTCCTCCGGTGTGAGCCGTACGGTCGTGGTGCGTGGCGCGCCGGTCCGGGCTGTTGCGGATGTCCCGGCGACCAGTGCCGCTGAAGCGGGTGCGTCGCTGAGTAACGTTGTGTACCAGTGCGCCCGACCACCGAAGGGATAGGTGGGCAGTGCCAGGCGCCGCCCCACGACGGGGTAGCAGGTTGCCCAGTCGACATCTTCCCCCGCGAGCCAGGCTTGCGCGAGGCGCCTCGACTCGCTGCTCGCGGCGTCGGCGATTGAGACGATCGCGGGGTGCTGCGAATCGCCGGCCAAGGCGCTCAATGCGGTCGTCAACTCAGCGACATCGGCGATTATGAAGGCCGCCCGGTGGGCATGATGGTCGCGACCGAGAGCGAGGGTAAACCCTACGTCGTAAGGATGGGGTCCGGCCTCCTTAGCGAGTTCGGCAAGGCAGTCGGCAGTGACGCCAGCGTCACGGAGGGTGACCTCGACGGCAGCTTGAGCGCCGGGGGTGAGGCCGAGGTCCGCCCAGCTTTCCTCCTCAGGGATTTCCTTCAGCTGGCAGCCTAGGTCAGCGGCCACGATGCTGGCGATCCGGCTTGACAGCCCGTTCGGTGCCGCGCCATTCGCGGCGAGACTCCGGGCAAGGTCGGTGACACGGCGGGCCAATGCGTCGGGACTCTTTGCGGAGAGCGGGATGACATACGGACCGGCGGGACGCATGGCGGGCTCCGGTGCGGGCTCAGGCTCCTGAATCAGCACGTGGGCGTTGATCCCACCAAATCCGAAGGAACTGATGCCCGCGGTGCGGCGGTGGCCAAGACGGGCAGGCCAAGGACGTGCGGAGTCAGCTATGACAAGCCCGGTGCCGCTGAGGCGGATCTGCTCATTGACCTGCTTGATGTGCAGGTTGCCGGGGATGAGTTCGTGACGCAGCGAGAGAAGCACTTTGAAAAGGCCCATCATCCCAGCAGCGGCTTCGGTATGTCCGAGTACTGATTTCACGGAGCCGATGACGACCTCGTGTGGAACGTCCTTCCCTTGTTCCGCTCGCAGTTGCCGCAGGGCCATAGCAAGCCCGTTGACCTCAATGGGGTCGCCGAGAGGGGTTCCTGTGCCGTGCATCTCGACATAGTCGAGATCAGTGACGGCGAGGCCCGCCGTGTGGTGCGCACGGACGATGAGATCAGCCTGGGCTCGAGGATTGGGAGTTGTGAGTGTATTGACCTTGCCTCCGTGGTTGACTGCGGAGCCACGGATGACGGCGTAAATGTGGTCTCCGTCCGCACGGGCGGCGGTGAGCGGGCGAACAAAGACCGCCCCGACGCCTTCACCACGCACGTAGCCGTCGGCGGCAGCGTCGAAGGTGCGACACCGACCAGTCGGACTAAGCATCCCCGCATGTGAGAAGGAAAGATAGACGGTCGGTGAGATAAGTAGGTTGACGCCGCCGACGATCGCAGCATCGCAGGCACCTGAGCGCATCGACTCGAGGGCTGTATGGAGCGCGACGAGCGAACTAGAGCAGGCAGCGTCAATTGGGAAGCTTGGGCCGCGCAGGTTCAGGTGGTAAGAGACGCGGTTGGCCGTGAGCGAGTGAAACATGCCTGTTGTGCTGTAAGCTTCAATAGGTAACCCTGAGTCGCGGACAAGTTCGAAATAGTCGTGGGAAGCGGCGCCGACGAAGACGCCCGTACGGCTGCCCGCCAGCGAGGCGGGGCTATGCCCCGAATCCTCAATCACGGCATAGGCCATTTCAAGGAAGAGCCGCTGTTGTGGGTCCATTAGCGCGGCCTCGCGCGGGGAAATCCCAAAGAAGGCGTGGTCGAAGCGGCGGATGTCCGGGAGGAAACCGCCCCATCGGCTGTTGGTCGCACCGAGGCGTGCCATGTCGGGGTCGTAGATATCGCGCCAGTTCCAGCGATCCGCCGGGATTTCCTCAATGAGGTCCACACCATCGAAAAGCTTGTTCCATAGATCCGCCACCGAGGAGGCGCCCGGCGCGGCACCAACCATTCCGACGATAGCGTACGCTTCCTCCGGCTCGTCCGGGACGCACCCGGTTATCTCTAGCTTTTGGTGGGGCTGTGCTGCTGCGCAGTTTTCTTCTCCAAGTACACCGGCGGTGTGGGCGCTCATGGCCTCAACCGGAGCGGCATCGTGCGTGGCTGCCCAGGCAGCGACCGGCACGCGAAACTCCGTGATGAGATGATCAGCGAGGTCGGCAACGGTGGTGAACTCGAACATTGTCGCGGGCGTGATGTCGCTGCCGAGTGTCGCATTGCAGGCCTCAGCGAGGCGGGAGAACGCAAGGGAGTCGAGACCGTAATCCATGATGTCCGCCTCGGGGCGGATCTTCTCGATGGAGACCCCGGAGAGCTCTTGCATTTGACTGAGCAGAAACTCTTGGACGTACACATCCAAGTTCGCTCCAGACGCTGGGCGGTCCGGAGTGGGGGTACCGGATCCGTCAACGACGACAGCGAGCCGTTCGGTTGGTGTGATGAGCGCGGCGACGGCGCTCTGTGGGACGACAGCGACTACCGGGTTCTCTTGGCGTAGGACGACATCCAAGGCGGCAAGCCCCTCGTCCGCGGTGATCGGGGTCAACCCGAAGCGTTCGGTGAGCCGTTTTGCCGAGGCGGGACTCATGCTCATCCCGCCACCAGCCCAAAAAGGCCACAGGATGGAGAACATGCGGGTACCTTGGCCCGCATGCTCAGCGACAAGGCCGTCGAGCCAGGCGTTGGTTTGGCCGTAGGCCCCTTGGTATAGGCTTGGGATTGCACCCGCCAGCGATGAGTAGGCACAGCAAAAGTCAAGGTCGAGGTGCCGGGTCTGTTCGAGGAGGATCTGCCAGCCTGCAATCTTTGGGGCCTGGATAGCCTCAATTGCCTCTCTCGTCAGCCGTAGTGCAGCCTCGTCTGCAAGACTGCCCGCGAGGTGGAAGATGCCGCGGAGCCCATTGCCGAGTCTGTCGGCTGTCGCAATGGCCGCCCGTACCGATTTGGGGTCAGTAACATCACCGCGAACATAGTGCACCCGCTCGGGGTCCAGACCACTGTCGGCCAAACCCTCTGGCGAGCGGCCAAGCACAACGACAAACGCCTCCCAGCGCTCAGCCAGCCACCGAGTCAGCGCCAAGCCGATCCCATGATGACCGCCCGTCACCAAGTATGTCCCGCCTCGACGCAGGGCACTCTCACCGCCATGATTGATCGTGGGGCGCCAGCCGAGGACCTCGGGCACAGGGCCGGCGCGTAGCAATGTGGTGGCCGGTCCGACGAGTGCAGCCCAGACGGGCTCCGGATCGACCCCGTCCCATGTGAGTACGGCTGCGGAGAGTCGGCTGATCTCGTCGGACGCTGTTCGCAGAAGGGCGGCGAGGCCGCGCGCGGCGGGACTCGGGGCCGTGGCTTGCTCCACAACGAGGACGCGCACCGGACCGGCAGCGGTTAGGCCGGTGGTAATTTGGACTCCGAGGTAAGCTAGATCAGTCGCGCTCAGATCGGGTGGCGGAACGAGGACAACGGCGGTGTTTTCGGTTTGCGCGAGCTGGTTCGCGACGAGGGTCACCCAGTCCGGCATCCATTCCATGACGCGTACGTCTGCGACGTGGCGCCGCAGTTGCGGCTCAAGGCCTTCAGCAGAGCTTGGGCTGGCTATGAGCACGACGCGGCGGAAGGCGCCGACCTGTGTCGTGGGCATGGGTGCCCACGATGGTACGAGGAGTTGCAGCGCGCGGGGGGCGGCGATGTCCTCCGGGGTGATAAGGCGTACCCAGAAACCTTCCAGCCGGATGATAGGCGCGCCATCCTCCGCCCACACATCGATGTCGACTTTACGTGCGTTCTTGACCTGGGTACGCAGGCTCACCCGGCTGCGGAGCGCTCCGTCGGCGGGCCGAGCGAAGGTGATTGACTCAATGAGGAACGGCAGTAGCAGGTCACCTGAGCGATCGAACAGACCCGAGGCTTGGAAGCACGCATCAAGCACTGTTGCGGGCCACCATGTAGCATGGTCGCGCTCAACAGATGCTACCGTGACCTCGACGATGTCACCGTCTCGGTGTATGCGGCCGATCCGGCGGTATGAGGCCCCTAGGTCCAGGCCAAGCGTGCGGAGGCCGTCGTACACCTGCTTGATCGGCACTTCAAAACCGGTGAGTTCGTCCGGCGCCGGTGTGGACAGACCACCGTCACGGTGGGCTCGAGCGGTCGCATATCCGATCCGTTCCACCCCGGCGGGTGGAACAGATTCCACGGAAACGTTCCAGTGCTCTCCGATGGGTGTGAAAAGCACCCGAAGCGGCAAAGGTTCCGTCACGAGCAGCGGTACGGAGAACTCGGTTTTCGTGAGGCGGGCTACGGGAAGCTCGCACTCCGCGGCCGCGCGGCGCACAAGCTCAATGATTCCTGCTGCGGGCATAATGCACCGCCCGAAGACGCGGTGGTGGTCGAGGATGGGATCTGTTGGATCTAAGACTATCGTCCACTCATGCAATCTGCTGGTTGGTGCCACCGCAGGTACCTGCGTGTGGGCGGGCAGGGTGTGGCGCTCGCGGGCGAATGGATAGGGTGGTGTGTCGAGTGGAGGGACGACGCGCTCACAGGGTAAGTCGCCAGCACCAATAACCCAAGCGTTCGCTGCAGTGTGCAGACCCACGCTGGTCTTGGGTGCTGTGGTGTGTCGCTGTACACAGCCCGTCACGAGCGCGGGGTGGATCTCATCGGCGGCGAGCGCCTCCAAGGCGGCGAGGACGGTTGCCTGATCGGTAGCGACGACGGCGGCACGATATGCCAGCGGTTCGCGGTGCCTGCACAGGTGGTCAGCGAGGTGGCTGAGTTCGGGATCGTGAAGTGGAATCCATGAAGCGAGCGCCCCAGCGAGTTCGCGCAGCGTGCCCGCGTCCGCGGCGGATAGCGGCAGCACGATCTCGGTGCCGCCTGGCTTGGCCGCAGGAGCGGGGACGGGAGCCTCCGGAGCGGCGAGCACGACGTGTGCATTGACGCCGCCTGCGCCAAAGCTGCTCACCCCGGCGACGCGGGCGAAGCCTGAGGCGGGTGTCCACGGACGAGACTGCGCCACAACGTCGATCTCCTCGTAGGCCGCCTGGACGGCCGGATTGGGCGGGGTGCTACCAAGAGTCCGCGAGATTCGCCCTGTCTCGAATTGGGTGACAACTTTTGCTAAGCCGGCGAGGCCCGCGGCACCCTCGAGATGTCCGATGTGGCCCTTGATCGTCCCAATGGCGAGCGATCGACCACTGAAGGCATCAGCGAGACCACGTGCTTCGATGGGGTCGCCGAGGGCTGTACCTGTGCCGTGCGCCTCGACGTACGACACGGCCTCCGCTGGCAGGTCAGCGTCAGCGAGCGCGGCACGGATTACTGCGGCCTGCGCGCTCGGGTTGGGCACGGTGAAACCTGAGACTTTTCCGCCGTGGTTTACGGCTGTGCCGAGGAGGCGCGCCCGCACGCGATCAGCGGATGCTAACGCGTCTGCCTCGCGACGCAGCACGAGACATATGATGCCCTCACCAGGGACGAATCCGTCAGCGCCCATCCCGAAGGGGCGGCACTGCCCGGTCGGGGAAACCATCTGCTTGTGGGCGAGGTAGTCGTATTTGCTTGGGTGGAGATAGAGATTTACTCCGGCTACGAGGGCGACATCGCACTCTCTGGTACGTAGCGACCGCGCGGCATGGTGTAGCGCGACGAGACTGGAGGAGCATGCGGTGTCGATAGTCTCACTCGGACCGTGCAGGTTGAAGACATAGGAAAGGCGGTTAGCGAGAGTCCAGCCCATGGATGTAGGGAAGACCTGTTCGTCGTTGCGCCAATAATCTGGCCCCCAGAGCGAAAAAGTGTGCGAGGTCGCACCAACAAAGACGCCGACTCGGTCGCGGTCGACACCGCCGGGACTTCCGAAACGTCCTGGAACATATCCGGAGTCCTCAAGAGCGTGCCAAGCTGTCTGCAGCAGCAATCGTTCCTGTGGGTCGGTGACTCGCGCCTCCAGCGGCGACATCGCAAAGAAGTGAGAGTCAAACTCATCGATGGCGTCAAGAAAGCCACCTGTAGGACAGGATACGGGGTGTGTTCCAGTCGGCATTGTTGTTGTGCGTTTAGGAACAACGAAACGCGTCACTGGCATAATCGCCGTCGTGGCGCCCTCAAGTAAACTGGTCAACTGAGTGAGGTCAGCAGCACGCGGAAGCCGTAAGGCGAGACCGATTACTGCGAGGGACCGGTCCGTGGTAGCGGGGGCCGACATAGCTGGTCGCGAGCACTCCTCCGAATGAGTACTGCCATTCGTGGGGGCCGCGACATTCGTTGCCCACCTGGTGACCTGTTCGCCATAGCTGCGGGCGAGCCGATCAACAATATCACCGAGGCACTGAGCTTCATAGAGCACCGTCACCTCGGTGCAGCCGATATCCTCACTGAGGCACTGGTTGAAGCGAGTGACTGTGATGGAGTCCAGACCGTATGAGTCGAAACTCTCTCCGAGGACAAATTCTTCGGGACGCACGCCGAGGATATCACCAAGAGTCCTGCGTACGTACGACTCCGCCGCAACGGTGGGAGCAATATTGGTTAGCTCTCTGCTGAGTTCAGGACCGGGCTGGACAGGGGCTTTGTTGGCGCCGAGGTAGGAATCGTAGAGCGATTCCCACGCTTCGGGACGGCCATAAACAGGACGGGTCACGGGAGCGCTGCCGGCAAGCGTGTGCTCGAAGATTTCAGTACCGATCACTTCCGGCATCGGTAGCAGTGCACCAGAGCGCACGTGAGGATGATCAGTGGTGAGCGTGAGCCTACTGCCCTCCCACCAAGGCCATTGAATTGACCTACTGCGCCCCGCGCGCTCGCCTGCAGCGACGGCGCGGTCACGTGTTTCGGCGAAGGCATCGAGCCAAGCATTCGTAAGGCCGTAGCCTCCCTGTCCGACGTTACCGAAAGTTGTCCCGATTGAGGAGCAGACGACGAAGAACTCCAGTGGATCATCGGCGGTCGCTGTATCGAGATGACGCGCGCCGCCGGCCTTAACAGCGGTCATGGCTGCGAGAACAGAGTCGTCGAGATTGCGCAGTAGCCGATCCTCAACAACGGCGGCGCAGTGCACGACACCAATGATCGGCCCATGCTCGCTGCGGATCTGTGAGACGAGCGTGGTCAATTCGTCCGCACAGGTAATATCAGCCGTGCAATGCACGAGTCGGCCGCGACCGACGATTTCCTCGAGGGGCGCTGTCGGCGTCCGCCCAAGGGTGACGACGGTGACGCCTTGCCGAGCGAGATATCGACTTAGGGTGTCACCGACACGACCGCGGCCACCGCTCACCAGGACGACACCAGTACGCCGCGGGATGGCTAGGCGCCTACCACCGGGGATACGGTGGACGCGGGCAATCTCACGGACGCCGTGGCGATACCGAACCCACGGTGAGTCGTCGCTCGCGCGGATTTCAGTTCGGATGGCGGCGGTGAGGTCGTCCCCAACCTCTAGCTCAAGGTACGTGGCGCGTAGGCTGTTGGACTCATGCGCGAGCACTGGAGGCAGTGCGCGAGCGCAGGCCACGGCCGGAGCAGCACCCGCTCGCGCGAGCAGCACGACGCGCATCCTGTGCTGAGGCACACAGGTCAGGGCGGCGCGGAGCAAAGCGCGAAAGGTCCCGACGGCGCGTGACTCATCTGGCTCAGAGTCGTCGGCGAGAGCGGAAACAAGGACAACGTCAGGGAGTCCCTCAAGGGAAGCACGACGCAGCCACCTCTCCCACTCAGCCACAGAAAGCGAGGGTGGTGCAGTCGTGATGGGGTCCGTCTCCCCGAATGCGGCCTGTAGATCCTCCCCTACGACGAGGACCCGCCGAGGCATGGTGCCCTCAGCGATCGCCTCCCACGTGATCTCGCTCCAAGAAAGCTCTCCCTCAGGGGCAGACCTGTCGCGTCGTATTGGTGGTTGGAGGCGGTACTCCTTGCGTTGGAAGGGGTAGGTCGGCAACGATACGCGCCTGTGCTGCGGCAACCAAGCTGCCCAGTCAACTTCGCCTCCACCTAGCCAAACCCGCACGAGGGCCTCCAGCACAGCGGTGCGTGCCGCGACATCCGGGACTACGAGGGCACCCGGCGCAGTTTTGGCCCCAGCGAGATCGCGGATGGAGACGACCGCGGCTGTCTCGGCACGGCGAGTGAGAAGCGAAGTTGCGGCGAGGGGTCGACGCAGGTTGATCTTCTCGGCGTCAAAACCACCCGTAAGGAGCGCGATCGCATCTTCTGGCGCCAAACCTGAGTCGCGGTAGACGCTAGCGTACGCAGTTAGCGCTGAGGTCTCCAGGCCAGCGCAGCTATCTTCCAAGCCCCATCGCTCTTCTAGCGCGGTGAGGACAACCTTGGCAGCCAAGGCTGAAATGTGCAGGCCAACATCACCAGCGTTCCGGCTGTGGTGTTCATTCAATTGCGGGAGTTGCGCGATTTCAAGTGCGCGCGACCAAACCTCCAGATCCCTCTGGATAGAGGGGGCGACTTTGGCGTGGCGCAGCGCGGTGTCGATCACCGTGTGGAGGGCATCGGGCTCCCTGATCATGGATTCTTGCAAGAAGCACAGTTCCTCGCGGGTAACCGTGAATGGGTCGGCCCAAGCGGGAGCGCCGACCAGTCGTACGGTGCGCTGTGGCAAGCGTAGACCTGTCACAGCTGGGGTGAGTGCCACCGTGGCGTCAAGCATCCCGGTGGCGACAAGCGCTGGGAGTAAGCCGTCCGTGTCAATGTCCAGAGGAAGCTCGGCGGGCAGGTAATCAAGCAGCGCAGTTGTCACAGCGCAGTGGGCGAGGAAGCACCGGGCATTCACGTCTTGTGTTTCCCGGTAAGCGGCGACGACGGGGTGCTCGGCCTTGAGCAACGCGACGAGTTCATGTTCCTTACTATCCTTCGGGCGCTGCCCGGTTCGGAGGGCAACAACGGCGGCGTACTGTTTGGCGGGTGCAGCGAGTACGCGCAAGAGACCGGCAAGATCATGAATAATGCCGCCACAACGTATAGTCATCGCTTCACGGCCGGTCGCGAGAGTCATAAGAGCATCGGGAAGATCTTCTGGTGTGATGCCGGAGGCGTACTCACGCCAAGCGGAGCAGAGCGCAGCGAGGGCTTCAGGCTCACGGGCGGACAGGAGTGCAGGCAGCCCTTCGGGTGGCATTGTAGCGGCAGGTGTCTGCGGTTGCGGGGCCTCCTCTAGAACGATGTGGCTGTTCGAGCCCCCGGCTCCGAAGGAGCTGACTGCTGCGCGCCGCGGCACCTTCGGTTGGCTCGGCCACTTTTGCGGCTCGCCGTCGACGAGAGCGATGCGCTCGTCAAGGACAAGGAGCGGATTGATATCAGCGACGACCGGGTGTGACGGGAAAGTCCGAGCGTTGAGCAGGCCGATAGCGCTAACGATACTGGTCACGCCAGCCGCCGATTCACTGTGTCCAAGGTGGGCCTTGACTGAAGACAACCGCAGCGGTGCCTTGCGCGGGACAGCGTAGACGCGGCGGGCGGCGGTGACCTCAATGGGGTCACCGAGCGGAGTCCCGGTGCCATGGGCAAGAAGGAGGTCCACTGATGCGGGATCAATGCCCCCGGAGGTGAGGGCGTCGGTGATGACGGTAGCCTGAGCCTCGATGGTCGGGCTGGTTAGCGATCGACGCGCGCCAGCGTTGTTGATTGCCGAACCGATGATGACACCGTGCAGATGGTCCCCGGAAGCGATCGCATCATCAAGGGGGCGTAGTAGAAGGGTTGCGATGCCGTCGGAGTCGACGAAACCGTCCGCATCAACTGAGAACGTGTGACACCGACCCGTCGGGCTGAGCATGCGAGCCTGTGAGTACGACAAGTAACGCCACGGGTTTAGGTTGAGATTAACGCCTCCGACGAGGGCGAAGTTCGCCTCACCTGCATGGAGGAGGCGTCCGCCGAGGTGTACGGCTGTCGCGCTGCCGGCGCACGCAGCGTCAATGGAGAAACAGGGACCGTCGAGCCCAAGTTGGTGGGCGACCCGGCTAGCGAGCATGTAGTCGGAGCCGCCGAAGGTGCTGCGTTCGGTGACGCGGTCCCAATCGATCGGTAGGAGAAGATGATCGCGGGCTGTAGCACTAATCACAACAGCGGTCCGAGAAGCGCGTAGCTCAGCGGGTGGAATGCCAGACTCCTCAACGCAGTGCCAACTCTCCTCAAGGATGAGGCGCTGTTGCGGGTCGATGTGCGGCGCCTCGGCGGGCGAGATTCCAAAAAATGCTGCGTCGAAGGTGTATGGGTTCTCAATAAGTCCTGACCAGCGGCTGACGCTGTGCGCCTGTGCGTGAGTTGATCTAGCGAACTCCTGGGTGTTCCATCGGTCCCCCGGGATCTCCCGCGGCACTACGCGTCCTTTGATCATCAGGGCGGCAAGTTCCGCAGGACAGTTTGCCTCGGGGAGACGGCAGGCAACGCCGACAATAGCGATCGGGCGCCAAGGGCAAACATTTCCATTCATGTCCTACGTCCTCTTCTGTTGAGCTGCCATCATCTCGTTTAGCTCAGCAGCGGTCTCCTCCATGAGAGTGCAGGCGATCTCCCCGACGTGTCGATGCCGCCACGAAGCACGGGGCGTGTCGCGCACCCAGGAATTGAAGGCCCCGAGTGCTGGGCCGCATTGGATCTGATAGTCGAGTTTAAGATCGGGCGTCCCATCAAGGGCAGCGCGCTGGCTGTGAGCGAAATACCAGCGGAATACGAGAGCCATCCTGTGGTGTTCATCCCGTTCGGCCCGCATGACTTGGCTGGGGTTGCGCGTGGCCAAATAAGCGCGGGTGTCAGCCCAAACCTCCTCCAATGAGCGACGAAAGTAGCGCGTCTCCAGTAGCATTCGGGTGTTCTCGTCGAGGTCGGCGAGGGAATCATGGGTCCTGTAAAGCTCGAGAAGCTTTCGGGCACGGGCAGGGAAGAAGATCCCCCGTCGCACCACCTGTACCTGGGAGCCGAGTTCGAACATGTCGCCTGCAGGCGCGTAGTCAGTGTCCTGGATGTCAAGACCCTCGAGGAGGTCCTTAACCGTCTCGGAGATGCCTGATTCGACGGTGCACAGATTGATCGAGCCGGTTAGCACGAAGTCTGCCCCCATGGCGAACGCAGCAGCGGCGGCTTCTGGCGCACCGATGCCTCCAGCTAAGCCGACTCGGGTGCACATCTCTGGCACGTAGCCGTGCTCTTGGGTCGCCCGCCGGGCCTCCCGCCTCAGAGCGGGGAAGAGGACAAGTGGATTGCGTCGATCAGTGTGCCCGCCGGAATCACCCTCAACACATAGATCATCAGCAACCGGTACCTCACGCAACAACTCCGCCTGCTCGACGGTGAGTTGGCCGCAGGCGAGGAGATTTTCAATGATCTCGGGTGGAGCTGGGGCAAGAAATTCACGAGCCACCTCCGGCCGCGACACCTTGGCCAACAGGTGCGTGCGCCGGTTCACTCTGCCGTCAGTGCTCCGCTGCAGTCCAGCACCAACATAGCGTATAAGTTCAGGCGTCACGCGGACGAAGGCGGAGGCCTCAACGTGCGTGATTCTCTCCTCTAACAGGAGTCTGACTAGCTCCTCCTGGGAGTCGGTATCGTAGACGTCATGCACGATATTCACCCCGAAAGGAGCCCGTAGTCCACCCGCTGCACGAACCTCCGTGATCGCGGCGCGAACGTCTGCCGTCGACTGGCCTCCGGAACCCAAGTAGGCTAGCACACCCGCGCGTGCCGCATCGATAACGAGTGCGGGGGAGGCGATGCCGCGATACATACCGCCGCAGACATAGGCGTAAGTCAGCCCATGCGTATTCCGAAAGGCTGAAGATCCCAGGCGCCTTCCGGGCGTCTCTTCTATCGCGATTACCTCGGCAGGAACTGATGCAGTAGGTTTTGGCCACTGAGTGGGCCGTACGGTCCAGTTAGCTGCTATGGAATCGGTGAGACGGGTAAGGATTCCACCAGGGGCCAACTCGCGGACTGTTATGCCGCGGTCGAGGAACCAGCCCACGGTATCGAGCCAGCGTACTGGAGAGACGAGTTGACGGGCAAGCAGGTCGCGAGGATCGCCTGTGTACGGCTGTGCTGTCACATTGGCGATGACGGGGTGCTGTAGTGTCGCGAAATGCGTTCGGTCGAGTGTCGCTCGGAACTCCTTAGCCAGGCTCGCCATGTATCGAGAGTGGAAGGCCCCGCTAACATTCAGCCGAACAAAGTGCACACCTTTTCTGGTGAAGAGTGCGCCGCAGCGGTCGATATCTTCAGCGAGGCCAGAGAGAACCGTTTGCACGGGGCTATTGAGGTTGGCGATATCGACCGTGTCTTCACCCGCCTCTTGGAGCATGTCGCGGATTCGGCTCTCCCCGAGGCCGAGAACCGCACCCATCCCTCCGCCTTTGATCCTGCTCATGAGACGACCGCGCTCGGCGACGAGTCGCAACGCATCGCCGAAGCTCAGGGCTCCAGCTGCGTAAAGCGCGGTGAATTCACCAAGGCTGTGCCCAGCGAATACGACATCAGTGGGCTTGCCCTCATCGGCGCAGAACGCTTCGTACGCGAGAGCACCTACAACGAAGAGTGCGGGCTGGGTGTACTGGGTCTGTGAGAGGCACTGGTCAGGGTCTTCGAGACAGAGTGTGCGGAGGGAATAACCGAGGATCTGGTCAGCCTCTCGGATATATTTCGGGAAGCGGCTGAAAAGGTCAGCGCCCATGCCCACCCTCTGCGCCCCCTGGCCAGGGAAAACAACAGCGAGCCGTTCAATAGTGGCGTCTCGCTCGGCTGAATTTCCGGGTATGACGGAGGAACTTGACTCGGTGGAACGTGGTGTGGCACTTATCTGGGTCATGGCTCTTCTCGGAGTTTGGGTCGCAAGTCCGATCTCAGCAACGCGGGCCGAAACTGGTTCTTGCGGGCAGAACGGGCCAGTGAGGTTGATGACGCGGCCTTGGAGACGGCGCCCAAAGTCCATGCGGAGGTAACTCGACATTGAGCCGGTAGGGCTGAGATCTACGTACTTCGCGGTGCCGTTCTCCTCTATCCGGAACGCAGCGTCCTGCCAGCGGAAAGGATCACGAGCTATGCGCCACAGGTGCTCGACGGTGACTTCTGTAATCTCGCGCCCAGTGACCGCTGATATAACGGGCAGGTGGGGACGGTTAAGTGAGATGTGGGCAAGGGCGGCCAAGAAATCTTCGCGGATGACATCAATGAGCGAAGAGTGGAAGGGGTAAGAGACAGGAGCCGCCTCGGCGGTGATACCAACGGACAACAGCGCAGCGGTGCGTGCCGCAATAGCCTCAGGAGGCCCGGCAACGACGAAGTGCCTAGAGGCACTAATCCCAGCGAGCTCCAACGGCGCCCACGCGGCCGGGTCATCACTGAAGAGCGCGTGGTTCTCGAGGATCGCCAGCAAGCTGCCTACAGGCTGGTGCCGCTCAAGCGAACGGATCTGCTCGACGAGGGTTTTGAGTAGCCATTCTCGGTCAAGGACGCCGGCGACATTAAGAGCGATGAACTCACCCAGACTAGAGCCCGCCACGATGTCCGGGGTTATTCCTCGGGCCATGAGGCTGTCGGCCAGTGCGAGCTGGATGATGGCGATGCCTGGATGCGAAAGCCGCAGGTCTGCCATAGCGAACGGTGCGCCGGGCGGGCGGGTCATGATCTCGTCTAGAACACCACCATGCCCGTAGTCGCAGAGGATCTGTTCCATAGCCAGTGCGGACTCCCGGAAGACCTCATCGTGCTCGAAATGGTAGCGCCCCATCCCGTAGTATTGGGTGCCCTGGCCACCGAAGACGAAGACCACGGGTTTTGCTCCCCACGAAGGTGGCACGATGTGGGCGTGCTCGGCTGCTCCGGTCACAGGAGCGCGCATGTCGGTGGTCAATGGTCTCGTGGATTCAGTTCCGCCCGAGCTCCAAGTGGCTCCAAGCACGTAAGGTTGCCCAGAGTGAGACAGCAGCGACGGCTAATGGGAGTAGACACTGCACGAAAGTGGGGCGTAGCGCGGGTGAGAAACCCGCAAGCAGGCCAGGGACTGACCAAGGGAACCAGGACCCAATACCGATCGCCGTAAGCAGTTGCACCGCGGCGATTAAGCCAAGGAGCACCGCGATGGCAGGCAGGTAACTGCGTCGTAAGGTCGCGACCCATGCCAAGGGGAAGGCATTGAAGCCCGAAAGCATTGAGACGATAAAGGGCAACCAAGCATCAGCCGGGGAACCGCTCATCGGGCCGAGCGCTAAGCCCACGATGAGGGCAACAAGCGTGATGAGGACCGAAGCAACGGTGATCCATACGATGGATGTGACGAACTTGGCCAGTGCGAGGTTACGGCGGCTCAGAGGTAGGCCAAAGAGATTTACGATGGTGTTCTCACTGAATTCCCGGCCGAAGGTCCAGGCGCAGACAAACCCGGCGCTAAGGAGCATCGTGACGGATACTACCTGGGCGCACAGGCCAAAGTATGCCTCCCATCCCTCACCGTGCACGAGCAGGGAAGCTTTTGTAGCGAAGACGCCCTGCAGGTCGACACGCAACGCAGCGACGCCGCCAGCAGTGAGTGCGGACGGGAAGAGGACTACCAGCAGCGTGGCTATCTTGACGACGTTTGATCGTCGTAGTTTCTCTGCCTCAAACCGTAAGGCTACGGGGAAAAGAGGGCTCATGATGGCAACTCCCGACGCTGGCGCGCTTGGTCAGCGCGCAGGATTGTTTCAAAAAAGGCTTTCTCAAGATCGTGTCCATCCGTGTCCAGATCACCGACAATCGTGCCGCGGTGCAGCAAGGTGATCTGGTCTGCGAGCCGAGCGAGCTCGTCTAGGTGGTGACTGGAGATGAACACTGCCCCGCCGGAGTCGGCGACTTCCCGGATGAGTTCGCGTAATCCGCGGATAGCGATGGGGTCAAGAGTGTTTGCTGGCTCGTCGAGGATTAGCACCTCGGGACCGGGACCGAGCGCTGCGGCGAGAGCGACCTTTTGCCGCGTGCCAAGAGAGAGCCGGTTCGTCCGCGTATCGACCCAGGGTGCAAGCCCTAGGCGTTCGACGGTGTAATCAATGAGTCCGCCTACGCGGTTTGCTGGCAGACCACGCAGAGCGAACATGCTGTTCAGGTGTTCACGCACTGTAAACTCGGAGTAGAGGGCGGGGCCTTCTATCATGTGCCCTATCTGTCCCCAGGCCGCGGCTGGGAGACGGCTTACGGGGGATCCCAGAAGGCGGACCTCTCCGGAGTCCACTTGCAGCATCCCGAGTAGATTGCGCATCAGGGTTGTCTTTCCGGCGCCGTTCATGCCAACGAGCGCGTGAACGGTTCCAAACTCAACATGCAGTGTGACGGAATTGAGGACTGTCTGCCCTCGCAGCCGAGTTATCACGTCCAAGGCCTCGATGCCGCTGTTCTTGTTGCTCATCGACGAACCCCGCCATGCCAGAGATCAGGATTACAGGGCGCCTTGAGTGCGGTGACGATCGTCGTTAATCCCGCTAACGCGCGCATGCCCCAGATAGCTTGCCTGAACCTCACAACAAACCCATTCATAATTTGGTCGAAAAGAGTAGGAATGAGTGATCTGAGTTCGCAAGCTGTAACGACACCAAGCGACGGTGAATTCGCTACAGCAGCAACAAGCTCGTCAGGTAGTCTGTCGAGGTGCAAATGGCTACGATAAGAAGTTGTGAGGATGGTGCCGAAGCTGGCTACTCCGACGGATCTACCGAGCTGGCGCATGCTCTGTAAAGCAGCCGATCCGCCCCCACTACGTTCAGCGCCAAGAAAACTCATCACCGGATCCATGCAAATTTGCTGGGTGCAGCTAATCCCGATTATCATGATTCACTCCGTGAAATGTAGTGCGCCAAGCTGAAGACTAATATAAACCAAGTCTAGTCTAGGGTGAACTGGGGTGCACCGCAAGTTGTGGACGCAGTTCAGGTGGAACGTTGCCGTCTGAGGGTTGCACTAGGTGTTGCGGGTCATGAGGTTGTTGACGCGGTCATGGCATGAGAGGGGGCAGGTCCTCGATAAGGATGGAAGTTACGACACAACCATTCCGAACAAGGAGCCTGCACCCACCGTAATGCTGCCCTGAGCTTCGAAGCACGCCGACGACTCGTGGCTCGCTGCCAGCACCGCCCGATCGCCCATGTCGCCGCCAAGGCCGGCGTCTCCCGCGCTTGACTGTCCACATGGGTCAACCGCTACCGAGAACACGGGGAGGCCGGGCTGCTCGACCGGTCCAGTCGACCGCACCACAGCCCGGGCCAGACCCCCGCCCACGTCGTCGCCGTGATCGAGCACCTGCGCCGCACCCACAAGTGGTCAGCACGCCTGATCACAGCAGAATTGGCCGACCGCGGCATCACCATCTCCCAGAGCACCGTCACCCGCTGGCTGGCACGACTAGGCCTTGAAGATCGCATTGACCAGCTCGGCCCGACTCGTCCGGGTGTGGAGGTCAGTCATGGCGGTTTGGTAGATCGTGCGGGCGAGGTAGTGATTTGAGGTAGCGGTTGGGTTGTCATCGTGGCAGAACTCCCAGACTGGCCTCGGGGTTGATGCAGTGCTCGAACTCTCGGATGGCAGGTGGGCAGGCTTCGAAGTGAAACTGGACGAAGCTTCGGCCGAAGCCGCTGCGTGCTCGCTGTTGCACATGGCCGCCAAGATTGGCCATGATCGCCAAGGCAAATCGGCGCTCATCGTGCTGACTGGAGGCCGCTATGCCTACAAGCTGCCCGACTGTGTCTGCGTCGTGCCGATTACCGTTATTGGGCTCTCAATCTATGAATCACTGGTGCAAGTTTCGACAAGCTTCCCGCTAGGTCCACGTAAGATGAGAAAATCGAAGCTTGCCCCCGTCTGGTGACGGGGGCAAGCTTCGATTCTGCGGTGACATCGGTTTGGGGCGCCGGTGCTGGTGTGGGCCAGTATGCTGGCTGTGGGCTTGTCGGGTGTTTAGGTGGCGTTCTCTTCGTCGTTGATGGTGATGCGGGTGAACAGGGCCCGGTTGAGGATGCGTCGTTCGGCGGGGTTGCACTTGGTGTAGAGGTCGTCGACGTCGTAGCGGGTGGTGTCGTGGCCGATCTCCTTGGCGACGAACTCTTCGTCGGTCTGGAGATTTTCCTGGCCGAAGCGGGCGTGCAAGCGGGCTTCGCCGCGTTCGGTGTAGGCCGGATGCGATGAACCCGGGCAGGGATTCCTGGGTGCGGATGGCCATGACGTGGCACCTCCGGCATTGTTATGGTCGGTGAGGGCTACCGGAGAGTGCAGAGCCACAAGTATGCGATTAGTGGGGACAAGATCCAGCAGCAGACAGAGCGCAAGCGGGGGATTGGGAATACGCAGCTGCTCAGCGCTGGTTGCGGTTCCTACGGTTTCCTGAATTCAACTCTGTACTGGAACACGAAGTCGCTGGGCCAATGGGGTGAGAGCCTGCGCCAGGGGTTGCACCCCACTTGGCGCGGTGCAACCCTCGATAGGGATGGGCTAATGCGCAAGACGATGGTACTGGGCGTTCACACCAGCCACGGGATCGATCGGCGCGAGTTCACGTCCAAGTTCGGTGTGGACCCAGTGTCGGTGTTTCCGGCTGAGATTTCTTCCGCTGTTTCTCTCGGCCTTTTCCGCGTAACCGAAGAGGCTATCCGGCCGACCGAGCTCGGCTACTTCTTCGGTGATGAACTCAGCGTGAGCTTCTACTCCGAAGCAGTGCGACGTCAACTATCCAGGCTAGGCATGACATACGGCATGTTCTTCGAACAGGATATGTACGCATGAACCTAGTCATTGCGCTTGATGCCATGGGGGTCATCTACCGCTCGGCCGATGACGTAACCGAGCTGCTCATCCCGTTTCTCCGAGCCAAAGGCTGCCGATTGCCGACCGCGGAGATCGAGCGGCATTACTTGGCCGCCAGCCTCGGCCAGTTGACCTCAGACGAGTTATGGATTGTTTGCGGCCTTCAGCCGGGCTTGGACGACGAGTACTGCCAGGGCCATCAGCTGACACCGGGCATTCGCGACCTGATCAGCGACGCGGATGCCGCGGGGCTGCCGGTCGTCGCGCTGACGAACGACGTCTCGGCGTGGTCGCGGGTGCTGCGTGACCGCTTCCACCTAGGTGCGGTCGCAGAGTGGGTGGTCAGCGCGGACATCGGTGTGCGCAAGCCGGACCCACGGGCCTATGCAAAACTGCTCGAACGAGTCAACCGTGACGCACACGACGTGCTCTTCCTCGACGACCGCCAAGCCAACGTCGATGCGGCCCGCAACATCGGCATCGACGCCCACACCTTCGTCAGCGTCGCCGACGCCCGACACCTCGCAGGGCTGTCCTCGTGAACTGCGTTGAACTGTTGGTTTTCGCCCCTGGAGACCAGGTTGCGCTGCCGATAGATGCTCAGGTGCGTAATCTGTTCGCCACCGAGTACCACTCATACCACTACATGGAGCAGGTCAACGACCAAACACGACTGCGCTGTCTGGCTTTGGACCATGGGCGGGTCGTGGGATTTGCAGGCGCGGACGTGCGGGGTAGGTACGCCACGGCCGGGAACCTCCTGGTCGCCTCGTCCGTGCGCGGGCGCGGGATTGGGCGCAAGATCGAAAGACTACGGCATTCTTGGCTGACGACACATGGCCTTCGCACAATCGTTAGCTGCACCTGTGAGACCACAGCTAGCCAGCAGCTAAAACTCGAAATCGGTATGCGCCCAATCACCATACGATTCGGGTTCCGGCTCGGAGTTGCCGGCTCTCCATGAGGGGGAGTCGGTGAGGTCGCGTTGGGTGCGTTGCCGGGTCTGGTTGAGTTTGTTGCCGGTCATCCAGCCGCCATCCCAGGACAGCCGAAGGATTGGAGACTCACGAATGGTGTCATGGTGACTCAAGTAAGCGGTTCAAGCTTACCTTCGGGAAGGCGACGATCAAAGCGCCAACCAGGATCACTGCGCCAATCACAGTGATCATCGATGCACCTCAGCGGTCAACCATGAACCCGCCGAGGGCGTCGGCGACAGCGGTGCCGAGGCAGAGCCCCGAGATGTTTAGCGACACCGCAGTCATGGCGGCATGGGGCGCGGCAGCTATGGTGCTGGCTTGCATCGGAGGATTCATGGCCCAGGCGGCGAAGACCGCCTGTCGAGAGTCCGCGGTGGTTTGCTTGCTTCAGGGGCAGGGTGCGGTGACCTGTTCAGCCCAGAATTCTGCTAAGTGGTGCGTACCGGTTCGTGCCCCTACGGCATCGTTCGTCATGTTCCAGACGAGGAACCGGATCATGTCAGCTTTCCTGGGCGTGAGCCGTTCCGCTGTCCACAAGAGCAGGCGAAGGAGCCATGCAGGCACCTTGGAGATCGTTGCCTTACGACCGATCGTCTTACCGGCGAGGTCTGCGAGATCTTGCCACGTGAACACATCTGGGCCCCCCACCTTCCAGCGGCCCTGTTGGGCGGCTTCGAGTCGGTTTGCTACCTCCACTGCGAGATCGGCGCCGTGGATTGGGTTGATGCGAACCTCACCTGCTGGGGCGAAGGTCCATAGGCGTCCGCTCTTTTGAACCATGGTGAGAATCTGCATCATGTCGGAGAAGTAGGCAGGCGGATCTATCACTTGGCTAACCACTGAGCTGCGTTCTAGCGTGTTGGTGAAGGCTGTCTTCGCGCGGGTCATGCGGGACGGGCACTTCTCGCCGTTGATCACATTGACGTAGCAGAAACCGCGGACATTGTTTTTCTCCGCGTCGGCCAGTACTGCCAGGTTGGCCTTATAGTCAATGTCCCACGGATCGGCTTTCTGCGTCGTGACTCCAAGGCATGAAACTACGTAGTCGATGCGTTCGGTAATGCCTTCGACTAGGTTGTCTTTACTGATATCTCCTTCGATCCATTCTGAAACTATCCCCGAAAGGGATGGGGCGCCCCAAGGCCCGATCGTCTCTGCCGTCGTTCGGCTACGAATAATCGCATGAATGGTGTGACCCCGGTGATGGAGTTCTCGGGTCACGTGACGGCCCAGGTAGCCGGCGGCTCCCAAAACGAGTATTTGCGGCATGGTCTCTTCTGTTCATGGTGATGCTCGTATCGTCAACGCGTAACCCGCACAGGCAATGACAGCCGTGGAGATCTGTGCCGTCCATCGGGCTTGGGTGTTGCCCAAGGGGAGGCCCCACAGCGACTTTCATGCTACCGGTCATGGACAGCGATGTCCACGAACGGAGGTAGGTTGACATGATCCGAGCTGGAAGGATCAACAGGTGGCTTGTTCGACGCGGGCTCGGGGTGGCCTGCATATTGGCTGGCTTCGGGAAGGTGTTTCCCGCTATCGAGAGCACGCCACGGCGCCTGGAGCAGGCGCTTGAGGCCAACAGGGGCACGTCGAGGAGTGCGCCACACGATGGCTCTTAACGCATGCCGAAGAGGTCAACACCTGGGTGGCAGTATCAATGACCGCCGCAGGAGTCGCAGTTGTCCGGTACGATGAGGGCAGTCCCGTCGGCGATCTCGCACTGGTCACGACTCTGTCGATGAACGCACCGCCAGGTATGTGCGCTCTGCATGATCGCATTTGCTCTCAGGCCGGTTACGCTACTGAACGGCAGATTTTAGTGCGGAAACTCAGCCATGATTCGTGTCAACTCAGAGCAGTTGATAGCGCGGCGATGAGTTTGCAAGCCTGCTACAAGGTCCCAGTGGGGATCGGTGGGTGTTTCGTTGTGGCCACGCCGGCCTCGTTCAGAAATGTTTGAGTCATTCCAAGTGAGCGCACCGTTTACCCCCCCGATTTTACCGCGTAAGGGTCCGGTAGTCTGCTTAGACTTCCTGTAAAGCCCGCGTGGCAAGCAGAAATATGCTGTTCAGGAGCCTGGCAACTGCCGTTGGCTCGCTGCGCAGGCCTACAACTCACCCGGAACCCGTACGGCTATCTTCTGTGGACGCTCGGGCTCCCGACTGGCAGACGTCAGCTCACGCAACCTCCCCAAAGCCTCGCCCGCATCGGTGAGTGTCACCAATGTCCTTGTCCGGGACAAATGCTGGAGTGTGGCAGGGTTGGGGTGTGGACGAGTTGTCCCAGCCCAACGCGCCGATGAACCGGCGCCAGGGGCCGGTGGTGGGTTCTGCCGTCAATGCCCAGCGACTTGGGCAATTGGCGGGGTTGAAGCTGCTGCGCGCTGAATTGATGCCGGTGCTGGTGGCTGTGCTCGGGCCACGGTTCGCCGATCGGCGTATCTGGCCGGTGGGGGAGTTCCTAACCCTGCTGGCTGAAGACCTGGACGACTTGCGCGCCGCTGGCTTCGTATTACCACGCGCACCCCAGGAATACCTGTCGGAGTGGATCCGGGACGGCATGCTGATCCGCCGCGCCAGCCAGGCACGGGAAGAGACCGTTGAGCTGTCTGCGTCCGCCTCCGACGCGCTGCGGTTCGTTCGCGGATTGGCGATGCCGCAATCGACGGTAACCTCTTCGCGGCTTAGTAATGTGGCCGAGCTACTGGGCGCGCTGGCGCGCGACACCGATCCGGTACCGGCCTCCCGGTTGGACGCCTTGCTGGCCCAGCGAGCGGTACTGGACGCCGAAATCGCCAAGATCGAGTCGGGCGAATACGAGCCGCTGTCGCCGGTCACTGCCCTTGAGCGGCTGCGTGAGATTCTGCGGTTGGCCAGCGAGGTGCCCGGCGATTTCGCCAAGGTGGCCGACGAGCTCGATCGGCTCAATCATGCGTTGCGGGAGCAGATCATCAACAATGCCTCGTCTCGGGGTGCGGTACTCGAGAAGGTATTCGCGGGTGTCGATCTGATCGAGAGCTCCGAGGCTGGCCGCACCTTCGCCGCATTCCACGGGCTCCTGCTCGATCCGGCACTGGCCGACGCATTCGATGCGGCCGTCGATGCGGTACTCGCCCGGGCCTTCGCCACGGGGCTCGGTCACAGCGAGATGACATTCCTGCGCCACTTCCTGACCGGTCTGCAACGCGACAGCGAGCAGGTGCGCCAAACTCTCACCAGTTTCTCGAAGAGTCTGCGCCGTTTCGTCGAAACCCAGGAATACCGCGAGCACAAGCGCCTGGCCGAGGCGCTCAGCGGCGCCGAGGCCGCGGTGCTGGCGGCACTACGGAAATCCTCGTCAATTCGTTCGGTCGGCTACGCGATCGATCTGACTTCGGTGCCGATCGCCTCGCTCGGTTCCTGGATATTGCATAATCCTGCGGACGTACGCACCCCCACCGAGGTGGCCGAGCATCGAACCGCTGAACTCGACATCGCAGAACTGCGGGCAGCGGTTCGCCTGACCG
The DNA here is from genome assembly GCA_938036835.1 of uncultured Propionibacterium sp. Classification (GTDB taxonomy): domain Bacteria; phylum Actinomycetota; class Actinomycetes; order Propionibacteriales; family Propionibacteriaceae; genus Brooklawnia. The sequence continues at coordinate 55,122 of CALHWB010000005.1, forward strand.
AGATCGACTTTTCCGAACTACAAGCCAACATCGACGAGACGATCGCAGCCCAGGGGACTGCCACTATCGCCGACGTACTTGACCGGTTCCCGGCAACCCAGGGATTGGCCTCGGTGGTTGGCCTATTGGTGCTGGCCGTGGCACAGGCTACCCCGGCGACCGGCTGGGAGCGTTGGGCCTGGACGTCGGGGACAGGCCGGCAGAGAACTGTCAGTGGGCCCCGGTACGTTTTCTCGATGAGGGGTGATGAGTGAGATGTCGATGCATGCGACCATGCGGGCCGAGCCGATCGCAGACGACTTCGACCCGCAGACCGATGCCTTAGGCGCGCAGGTTGTCGATCACGGTGAACTGGACGCGGGCACGCGCCGGGTGCTGCTGCAACTGATCCGCGGCCCGTATCTGCGTGAGGCCACTCATCAGAAACTGTGGCCGGCGTTGGTGCGGGACGAAGAGGTCGTGCGGTCGAGGTTGGCCGATCTCTACCTCGACCTGGTGGTCGATCACGGCTCCGGTATCGCCTTCGTCCGCAACCTTGCGGTCGACGATGCGCCAAGCGTGGTCAGATCGCATCCGCTGACATTGCTCGATACCGCGCTGGTGCTGTTCCTGCGCCGGCAGTTGCTGGCGGGGCAGGGAATGAGTGTGCGCACGTTTGTGGGACGTGACGAAATCGAGGACCAGTTGCAAAGCTACCGGCGCGTGGAGAACACCGACAAAAAGGGGTTCAACGACCGCGTCAATGCGTCGATCAACAAGATGAGGAAGAATTCGATTCTGCTGGGGCCGGGTGACAATCGGTGGGAGGTATCGCCGGTGCTGGCGTTGATTTTCGGTGCCGACGAGGTTACTGCTGTCACCCGCGAGCTGCGAGCATTGTCCGGCGATGATCCGAACGGTGGTGAGCAGCCGTGAGCCAGCAACGGCTCGCCCGGGTCCAGTTGGTGAACTGGGGCACCTTCAATGGCTATTGGGCGTTCAATGTGCCTCGCCAGGGATTACTGCTTACCGGCCCGTCCGGGGCGGGAAAGTCGTCGATCCTCGACGCGCTGGCCGCGATCCTGGTGCGTCCCGTGCGACTACGGTTCAACGCGGCCGCCCAAGGCACCGACACCGGCGACCGCGAGCGCAGCGTGATTACCTATGTGCGCGGCGCGTACAAGCGGGAAACCGACGAGACCACCGGTGAGGTCTGCACAGCGTTCCTGCGCATGGGGACGACTTGGAGCGCTATCGCGTTGACCTTCGATGATGGGCGAGGGGAACTCACCACCTTGATCCGCGGCTTCCATCTGCGCCAAGGGGTCAATGACTCATCCGGGCTGGCTACCGTCTACGCGTTGGCCCCTGAGGCGGTCGAACTGATGGATCTGAAAGAGTACTTCGCCAACGGTATCGATAGCCGCCGCATCAGGAACGCCCTCGTGAACTGGGATGTGTATGGCGAGAAAGCCTATACGGGATTCGCGGCCAAATTCTGCCGCCGGCTTGGTATTGCTTCCGAACAGGCCCAGGTACTGCTACACAAGACCCAGTCCGCGAAAAACCTAACCAACCTGGACGGCTTATTTCGCAACTTCATGCTGGATGAACCGGATACCTTCGACCTGGCGCAGCAAACCGTGGCGCAGTTCGATGAACTATCCCAGGCCCACGCCACCGTTCTCGACGCCCGCCGCCAGGTGCAGGCTTTGACGCCACTGCGTGATCTGGACGCTCGTTGGCAGACTACCCAGACCGACCTGGCCCGGCTGGCGGCGCAGGAAGCCCACCTCGATACCTGGCTGAAGCAACAAGAACTGGCTGCGGCTCGCCAGGCGCTTGTCGCGCGGCAGGCCGACCGCCGGCGCTTCGAGCTGGAATACGACCGGGCCGAGCAGCAGTACGAGCGTGCCGAGGGCGTCCGGCGGGCTGCTCAACGAGCTGTCGACGGGGCCGGCGGCGGCCAGCTTGATGTTTTGACTCATGAACGCCAACTGCTGCAGCAGGAATTGGAAGATCGGCAAACCAGGCGAGCCGAGTTGGGTGCCGATGCGCAGCGTGTGGGGGTGGAATTGCCTACCTCGGCGGCGGAGTCCGTGGAGTTCGCGGCAGCGCTGGAATCGCTGATCGATCGTTTGGCCGAGCAACGCAAGGCGTCAAAGGAGACGGTCTACGACGCGGCGAACCGGCATGCGGCCGTCAAACAGCAGTTGCAGCAGGTAACCGAGGAACTCGCTGCCCTGCGTGACCACCGTTCGAATCTGGACGCGCGGTTGCTCGCTTTGCGGCAACTGCTATGCCAGGCCTTGCAGGTGCCGGTGGCGCGGTTGCCGTTCGTCGGTGAACTGCTGCAGGTGCGCACCGATCAGGCCGAGTGGACGGGGGCGATCGAACGGGTGCTTGGCTCGTTTGCCCGTACCCTGGTGGTACCCGAGGCACACTACCTGGCTGCTGCCGAGTTCATCGATGCCCGGTCGCTCGGCGTCCGGCTGGTTTACGAGCGGGTACGGGCCGATGCCGAGGCTGCGTCCCCCATCCCAGCGGGCGACGACCGGCTGGCCGGCAAGCTTGAGGTGAAGGCCGGCGATTACGCGGGTTGGCTGACGGGTCGGCTCGCTGCACGCTATGACTACGCCTGCGTCGAACACCCCCGCGATTTCGCTGCGCATGAGCGGGCGGTCACCCGTAACGGTCAGGTGAAGCATTCTCGTTCCCGGCACGAGAAGGACGACCGGTTCGCCGTCAACGATCGAACGCGATGGGTGCTGGGGTTCACCACCGAGGCGAAGGAGGCCGAGCTTCGCCGGTTGCTGGCCCACTGGCAGACGCAGGTCAATGAGGCAATGAATGCGCGCGATGCCGCTCAGCGGTCTACTGACCAGATCAACGATAGGCAGGTCAGCGCGGAGCGGCTGGCGAGCCTGTCGTGGCCGCAAATCGATGTCGCCGATAGCCAGTCGAGGCTCGACGCGAATGCCGACGAGATGGCTCAATTGCGTAACGAACACGCCGACCTGCCCCAGCTGGCGGCCGCCCTAGAATCGGCCATACGCGCGCTGACTGACTGCGACCGTAGCCGGCTGCGGTTGCGGCAACGGTTGGCTGCGGCGGAAACGGCCGTTGAGGAAAGCGCGCAACTGATCGGGCGACTGGAGTCGGCACTGGCCATGGCCACCCCAGTGCCCGACGAGGTCGCCGGGCAGATCGGTTGCGCGGTTGCCGGGCTGGGGGCATCCGCTGAATCGGTGGAGCGTGGGTTGCGAACGACCCTGGCCGCGCAGCGAGACCGGCTCAATCAGGCGACCCGGAAGATCTCGAACGAGATAGTGCGCCAGATGGGCAACTACCGGGCAGTGTGGGCAGCCGCCGCCACCGATTGGGGTCAGGATGTGGACTATCTGCCCGAATACCTGGAGCGCCTGGACCTTCTTGAGGCCGACCGGTTACCCGAATTCGAGAAGCGGTTCTTCACCTTGCTGCGGCAGCAGACCAATAACAACATCGCCATGCTGTCGCAGCAGGTACGCCGCGCTCGCAGACAAATCCGTAGCCGCGTTGACGAGGTGAACACCTCGCTGCGGCTTACCGAGTTCACGCCGGGTGGGCACCTGCGGATCGACGTCCAGGATCGGGCGCTACCCGAGGTGGACGAGTTCTTGTCCACTCTCAACCAGATCACCGCGGGGTCGCTGGATGACGTATGGGCCTCCGACGACCCCGCCGATCGCGCCCAGGCCGAACAACGCTTCGAGGTGATGCGTGCCCTCTTGCGCAGACTCGGCTCGTCTGACCCGGCCGATCGGGCTTGGCGCGACAAATGCCTCGACACCCGGCAACACGTCCGGTTCCAGGCGCAGGTCATCGACGCGCAATCCCGGCAACTCGACGTGTTCGTTGGATCGGGTGGCCGTTCAGGCGGCGAACGGCAGAAGCTGGTCACCTTCTGCTTGGCGGCCGCGTTGCGCTTCCAGCTCGCTCCAGCCGGTGAGGCGGAGCCGAGGTTTGCGCTGGTGTCGATCGACGAGGCGTTCGACAAGGCTGATCAGGCTTTCACCAGGGCTGGGCTTGAGGTATTCACCCAATTTGGTTTCCAGTTGCTGCTGGCCACCCCGATGAAGATGCTGCAGACCATCGAAGATTTCGTCGGCGGTGTGGTGATGGTAACCAGCGAGCCTGGAAACGGCTCCGTCCTGCGTGAACTGGCCTTCGAGGAGGATCCCCCTGCCCAGCCGGCCACCCCGGAACCAGCCGATTTCCAATCGACACTGGTTTGAGGCCCACATGCGCGGCGTGACTGAGGCACGTGACTGGGCCTGCCGCCAGTGGCGAAACCACTGGACACAATGGTTGCTATCCTCCGGCGATGCTGCCGACGAACTGTCCTGGCCGCTGAGGCCGCCCACTGAGCAGGCGTTCCTGGCCAGTTCCGGCGAGGTGACCACCTGGGTGTCGCAGTGGCGTGACCTAGAGCTTTCCGTACCCGGTGTTCGGGTCGAACTTGTGACCAGGCGGTGGGCAACGGGTGCCCAGCGGTTGCCCGCCCGGTTATGGGCGACACCGAGTGCCATCGCCGAGTTGGCCGGTGAAACCGAACGGTGGAATCGGGCGGTGACGCTGGTCACCCAACTCGTCGAACAGTGGCCCGAGGTGGACTTCTCGTCGGTGGTTCCCGCGTGCGGACGGGCACTCGGTGCGCTGTCGGAGGCCGATGCCGTCCGGTTGTTGCCGGTGCTGGCCTGGCTGGCGGCGCACCCCGATTCGGGCCTGTGGGAGCGGGAGCTGCCGGTACCCGGCGTCGATACGAAATGGCCAGAGCGGCATCGGCGGGTGCTTGAACCATTGGCGTCGGCCATCACCGGTTCCGGTACCGGGCTGCGGCATCCGGGTATTGGGTTTCGTGTCCGGCTGCTGGATCCGGCGGTGGGCGCTCTGCCCGGTGAGTTCACCGTCGATTTGTCGCAATTGGCGGAGCTCGATATTCGCCCGCGGCGGGTGGTGGTCTGTGAGAACCGAACCAGCGTATTGACGCTGCCTGCATTGCCGGGCACCGTGGCCGTCCACGGCATGGGATTCGCGGCGCCATCGCTGGCAGAGGTGCCCTGGCTGGCGGAGGCGGCCACGCTGCTCTACTGGGGCGACCTGGACACCTATGGCCTGGCGATTCTGGGCACCGTGCGGGCGGTGCTGCCGCACGTCCGGTCCCTGCTGATGGACGAAGCCACCTTCACCCTGTACAGACAGCTTGCGGTACCCGAACCCCGGCCCTGGGGCGGTGAGGCAGGGTATCTTTGCCTCGCGGAACGTCGAGTATTGAGGATGATTCGGGACAGCGGGCTGAGACTGGAGCAGGAGCGGATCCCCGGCGATCATGTAGCGGCGGCCCTGCTGGCCTGTATCGAGCAGTGATCACGGAGCTTGCCGCGGACGAGTGCTGCCTGCCGGCGCGATCGAAGCCGGACGGGGCCAACCACGGATTCAGTGGCCGCTACCGGATCACCCGGTACATCGAATTCCAAAGGTCCACGGGCCTGCCCGGATACGCTCAGGGGGCGTTCTTACCCGCTCCAACCACGATCCGGGTACCCGCCGGGCCGTGCCCGGCCTCGCCGGAGGACACGGTGGCGTTGCACCTGGTCGAAGATCGTGCACGTCCTGCGGATCCGGTCACCACGATCCCGTGCCGGGAGAACCTGTACAATGTATGCGCATGAATGCGGATATTGATTCGTCTTGGGGACTGTCCTCCCCGGAGTACATCGATCTGGCTGCCGAGGTGCTGCGAGTGCTGTCCGATCCCACGCGAATCAGGATCGTGCTGGCGTTGCAACAGGCCGACGAACTCTCGGTGAACGAACTGACGAATGCCGTGGGTAAGAAGCCATCGGGGGTCTCCCAGCACCTGGCCCGGTTGCGAATGGCGCGGATGGTCACTACCAGGCAGGATGGCAGGAACGTTCTCTATCGGCTCGCCGATGAACATGCCATGAAGCTAGTTGCCGAAGCGATCAAACAGGCTGAACATACGGTCGCCAACGGCCATCCGCCCCTGCACCACAGCGCACCTTCGCAGGCCGTCCCACCGACTGCCGGCCCGGCTCATAGGGCGTGAGCCGGATGCTCGCGGTACTCCGGAACGACGCCTACGCCAGACTGTTCTCTGCACAAGTCGTGGCGCTGCTCGGTACGGGACTGTTCACGGTGGCGCTGGGCCTGCTCGCCTTCGATGTGGCTGGCGGGAACGCAGGAGTCGTGCTGGGGGTGGCGTTGACGATCAAGATGATTGCCTACGTTGCCATCTCGCCGCTCATGACCACCTTGGTGTCGGTATTGCCACGCAAACTGGTCCTCGTCGGGGCGGACGCCGTCCGGGCGGTGGCGGCGGTTTCCCTGCCCCTGGTCACTGCACCATGGCAGATCTACCTGCTGGTCTTTATGCTGCAATCGGCCTCTGCCACATTCACCCCGACCTTTCAGTCGGTGATCCCTGCCGTCCTGCCCGATGAGGACGAATACACCGAGGCCCTGTCGCTGTCGCGGCTAGCCTACGATCTCGAATCGCTGGTGAGCCCGGTGCTTGCGGCCGCCCTGCTGACGGTGATCGGCTTCGACAGGCTCTTCATCGGTACGGTGATCGGCTTCTTGGTCTCGGCTGCGCTGGTGATCACAACGCCATTTCCGCGCATTGAACCGCCGGCGCCGGCACCCTTCCTGGCGCGGCTCACCAGTGGTATCCAGACGTTTTGGACCACGAGCGAACTCCGTGGCCTGCTAGGGCTGAACCTGGCGGTGGCTGCGGCCACCGCGATGGTCCTGGTCAACACAGTGGTTCTCGTCCAGGGCCGGCTCGGTCGCCCGGAGGCGGACGTCGCAATCCTGTTGGGTGCTTACGGGGCCGGCTCGATGATCGTCGCTCTTCTCCTACCCCGCATCCTGCGGGCGCTGCCCGATCGCTCGGTCATGCGGATCGGCGGCGGTGCACTTCCTGTGCTATTGCTCGCCGTTAGTGGCATGATCGTTGGGTTGCGGGAGACCGATCAGTGGGCTGGGTTGCTGATCGTCTGGGTATTGCTCGGTGCCGCGAGTTCAACGATTCTGACCCCGTCGGCGCGGCTCCTGCGCAGGGGCAGCACGGAACAGAACCGGACCGCCGTGTTCACCGCCCAGTTCTCGCTCTCGCATGCCTGCTTCCTGATCTCCTATCCCATCGCGGGTGTTCTCGGCGCCGCCATCGGATTGCCCGCGGTTGCCGTGCTGCTTGCCATCATCGGTGGCCTCGGGACCGTCTTTGCGATTCTGGTTTGGCGCGGCTCAACGGTGCCCATGGCCACCGTCGGGTAGCACCTTGGGGACGATACGGCCAATGGCCCGACCGGTCGACGTTCGCAGGGGTGCCGGCCGCCGGTGACCGGGGGTATCCCGTTGCGGACTGCCGAGTTCGGTTCTGGTGCTGCGCGGCGGCTCCACAAGGCATAGGAGCCGGGGAAACCGGTCTTGATGCCAAACCGGTTAGGGATCTCGCCTGCCAACTGCCCGGCTAGCGATGAACCTGCGGTGCATCCGAAGCGCCAGCCCGGCTGCTGCCAGGCAGACCGCCGCCGTGGCTCCGAAAACCCATGCCATCCCGGTCGCGAATGCGGTTGAGGCGACCGCACCGAGCGCTGAACCGGCCTGAGGCGTCAGCTCGGCGGCGACATGCTGGGCCCCGGCCAGGGTCTGCGATGCCGTATCCCATTGGGTGTCGGTCAGCGCTACCGGCAGATCGGCGGCGAGCCGGTGACGATAGATAGCCAGACCCAGGGTGCCGAAAACAGCGGTGCCCATCGCCGCACCGAACTCGTAGGCGGTCTCGGAAACTGCCGCCGCGCTCCCGGTGCGCTGGGGTGGCGCACTGGCCACGATGACGTCGTTGGTCAGTGCATCCACCATCCCGATTCCTCCGCCGACGCCAAGCGAGAGCGGAACGAACAGCCACAACTCGCCGGCCGTGGTCAGCCGGGTGCCCAGGGCCAACCCCCCGGCTGCGATCAACAGTCCGGCGGCGATCGGCCCGAACACGGATCGGTGCCGCGGCAGCCGCGGTGCCAGCATCGAACCGATGATGGAGGCCACGGATTCCGGGATCATCCACAGCCCGGCAATGAACGGCGACATGCCCAGCAGCAGCTGGAAGTACTGCGGAATGAAGAAAAGCAGCGGGAGAAACACCAGCATCGTGATCATGTTGATCGTCACGGCAAGACAGAACTTGCGATTGCGGAAGAGCCCGACGTCCAGCAGTGGTTCTGGCAGAGTTGTCTGACGGCGCAGGAAGATCCACAGCAGGACGCCACCGGTGGCGGTCGCGGCGATTCCGGAAGCCGGGCTTCCACCCCCGCCCAGCATCTTGAGCCCATACACCAGCGTCAGCATCCCGGCGATGGACAGCAGTGCCGAAACCGGATCGAACGGCCCCGGATCGGGACTCCGGGATTCCGGCAGCGCTAGGGCTCCCCCCATAAGCAGAATCGCCATGATCGGCACATTGACCAAGAACACCGCACCCCACCAGAAGTGTTCGACCAGCCAGCCACCCAGGACGGGGCCGATGGCGGTACCGCCGGCATACGCAGCGGCCCACACGGCGATCGCGGTCTGGCGCTCTCGGGCGTCCGGGAATACGGATCGAATCAGGGAGAGCGTGCTCGGCATCAGAGTCGCCCCGCCGATCCCGAGTAGTGCGCGAGCCGCAAGCAGCAACTCGGGCGAGGACGCGAACGCGGCGATCAGTGAGGCCAACCCGAAGACAGCACCGCCGGACAGCAGGACGAGCCGGCGTCCGATGCGGTCTCCGAGGTTGCCCATCAGCAGCAGCAGACCGGCGAGCAGGAAGGAATAGATGTCCACTATCCAGAGCAACTGGAAACCGCTGGGTTCCAGTTCCGCGGTCAGCGCAGGCAGCGCAAAGCCCAGGACGGTCACATCGATGCTGATCAGCAGGACCGGCATGAGGAGAATGCCGAGCGCGGCCCAACGTCGCCAAGCGGCCACGGCCTCAACCCTCTCGCTCTACTCGCACGGTTCGGCCCCCAGGTGCACGACTCGACCCGGCCGGCGATCCGCCGGGCCTCGCCCGGCCGGCTGGTGGCTTCCGGACGCCGGCGGCCCGTCGGCAGCCGAGTCACACAGGGATCGCCTCCGGCCTATCGGCCAGAAACCCCGCCGAAACATTATCGCTGGCGTCCCGGTGCCGGCCATGGGATCGGACGATAGCCTGGCAACATGATCCTGACATCGCGGATCGCTGGTCCGGGGAACTGCAAACCGGCGATATCCGACCCGGTGCCGCCTGGAGCGGGCAGCTCGACCCGGCCCGATGATCGACTGCCTCGGTTGACATCGACGAATGACCGAGTGACACAATGATTGAATGAATGCTGCTGTTGCGCTCTTGATCGACGCCGCTCGACGTCCTGTCGATACCGCTTCCCGGGTTTTGCAGGACATCGATGGCGAGGTGCTGCACACCCTGCCACAGGGCACGGGAAACTCAATCGCCTGGTTGATCTGGCATGCCGCACGACAGATGGACTATCAGTTCGCCGGGCTGGCGGCCAGCCAACAGGTCTGGCAGACCGGCGATTGGCGGGCACGCACTGGCATCGAACGTGGCCCGGAAGCTTTCGGATTCGGGGACCGGACCGAGGACGTTGCGCAATTGCGGGTTCGCGATGCGGCCAGCCTGCACGGCTATCTGTCCGCAGTCGTCGATGCCCTCTGCGACTATCTGACCGGGCTCACCGAGCAGGACCTCGACGAGGTGATCGATACCTCCTGGGATCCCCCGGTCACTCGCGGGGTGCGGCTGGTCAGCCTGATCGACGATGCGGTCACCCATCTTGGACAGGCCTGCTATGCCCGGGGGCTGCTGGAGGACTGGCGCATCGGCTTTTGAACCGAACGATAGCAGCCAGGCCAACCCGTAACCGGCTCGGCAATCGCCTATGCGGCGGGCCGCGCCAGCATATAGCCTGGTGCGGCCCGGTTATCCGGTCAGTGGAGCGCGGCCGGCGAAGATCGGTGCGGCAATGACCGGGATGGTTCGATAGCGCGGCGGGTGCCATTGGGTCGCGCTGACCAGTTGTTTTGACACCGTGATGGCGAGAGGCTTGGCTGGTGGCATGCCGATCCTCGACGCCGAGCCCCGGCTCATCGCTCTCGACTGGGGCACCACCCATGCCCGCGGCTATCTGTTGGCCGCCGGCGGGCTTGGCCCAGTGGTCCTGGACGAGACCCAGGGGGATGGGATCTCCCGTGTCCGGGCCGGCAAAGCGGATCGCGTTGCGGTCTTCGATGCCATCCTGACTTCGATGGTTGGTGCCTGGCTGCGCTCATGGCCCGGACTGCCGATGATCGCCTGCGGGATGGTGGGCGCCGCTCAGGGCTGGCGCACCGCCGCCTATCGGTCACTGCCCACCGATCTCACCCGCGGTGGAGGGCTCACCGTCGTCGAATCCAGCCTGGGACCGCTGTCCATCATCGCCGGGGTCAAGAAAAGCGTGCCGAACGCCGACGTCATGCGCGGCGAGGAGACCCAACTGGCGGGGCTGACCGCAGGGCTGACAGCTCATCGGACGGCGACCATCGTGTTGCCCGGTACCCACACCAAGTGGGCAGTGGTGCGCGACGGCGTCCTGCTCGACTTCGACACCGCGATGTCGGGCGAGCTGTATGAGCTGCTCGCCGAACAGTCTATGGTGGGACGCGTGGCCGAGCCGGCAACCGCCGGCCTGGACTGGCGATCCGGTTTCGACTGGGGCCTGGAACTGGCCTTGAGGGCACCCGGGGCGTTGGCCTTCCAGGCGTTCGTCATTCGCAGTTCGGTGCTCGATGGCCAACTGGCTGGGGAGGCTGTGCGCGACGCCGTCTCGGGTCTGCTGGTGGGCCAGGAGATCGCGACCCGGATCGCTGCCGGAAACGTAACTGCTGGTCAGGTGGTGCTGTGCGGTGCGGCTGGCCTCGTGGCACGCTACCAACGAGCCTTGGCAAGGATAGGGGTGGATTCGATGCCTGCCGGTCAGGACGCCACCATCCGGGGATTGTGGCAGTCGGCCCTGGGCGCAGGGCTGCTGGAGGAGGAAAAGTGAACCGGCCGGGCCTGATCGCGATCCTGCGTGGTGTGCGTCCCGAGGAGGTGGTCGCTGTGGGGGAGGCGATCCTTGCCGGTGGCATCACCACCATCGAGGTGCCGCTCAATTCTCCGGATCCTTTCGCCTCCATTGACCGGTTACGTCGTCATCTTGGTACCAGGGCCATCGTCGGAGCCGGTACGGTGCTGACCGCCACCGAAGTTCACCGGGCGCATGAGGTGGGTGCGCAGATCGTCGTCTCCCCGAACTGCGACCCCGAAGTCATCCAGACATCGGTGCGGCTGGGCCTGGTCAGCTATCCGGGCGTGGGCACCGTCACCGAAGCCTTTACCGCCTTACGGGCGGGGGCCGCCGGGCTCAAGCTGTTCCCCGCCAGCGTGCTGGGCGCCGCCTGCCTCACCGCCTGGCGGGAGGTACTACCGCCCGGAACCGCCCTGGTGCCGGTCGGCGGGGTGGACGTCGACACCATCGGGATCTGGGCTCGGGCCGGTGCCGACGGCGCCGGTCTAGGCGGTGCCTGTTATCGTGCGGGCCGGGATCCGGATGAGGTCCGTGCCCGAGCCTTCGCGCTGGTCAGCGCCTGGCGGGCGGGCCTGGCCCGCTGAGCACCGGTGATATCCGGCTCGTTAGGGAAGTCGCAGGTATCGGGAGCGGATGGTCCGCGTGAAGTCGATGGTATTCGGATTAGGCTCACTGCGAGATCGCCGTTTATCGGCGGCTATCTCGTAGTGGTGGGTATTCTCATCTTAGAGACTGCCCTGGAGCACCGAACGAAAGCGAGCCCTGTGGTGACCACAGCCACTCAGACCCTGGATGTCGATCTGGCCGTGATCGGTTTTGGGAAGGGTGGCAAAACTCTGGCGGGTGCTCTGGCCGCCCGGGGCCGCCGAGTGGCGCTGATCGAACAATCTGCCCAGATGTATGGGGGCACCTGCATCAATATCGGCTGTGTGCCCACTAAGGCCTTGGCCTACCAGGCGGAGCATCCCGACCTGCGGGTCGACCCGGCCCGGTGGTTTTCCCAGGCCGCCCAGCGCAAGACGACCCTCACCGCGGCCATGCGGGCCAGGAACTTCGAGATCTTCGACAGTCCCCAGACAGCCGCCGTCATTACCGGCCGGGCCAGCTTCGTCGCTCCCCACAGTTTGAGGGTGACCTGCGGGGGCGATGAGCTTACGGTGCAGGCCGAAACGATCGTGCTCAATACCGGCGCCGAATCGAGTCTGCCTGCGATTCCGGGGCTGCGGGAAAGCACCCGCGTGGTCACCAGCACCGGGATGCTGGAGTTGACCGAGCGTCCCGACGAACTGGTAATAATCGGTGGCGGCTATGTGGGGGTCGAGTTTGCCACCATGCAGGCCGCTTTCGGCACTCGGGTAACGATTCTGCAGCGTGCGAGGCACCTCTTGCCGCAGGAGGACCCCGATATTTCCACTGAGGTGGAGACCCTACTCAGTCAGGCCGGGGTTCGGGTCATCACGAACGTGACTGTCAACCGGGTGAGCGATGAGGAAGATCGGGTGCGGGTGGAATACCAGACCACCGAAGGGGCCGGCGAGTCGGTGACCGGTTCGCTGGTATTGGCCGCGCTGGGACGCCGGCCAGTGACTGCGGGACTTGGACTGGCCGAGGTGGGTATCCAGGTAGGGGAGCGCGGTGAGGTGCTGGTCGACGAACACCTGCGGACCAGTTTGCCCCATGTTTTCGCGGTAGGGGACGTAAACGGTGGGCCACAGTTCACCTATATCTCGCTGGACGACCATCGGATCGTGCTGGATCAGCTAGTGGGTTCCGGCAGGCGTTCGGTGGCCGATCGCGTGGCCGTGCCGCATGTGGTGTTCACCACTCCGCCGCTGGCCAGGGTGGGTTTGACCGAGCAGGAGGCCGCTGCAACCCGCCGGCCGATCCGCAAAGCCCTGCGGCGGGTGGCGGACATGGCGATCGTCCCGCGCGCCAAGATCGTCGCAGACACTCGTGGAGTAATGAAGGCACTGGTGGATGCCGAAACCGATGAGATCCTCGGGGTCACCCTGCTGGCCCACGACGCTCATGAATTGATCAACTCGGTGGCGTTGGCGATGCGAACTGGCCTGACCGCCAGTGGCTTGCGCGATGCCATCTACACCCATCCTTCGATGACCGAGGCGTTCAACGACCTGTTCGCCAACCTGCACTGAGGCTTCCTGCCCACCGCCGACCCATGCGGTGATGGGTAGTCTGTCATGCCGCGCGATATCGGGAATGATCTGTGCCTAAGACGAGGTACGAACATCTGGCGCGGCTGCTCGGATGCGTATTTCCGTCCGGGCGGGCACCGCACCGGCGGCGCTCGCCCGGACGGCCCCATCGGTTCGTCAACGCATCGACGAGTTATCGGTGGCGTTCATGCGGACATTGCGCAGTGCCCCACGGTCCACCGCTACGCCGGGCTTGACCAGTTCACCGCTGGGGTCAATGGCCTGGGCAATCTCGACCGGTAGTGGCTTGCCGGAGCCAGCGGCCGGGCTATCCGGTTTGATGGCATAGTCGCTCTGGTTGTAGTCGGTGTTGCCAGTTGCCTCCTTGACGAAGAAGGGATTATCGGCGCGGGAACCCGATAGATCCAGCGCATGGCGCTCCAACCCGTCAATGCTCTGGTTCACCCGGCTATCGGCCGCGATCTGGGCCGGGGAGGTGAACAGGATATTGAGCGGATGCTGCTGCTCGGCGAGATCCCAGGTGAGCACGTACAGTTCGGTGGCCGGATCATTGCGGTAGTAGGCGTTGTAATCGAGGCCCTTGAACATGTCATTGGTATAGATGGGGGTGCCGTCCTGATTCATGGTCCCCTCCGTGCGAACCGGATACGCCCAGTAAGGCCCCTCGTTGTCCTTGGGTACCGATGCCCGCGATGAAATGATATTGTTGTATATCTCCAGGCCAGTGGTATTCCAACTCAGGCCCTTACTCTGCGACCAGGGTTCGTTTACCAGGCAGATCTTGGTTCTCGCGTTGAACGAATTGCAGCCGTTGACTCGATTGTCCTCCCTGATCTTCAGCGGATGGAAGGTTCGCGAGATGGTGTTGTTATACACCTTCGTGTTGCTGCTACCCGCGATGGTGATACCGGTCCCGGCACCCTCGATGATGTTGGATGCGATAATGCCGTTGTCCGATACCTCGTAGAAGATTCCCGACTGGACGTTCGAGAAATAGTTGTTGACTATCTTGGCGTCGATGCAGCCCTCATCGCACCAGAAACCGGGCAGGGTGTATTGTTTGGCGCGGTCCGGCAGTGAGTTCTGGTGGCTCGATTGCGATTCGTCCACCACATTGTTTCGGAAGGTGAAGTCCTCGGCGTGGGTGACCTTGATCTCCGCCCTGGTGCAAAAGGCGGTGCATAGCGATCCCTTGGTCTCAAAACCTGCGGCGTTGTTTCCCGAGAAGATGTTCTGTTCCAGAACGGCGTGATGTGAGCGATTTGCGCTCATCCCGTTGCCGCCATTGTCGATGAACCGCGAGTTACGCACCACCGATGACTCGGCTGGATCCAGGAACAAACCATCGTTCGAACTCTGGGTGACGATCACGTCCTGCACCAACGAACCGCTGCCATTGATCGACACGGTTATCGGGCCCGACATGTCATGGACCTGCGGATCGTCGAATCCCCAGACCTGGATGGGGGAATATTGGGCGATGTTGATACCCTTCAACGCGAAACCGTGCGCATCGAGTGTGGTGGTAAAGGCTCGAGTGCGTTCAGAGATCTCCGTGGTGCCGACGGTCGGATTCGAGCCGAGATAGTAGGTGATCTGATCCTGGGCGCCTATGTTGTAGCCCTGGCGGTTGCTGTCGGGCACCTTCATTGTGGTGGGGGTCTTGTCTTCGACATAGAACTTGCCGGCTGTCACCTCCGCCAGCGTCGCCACCTGTTCCAGGGGCTCATCGTTGATGAATACCTGTTCAGGATAGGCTGCCATGCCCTCAACCGCCGGGTTGGTGTTCGTGGTGCACACATGGCAGAAGTTCTGATAGTCGCCGGTGCTTCGCCAGATATTACCGTCGGCGGTCCAATCGGTGACTACCCGGCTGCCCTTCAACCAGACCTTGGCGTGCGGTGCCGCCTGGAATGTAATGTTCGCCTTGTCCACAAAGAAGTGCGGTTCACGGTAGATGCCGGACTTGGCGACAACGGTGCCGCCGGGGCTTAGAGTGGACAATGCCTTCTTGAAGGATCGGTAGGGCGCGGACTCGCTACCGTTACCGGTCTGGTCATTGCCGTCCGGGGAGATCCAGGCGACATTATTCTGAGGGATTTCGTAATTCGTGTCTATTGCGTCGTATTTCTTATTGAACTCATCTGCGCGAGCCTGCGGTGAAGTCATTGCCAAAGCGGCGAATACCATCGCAATTAATGCCGATATTCCTGCCAGTCGCAGCGCTGCAGGCCGGAAAGGGTAATGCAATGTACTACTCCTTTGTTCTGCATACTACTGATAACTTGCCTAGTCATCTTAACATGATCAATTCGTCACGGACGAGGCGGGGCCTGACCGGGCGGTTCCTGCACCACCCCGGTGTCTTGGTGGTACCCCATCGGGCGGCCGGAATCCCCGGCAGGCAACGCCTGCCGGGGATTCCGGAATGGCATCGATCGCTACCGTGGCGCCAAGGGACGAGGGTATCCGCATTCGGCGCCCGAGATAGGGCGGTGCCCCATGCGACAGGCAGAAGGGCAACGGTGCTGATCGTATCCAGACCATCGCCGATCCGATGATCGGCGATGGCATTGCGAAGACCGGTTATCAGGCTTCCGGTCAACCGTGCTGGGATTAAGGTGGCGGTTTCACCCTGCGGTGCGACCGATCGGATCGTGGAGGACCGGGCATGCTCAGTTATACAGTGCGGACGCAGCAGCGACGCATCCGGGTTGAGGATTACCTGCGCGACTATGTGGATGTGCCGCGCTGTCACCAATACTGCCGGCAGTGCGGCTGCTATGCGACGAACTGGGCCTGCCCCCCATTCGCGTTCGATCCGTTGGCGATGTGGCGACGATATCGTTGGCTCCATCTGATCGCCTTCCGCCTCGAGTTCACGCCAGACCAGCTCCGCAGCGCACTCGGCCACGAGGAATTAGTCGATCAGGTGCTGAAGATGTTCCACGCCGAGAAACGACGTGCGCAGCGCATGCTGATGGCCCTGCGGGCCGCGGTGCCCGATTCGATGCCATTGGGTGCTGGTCAATGCCGGCTTTGCCCGGTCTGTACGAGGAAAAGCGGTGAACCATGCCGGATGCCAGATCAACTGGTGTATTCGATTGAGTCAATGGGTGGCGACGTGGAGGGCACCATGCGCATGCTGTTCGATGATCCGGTGGTTTGGAGCGATGGCAGCCAACTGCCCGATCATTACCTGGTGGTGGTCGGGTTGCTGTGTGATCAAGACGAACTGCCCGAGCCCGACCGGTTGACCAGTGCCTGAACCAGGATGTCCCGGGCCGTCGTCATCGCCGGGCCATACCAGAACAGCGCTCGGCCCGGTACCAGCACCGTGGGCACGCCTTCCAGGGCATCTGGGCCATCGGCGGCGCAGAATCGGTACGGTTCGTCGGGCAATAGGATCAGATCAACCGACTCGGCCAACAGCTCAGCCACGTCCAGGTTTGGGTAGTGGCCCGCTTTCGTCGCCGCGACATTCACCAGTCCCAGTCGAGCCAGCAGATCGTGGGCATAGGTGCCGGCACCGACCCAGATCCAGGGATCTCGCCACACCGGCACCGCGACCCGCAGCCCCGGCATGGTGGCTGGCAGATGCCATATCCGGTCAGCGGCGGTGAGCCAGTCGGGCCGCTCGACAACGCCGAAGGCCTGTTCGAACAGCCGCGCGAGGCTGCCCAGAGCGCTTGCCACGTCGTCGATCCGGGTGACCCAGACCGGGATTCCGGCGGCCCGCAGCCGTGCCACGTCCAGCTTGCGATTTTCCTCCTGATTGGCCACAACCAGATCGGGCCACAGTTTGCAGATCAGCGCCAGGTCGGGGTTCTTGGTGCCGCGGACCCGGACCACGTCAAGATCTGCGGGTTGGGTACACCAGTCGGTTGCGCCTACCAGTCTGCCGGGCAGGGTTCGAGCGATGGCCTCGGTCAACGAGGGCACCAGCGATACCACTCGATGTACCTGATGCGGCAGCTCGAAATCGAACCCCAGATCATCCTGTACGTGTGTCATCTTTCGACTATGCCAGTGGCAGATTACCGCGAGGCGATCGCTATCGGATACTCGATCTCGCCAGGGCGGCCGGGCGACCCGGAACGGCGGCCGCGGCGAGTGGTCGGGCCGCGCAGCGAGCCGGGGTCTGGTTGGTTCCCTGTGGTTCCTAGCTGCCTGACGCCGGGACGGCTGGTCTTGTGGAGATACGGGGCCCGGGCCAGCCCGAGGCGGTCAGAACCTCCATCTGGTGATCCAACTCCGGGGTGCGGATGCCAGCCTGCCGGCCGGCGCGATGGATATCCCGGCAGCCCTGGACCCACTCGGGCAGGCCATGCCGCATATGACCGGTCACCATGGCGGCAACCTCGGGACGCCGGAACATGCCCTGCAAAACCCGGACCACGATCGGGGTGGGCAGCAGGAATAGCGGTCCCGGCCAGACCCGCCAGGTGGGTACCCCGGCAGCCCGGCAGACCGCCAGCCCTTCCCTGAAAGCCCTAACCAGCCGATCCAGTGCCCGTCGATCCTCGGTCAATGCCACAAAACCACCGGCCTCGAGTATCGGTGCAGCGGTCAAGGCCTGCTGTAGGCAATGCACCCGCAGCCAGTCCAGGATCCGGCGCTGATGGTGCACCCGCAGACCGCTGACCTCGAAGGCCCGCGTCAGCCCACGTATCATCGCGGTGCGGTCGCCTTGCGGGGCTTGCAAGATGGTCCCACTGCCGAAAACTGTCAGTGTCAGGAGGTGGCCTAGCCGTCCACCACCCAGTTGCGAGGGAAATCCGATCAGGTAATCCGTGGGAGCGAGGAACCGGTTAACCTGCCTCGCAAGATCCCAGTGGTTGAGCATGAAAACGATCGGGCAATGACTAGCCAACGGCACCAGCCGGGGCAGCGCTTCGGCCAGATGCAACCGGTCTACCATGACCAGCACCGCGTCCGGATTGCCGCAGACCGTTTCGGTGACGACGGGACGGAAATGATGGCAACCCATGGTCTGACCCGGGCGTAAGTCGTTGATCCGCAGATCGAACTCCTGGCGATAGAAATCTGCGCGTCCTGGCCGGACTAGGAATATGACATCGTGTTGTTTCGATAGCAGCCAGCCATGGCCCAGCCCCATGGCACCGGCCCCGACGATCAGGAAGCGCATGGCGCGATTGCAGCACATCCGGTTTCGTTATGCGGGCAGATTGGGTGGCAAGTCCGGCGAACAGTTGCACCGTTCGCCGGCGGTGTGCCGGAATGCAGGTCTTCGTTCCCGAGTGGCAGTATGCGGATCGGGGCCGGTCTTGCCAAGGCCGCAGCATATGGCGTCTCTACTGCTAAATGAGAGTTCTGTGCGCTGCCGAACCGGGCCGGACGGGATAGTGGGTTCGCATCTGGACGGTATCCGTGGAATACTGACTACGGCAAGCACGATGGCGGGTCTGAATCGGCGCCCCAAGCCGGTTCGATGCCCGGCATCCGCCACATCCTAACGACACCCTCCGCTCCAGGAGCCTCACACATGAAGATGGTCCCTCCAATCCTGGCTCTCTGCGCCGTGTTTCTCCTACCGGCGACGGCGCATGCCGTACCGCTTGATACGCCCGCGCCCGGGGCGGTGAATGTCGGTCACCGGGCTGGCGATGCGCTGCCTTTGCGGGCCGATTTCTCTTTGGTGGCGCATTCTCCCTGGCGCCTCAGGGCTGACCCGGCCGACAGCGGATCTCCCACACCAACTAAGCCGGGCCGAACCCCGAGAGGCACCGGGTCGGCTGCCGCGGCGCCAACCACGACCGGTCCCACTGGCGTCGCTTCTTCTCAATCCTCCGTGGCTCCCCGGGAGACCTCGGATAGCCCGGTGGCCGGGCCGGGCACGCAGTCTACGACTCAGCCGTCCGATCCGCCGAGTCAGCCGTCCGATCCGCCGAGCCAGCCATCCGATCCGCCGAGCCAGCCATCCGATCCGCCGAGCCAGCCATCCGATCCGCCGAGCCAGCCATCCGATCCACCGAGCCAGCCATCCGATCCACCGAATTCGCCACCCGCCTCTTCGGCTGGGCCTGGTAACGTCAGCGCGGTGCCCGCCCGACCGGGCGTATCCGGACGGCCGATTCAGTCGGCTGGCCCAGTTGCCACCATGACCTCGCCTCAGGATGAGGGGGTCAATCCGGGCAATGCTGCCACTGCCACTGCCAATAGCCCTGGCCCGCGTGGCGGACTGCCCGGTACCGGCGGCAGCGGATTCCAGCCGTTGCATGGCTTGACCCTTCTGCTGGCTGTCGGTGCCGGCGCGGCCTTAGCGATCAAGCGGCGGCGGGCGACCCGCGCCGAATGAGCAAATGATCAGCCGAGTTGGGGAGTCCCGCCGAATAATGCGGGGCGCTTGACGACAGGTCTGCTCGGATGGGGCACCGATTCCGATCGGTGCCCCACCTTCGTTGTTTCTGTGGCCCGGATGCCGGTCGGTTTTCCATTGCGGTTGGCGTGCCGGCTGTCAGGCCCGGCCGAGTGGCGCTCAGGCTTCCAGATTGGTACCAACCGGCTTTTTGACGATCGCGTCGGGTTCAGTTAGGCACCACCAGCATGGTCAGATTCCGGCTAGTATTTGCATCGCTCAGCAGCAGTTGGGTGTCGCCGTATGGCTTTTGCACCCTGACATTGCCGGTAGCCGAATTGCCGGCACTGATCGTGCCGCCGCGCAGATCCCCGGAGTTCGACGGGGAAAGAACCTCATAGATGCCACCAGTGGATACGTCCATCGTCATGAACTTGTAGCTCAGCGATCCGCTATCCACCTGGATCGTGACATTGACCACCAGGGTTGAGCCCTCCCAGTGGGCATGGTTGATGCTGAACACCCCCGACACTCGTTCCGACTCGAACGGCACCGAGGTGGCGTTCTGACCGGGAGACACCGGTGATGATGTGGGTCGCGGGGTGGCTGACGCGCTAGTTGAAGAAGATGGGGCGGATGATGGCGTCGGGTCGGGACGCAGACCAAAATAGAGCACGCCGGCGATGACCGCCACCGCAAGGATAGCGATCAGAATCACCGGACCGCGGCTTCTTCGGGGGCGGTACTGGTCAAGCGAGACGGTGGGTTGGGTGGGAGCACCCAGCGGTGCGCTACCCGGGATCGGCCGGCTAGGGATATTACGCGGAGCCGCAGGAGGCTGTCGAGGGTTGGTTAGCGGCTGGCCGCCCCAAGCGGGGGCCGGTCTGCCCCACGCCGGATTCGGCTGGCCCCAGTTTGGTGTGGGACCCTGCTGGGATGAGTTGGGCCAGATCCCGTTGGCCGGCTGCTGCGGAGTGCTCATGATTCCTTAAGCCTAACCGAGCCGAGTCGGTGCTCAAGTTGTCCACAGGCGCCGACTTTCATGGCAAATCTGGGTGTGGTCACCAACGATTCCCGCATGAATGACGCCCCCAACCCGCGCGGCTCCGCCGAACCCCCAACACCGCCCGAGCGGGCCGAGCCCACTCGAATCTCCAGCCCAAGCGAACTGGTAAGTCTGATTCCCTATCTATTGGGTTTTCACCCCACGGCGTCGGTGGTGATCATGGCCTTCGAGAATGCGCGCCTGGGTCTCACCGCACGCGTCGGACTGGAGCTGTGTGCTCGTCCGGAACTGCTTGGCAGTCGGTTGGCGGCGATTGAGCAGCAGTTTCCCGATGCTGGATACGTGCTGGCCGGCTACGCAGACGATCGGGCGGCCGCCGATAAAGCCCTGTCAACGGTGGAGTATCTGTTGGGTACCGAGAACATCATCGATAGTTTCTACGTTACCAACGACCGCTACTGGTCCAGGTTCTGCAACCAGCCGGGGTGCTGCCCGCCGGAAGGCCGAGTCTACGATACGCAGATTTCAGCTGCTGCGGCCCGGGCGGTGCTTGCCGGTTTGCAGGCTGCTCCCACCCGTTCTGACCTGGCCAGGCGGGTGCAGTCGCCGCGAGGAGGCGCGGCAAGGCTCGCCCGGCGCGTGATGGACGCCGCCCATGATACGCAGCGTAACTGCAGCGATGAGGAACTGATCCCCCTGGTTGACGCGCTGTTGACGCAGGGATTGGCCTGTGCGGCGGAACTGTCAGCCGAGCAGATCGCTCAACTGTCGGTTTCGATGGACCGGCCGCTGCTGAGAGACCGGGCGTTGCGCAGACTCAGCCGGGGCACGGCCCTGGCGCATGTGGCGCTCTGGGAGCGGATGGTGCGATCCACCCCACGCGCCGAGCAGGGGCCTGCACTGGGGCTGCTGGGTCTGGCCGCCTGGGTAAGCGGTGACGGTGCCCTTCAGGTGATCTGCTTGGAACGCGCTGAACAATCCCGGATCTGGCATCCGCTGCTGGAAATCCTTCATGACATCAACCGGATGGCTGCCCCGGCGACCCTCTGGGACCGGTTGCGTAGTGAACTGTTCGATGCTGCCACGAGTGTGGATCAGGCGGCGAAAGAGACACCCAATACCTAGGTGGTCCCCGTGTTGGCGAAGCCACCCGGCAATACTGTGGGTAACCGCCCGGCAGCTATCCGCAGCACCAGGCCATGTCAGAATGGAACCGGTCAGCGGCAAGATCAGTTCCGCCCCGGCCGGAATCGCCGGAACACCTATTGCCGTCGGCTGGGCAGGGATCGGCGAGACCGGTGGACAGCGCACCGGCCGTGTTGTGCCACTCGGCTTGCCACGGTCGTCGGGATGATCATGATAGGGCTGGACAGCCGAGTGTAGGTTGCTGGATCGGCTAAGCTACAGGGGCGCATGGTGCCCGGGCAGCGAATCGGTGCGCCTTGGCGATGGGAGTTCGCGAGGTGGCGGCGCCGGTGCCTGCAGGTCTCGGAGCCCGCCCGCTCGAAACTCCCGATCAGAGAGCATTGGAGGAGGAGAGCTGAGGGTATGACCCAGTCCAGCGAAGTAGCCGAGCTCAATGGCTACGATGCGGTGGCGGCACAGGAGAAGTGGCAGCGGTTCTGGGCCGAGAACCGAACGTTCGTTGCGGACGATGAATCGACCAGGCCACGTCGTTATGTGCTCGACATGTTCCCCTATCCCTCCGGCGACCTGCACATGGGGCATGCCGAGGCGTATGCCATGGGTGATGTACTGGCCCGGTTGTGGCGGATGCAGGGTTACGAGGTGCTGCATCCGATCGGCTGGGACTCCTTCGGGTTGCCGGCCGAGAATGCGGCCATCAAGAACGGTACCCACCCGGCCGAGTGGACCTATCGGAACATTGAGACCCAAAGGGCCTCGTTCAAACGTTATGGTCTGAGCCTGGACTGGACACGTGAGCTGCACACCAGCGATGCCGACTACTACCGATGGACGCAATGGCTGTTTCTGCGTCTCTACGAACGTGGTCTGGCATACCGCAAGGATTCCTTCGTCAACTGGTGCCCCAACGATCTGACGGTCCTAGCCAACGAGCAGGTAGTCAACGGTGAATGCGAGCGCTGCCATACCCCGGTGACCAAACGCAAACTGAACCAGTGGTACTTCAAGATCACCGAGTACGCCCAGCGCCTGCTGGACGATATGGCTCAGCTTGAGGAAGGCTGGCCCGAACGGGTGCTTGCGATGCAGCGCAACTGGATCGGCCGATCCGAAGGAGCCCTGGTCGATTTCGTGGTCGAGGGACGCGAGACTCCCATCACCGTGTTTACCACACGTCCAGATACCCTGTATGGGGCCACCTTCATGGTGGTGGCCCCGGATGCCGAACTGGCCAGTGAGCTGGTCACCGCCGCGCAGCGTCCAGAGTTCGAGGCCTACCTGGAACAGGTCAAGAAGACCACCGAGATCGAGCGGCAATCGGCTTTGCGCGAGAAAACCGGGGTCTTCCTCGGGGTATATGCCACCAACCCGGTGACTGGTGAACAGATTCCCATGTGGGCCGCCGACTACGTGCTCAGCGAGTATGGTACCGGTGCGATCATGGCGGTACCGGCCCATGACCAGCGCGACCTGGACTTTGCACGCAAATTCGATCTGCCGGTGAGAACCGTTATCGACACCGGGGAGCCCGATCCGGCCGACTCGGGATTGGCCACCACCGGGGATGGCCGATACGTCGGATCCGGCCCGCTGAATGGCTTAGAGGGCAGGTCTGCCGGAGTGGCAGCCACCCTGGCTGAACTGATCAAGCGCGGTACCGGCCGGGCCACCGTCACCTTCAGGTTGCGTGACTGGCTGCTGAGCAGGCAGCGTTTCTGGGGCTGCCCGATCCCGATCGTGCACTGCCCATCCTGCGGCGAGGTGCCGGTACCGGACGATCAGCTACCGGTGGAACTGCCCGATTTGCGAGGCACTGACCTGGCACCGAAGGGCACCTCGCCGCTCGCCGGACAGGCGGCCTCCGGCTGGCGTCGGGTGCCTTGCCCACGTTGTGGTGGCCTGGCCGAACGCGATACCGACACCATGGATACCTTCGTCGACAGCTCTTGGTATTTCTACCGCTATTGCAGCCCGGGCTGTGCCGAGGAGCCATTCGACCAATCCGATGTACAGCGCTGGATGCCGGTCCAGCAGTATGTCGGCGGGGTGGAGCATGCGATCCTGCATCTGCTGTACATGCGGTTCTTCGCCAAGGTGCTGAATGACATGGGCCGGATCGATTTCGATGAGCCGATGCGCCGGCTGCTCAACCAGGGCCAGGTGATCAACCAGGGCAAGGCGATGAGCAAGTCCTTGGGTAATGGCGTCGATCTTGGCCAGCAGATCGATATGTACGGTGTGGACGCGGTGCGGTTGACGGTCGTATTCGCCGGGCCTCCGGAGGACGATATCGACTGGGCGGTGCTGTCTCCGGCGAGTTCCCTGCGCTTCCTGCAGCGTGCCTACCGGCTGGCCACCGAGGTGACCGCAGCGCGGGGGATACCTGCGGAGCAGGGCAACCGGGCGCTGCGCCAGGTGACCCATCGGGCCATCAAGGAGATCACCGAGCTGATCGGCCTGGGTCGCTTCAACGTGGCCATCGCCCGCATCATGGAGTTGGTGAATGCGACTCGCAAGACCATCGACCTGGGCCCAGGGGCCGGGGACGCCGCCGTGCGCGAAGCGGTCACCTTTGTTGCCCAGGCACTGAGCCTGGTGGCGCCCTATGTGGCCGAGGAAATGTGGGAGTTGCTGGGAGAGCCGCCATCGGTGGCCAACTCCACCTGGCCGGTTCCCCAAGAGGACCTGCTGGTGGCCGAGTCGGTGACCATGGTCGTCCAGGTGCAGGGCAAGGTGCGAGCGAAGCTGGAGGTTGCTCCAGACATCGGTGAACCGGAAGCCACCGGCCTGGCGTTGAGCGACCCCAATGTGCAGCGCGCATTGGCAGGCCGAGAGGTGCTCAAGGTGATCACCCGGCTGCCGAAGATGGTCAGCCTGGTACCCAAGGACTGAAACCGGGGATTTCCGGCCGACCAGCGAGTGCCGCCCCGGTGTCCGGTTTGCTCACCGGGCCTGTTGGCCGGGCCGATGGATCGCGGACTAGTTGCGTGGCCCATACCGATCGAAAGCTGGGTCGGCTGTCCACAGCCGTCGGGCGATCTGGCTGATCCTGAGCCGGCCGCCAACAGTTATCGGGTATGAAGCCCCGCCTGCCTGCCAATACCGGTCCAGACCCGGGTCTGCGCCTGCAGACCGCAGTCGGTAACGTGCCGGCGTCCGGATCGCCTCGACGGGTGATCCCGCAGCGCGATTCCGGACCAGCACGACGGCCGCGGCCGGCAAACACGGCGGCTTGGCTGATCGAAACCGGCGAGGACGATGCCGGGCCGGCCGTCTCGGCTACTTCGGTCGGAAACCTCGTCGGCGCGACAAGCCAGGATACATCCGCCGCGATTCGCGAACTAGCCTCGGAGACATTGCCGCCGGCCTGGGACGCCGGCTGGTTCGCTGAACCGGACGAGATGCCTTTCGATACCAACGAGACGCAGAGGCCCGGTGATCAGGGGATAGCCCCGGAAGGCGATCCTGCCTCATCGGCGGGCCCCGGTCGCGAGACCGAAGCGACCCAGAATACGCCCGTGCGCGACGACCGGCCACAGCCACCAGCCTCGGCCAGCAGATTGCGTTCGGTGCTGCCCCCGGCCGAGTCGAGCCGTCCATCGGACGATCCTGGCCAGACCGCGCAAGCGACAACCGAGCCGTCGTCAACCGATTCGACGGCCAGCGAGGCGTCCGCTCGTCCTTCGGTCAAAGTTCCGGCGCCGGCCAGCAGACGGGGAACGACGCCACTGTCGGATCGGGATGCTACGCGGATCGCCGATGGCGGGACGGCTACCCTCATTGAGGAACCGGGAAGCGGGTTGACCATGCCGTTACCCGTAGCCGGTCTGGTGCGACTCGCTCGCGCCCATATCGGGGTGCTGTCGGTTCTTTTCGTAGTGGCTTTGGTATTCACCGGGTTCCGGCTGTTTGCCGCTCAGGGACACGAGGTCGAAAAGCCGTCGCCCAGCATCATCCCGGTCACCTCGGCGAGCACACCGAGCGCCTCGATCCCGGTAGTCTCATCGCCGGCCACGATCCGGGTGCACGTATTGGGTGCGGTAGTCCGGCCCGGTGTCGTCGAATTGCCTGCCAACTCTCGGGTGGCCGATGCGCTGGCGGCTGCCGGTGGGCTACGAGAAGACGCGGACTTCGGTGAGTTAAACCTGGCCCAGCAGCTACCGGATGGGGCGCAGATCATCATCGGGACGATCGATGAGCCCCGCGGGGAACTACGCCCGCCCACCGGTGTTGCGGCAGGCACCATCCCGGTTCCGGGTGTCACGTCCAGTTTGCCCGGCGGTGGGGGATCATCGGCCACGGGAAGTCTGGACCTCAACCAGGCCAGCGCCGGGCAACTGGAGTCGCTACCCGGTATCGGCCCGGTGACCGCGCAACGGATCATCGACTGGCGTGCGGCACACGGCGGTTTCACTCGGGTCGAAGAGCTCCAGGAGGTGGATGGCATTGGGCCCAAGCTTTATGCCCGGCTCGCTCCGCTCGTCCACGTCTGAATCCTCCGCAGAACCGGATCTGCGACTTGTGCCACCGGCTATCGGAGTGTGGGGTGGATCGGTGGCCGGGGTGCTCGGCCCTCGGATCGCGGCTGTGACGCTGGGCGTTGCGGTGCTATGGCTGTTGGTGAGCATGGGACGCCGGGCCTGGACGTTGGCCGGCATCGGGCTCGGGTTGGCCGGTGCCACGCTAGTCGCCGGGAGTTGGCAGTTCGGTTTAGCGGCCTCGGTGCCGGCGCGCTGGGCCGCCGATGGGGCGTTCATGAAGGTCCAGGCGGTCGTCGTTTCCGATACCCGGTATTGGGCGGGGAACGGGCAACGGCCCGATATGGCGATCACCCCACTGCAACTGACCCGAGTAACGGCGCGTGGTTCGTCCTGGCAGGGAACGCTGCCCGCCCAATTGCGGATCACCGGCGCGACTGCCGCCGGCATCAATCCTCCCGTCGGGTCGACGGTCGCTTTCGAGGCGCTGGCTCATCAACCGGATCGCGACGAGAAGCTGGTTGCCGTATTGACCTTGCGCGGCGAGATCCAGATCGTGGCCCAGCCCGGGCCCTTGATTGGGTTCACCAACCGGTTCCGGGACGGATTGACGCAGGCCATGCAGCGTTCCTCGCCGGAGCAGGCAGGCCTGGTGCCCGCTCTGGTGGTTGGGGACACCACGGGGCTGCCCGAATCGATCAAGGCGGATTTTCGGGCTACGGGCCTCACGCATCTCACCGCGGTCAGCGGGACGAATCTGACGCTGATGCTGGTTTTTGTGTTAACACTTGCCAAGGCGATTGGGTTGCGGGGGTGGTGGTTGCGGGGCCTGGGGGCGCTGGTTGCGGTGTTGTTCGTGATCATCTGCCGGGCCGAACCCAGCGTTCTACGGGCTGCGGCTATGGGATTGATCGCCTTGGCCGCCACCGGACTGGCCGGGGACCGGAACCGGGGACTGCGCGTGTTGTCCTTGGCCGGGATCGTGCTGCTGCTGACGGATCCCTGGCTCGCCCTGGCGCCAGGCTTCTGGCTATCCGTCGCATCCTGCGCGGGCATCTTGTGGTGGGCGCCCTACTGGCAACGACTGTTGGGAGGTTGGCTGCCGGATCGGTTGGCCGAGGCGATCGCGATCCCGTTGGCCGCCCAACTGGCCACCCAGCCGATCAGCACGGCGCTGTCGGGCACCATCAGTGTCGTTGGCGTATTTGCGAATCTGCTTGCCGGACCGTTCGTCGGGGTAGTGACGATTCTCGGGATGGCTGCGGCATTGGCTGGATTGTCCCTCCCGCAACTGGCGGCCTGTCTGGGCTGGCTGGCCGGTTGGTGCGTACAACCTATCCTGCTGATCGCCCATCTGGGGGCCGAGTTGCCGGCTGCCAACTGGCGATGGCCGGCCACCGTCCCGGCGGTGGCGCTGCTGACGGTGCTGGGCCTGCTGTCGGGACAGTGGCTGGTGCCACGGATTCTGGTACGACGCTGGGCGATCGGGTTGGTTGGTCTGCTGTTGATTCTGGCGACCTGGCGACAGCCACCTCAACCAGGCTGGCCCGGGAACTGGTCGGTGGTGGCCTGCGATGTCGGTCAGGGCGGTGCCCAATTGATCCGAACCGGGCAGCATGAGGCGATCCTGGTCGACACCGGCCCCGACGCCAGGTCGCTGCGCCAATGCCTGGCCTCGACCGGGGTCCGAGAGGTGCCGTTGCTGGTGCTCACCCACGGACACGCGGATCATGTGGGTGGTCTGGCCGGGCTCGCCGGCGTACCGGTGGGAATACTGCTGACCGGGCCGGATACCGCTGCGACCAGTCTCCTATCGGACCAGCCCGCCGGTCTGCCCCGAGCCACGGTGACCAACCCCGGGGATCGAGCGCAGATCGGTGCGGCAGCCTGGCTGACGTTGGCCGCCGGCCCGGTCACCGGGATGATGGCCGCGCAGGCCGATGAAAGCTCTGCGGTGAATGACGCCGGGGTGGTCGGCATGGTGCGGGTGGGCGATTTCCGGGTCCTGGTCACCGGGGACATCGAATTGGCCGGTCAGCAGGCCCTGCTCGCTTCAGGAGCGGATATCTCAGCCGATGTGCTGGTGGTGCCGCACCACGGTTCGTCTCGGCTAGACGCTGCTTTCGTGGCGGCTGTGGGGGCATCGGTAGCGCTGATCCAGGTGGGTCAGGATAACGACTATGGGCATCCGGCGCAGCGTGCGCTGCGCATCCTGCAGGCCAGTGGCGCCCAGGTGTTCCGTACCGATCAGCAGGGTGCGATTGCGGTTTCCCGGGACGGTGCCCGCGTGATCACGCAGCGTTGAACACCATCGGCAACCAATTCCGCTCGGCCATCGGCTACAGTGGGCCAGCGATGCGCTGCCGAGCAGGCCGTGCGGGGAAGAAGCAGCATTCGGTCGCCCGGCCCGCACCAGATCGACCCCGCCACCATTGCCATAGACGGGCACCATAGGACCCCACACCACCCGCGAGGACAAAACCACCGGGATCGCTGCCGGTGGCTCGTGCCACCTGTGCCGCGAAACCGGCATCGGCATTGCCGACACCCATGCCCAGTAGCACCACCCCATCGACGCCCCGGTCGATCACATGGCTAAAGATCCCGGGATCCGTTGGGCCGCTGAACGACCCGGGCGCATCCGATTCCCCTGATTCCGGCGCCAAACATCATCGCCCGATTCGCCCCGGCGATACGCGCCCGGCTGGCCATGCGGTAACCGATAGAGAAAAGCCCGATCACCGTCAGTCGCCGGGCCACCATTCGTTCCGTCGATTGCTGGAACCCTGCGCGTATGATGTTCGTCCGCCGAGAGACCCGGGCGGGCGCCTCACCGCCCGAGTCGTTTGGCCAATTCCGCCGCCCCCCGCACCGACAGCGGTGAGGGCGGATCGGTGAGGGCGAAGGGCAGCACCACGACATGGCCGGCTACCACGGCCTTGAGATCCGTGGCGCCACTGAAACCCGTGAACGTGCCAAGCACTTCCTGATCGGTCGCATCGGCGGCGAGCAGGACGATCCAGTCTGGGTTGCGTTTCAGCAGGTCCTCCATCGACGCATCGAAGACTCTGGTGGTTTCGTCATCGTAGGCGTTCTTGAGGCCGTTGGCCTCGAAAATCGGCTGCACCATCGACGAGGTGCCATAGGTATAGAAGGCGGTCGAACCCGGGGTCACATACAAGGCGGCGGCGCTGGCCGTGGCCGTACCGTTGGCAGCCTCGATATCGCTGATCTGCCGGTGAAGGTCGGTCAGTACACTCGGGACGCGATCTGTGACACCAAAGATCGCCGCGATCTTCTCGATCTCTGCGTCGACCAGAGACCAGTCGGCCTTGGTCACCGCATAGTCCGGGCAGAAGGCATCAGGGGAGTACAGCGGGATCCCGGCCTCGGCCAGTTGCGAGCGGTCGACCCCGGTCTCGAAACCGATCACCAGATCGGCCTGGACCGACAAGACCGCCTCGGTCGAGACGACCGCCCCGCCGGTGGCCATCTCGTGGGAGTCCAGCGTCTTAATGGCATCGAATTTCTTTTGTAGCTCGGTCTCGGGCCCGAAGTTTTTCTCGCCGGCCCGCGCGACCACACGGTCTAGCACTCTCAGGGCATCGAGGATGGGCACGCTGGTGCCCGAAAGCACCACGACCCGCTCCGGGGCCTTGTCGAAATGCAGGGTTTCGGCGCAACTGCGCACCTCGGTAGAACCAGCGGCAGCTGCGGATGCGGCGGACTGGGCCGCCCTGTCGGCCGCCGATGTGCCGCAGGCGGTGAGTCCGAGAAGCAGCACGGCCACCGCGGCAAGAATCTTCCTCATGGCACCTCTCAATCGTCAGATCGATAAATGTCGTTTTGTGTTTGTGTCGGGCACAGACCGGATCAGGGCTGGGCGCCCCCTGCCGGCCAGTCGTCGGGCAGCCGGCCGAAAACCACCCTGTCGTCGAACCACTGGTAGATCTGATCGGTCTGGTCGAATCCTGCGGCCCGCAGCGCGGCCAGATGGAATTCCAAACTCACCTTGACCGTGGGGTATTTATCTGCCCATCGCTGGCTCCACAAGGCGGTTTCCTCCTCCCAACCCGGCATGGCAAGGGCAGCCCGCCACCAGTCGTCCCAGGACATCGCCCCTTGTGCCAGCCGCGCCAGCCTTACCCGCTCACGGTCGGCATGGGCGAACTCATCGAGGAAGCGATTGCCGGCATGGTCAAAGAAAAGATGGTCGGCATTCATGAACACCGCTCCGGGCCCCATGATCCGGCTCATCTGTTGGTACACTCCTGCCAGTTCGTCGGGCTGCAACCAGTGCAGGGCGGTGGCGCTGACGACCGCGTCGTAGCCATGCTCGGGTAGTCGTGAGGTCCACTTTGGGGATCGCAGATCGATATCGAGCAGCACCAGGTGGTCCGCGAAACGATTCGTCTCGCGGCCCAGCCGCAGCAGCACCGGATCGCGGTCCACCCCGGTTACGAAGGAGTCTGGTAGCCGTTCCAGCACCGCGGTACCCAGGCTGGCCGGGCCGCAGGCCAGGTCCAGCACACGAATCGGGCGCCCGGCCTGGCGGGCCAGCTCTGCCAGGACGTCAACCATGCAGCGGGTCCGCTGTTCGCGGAACTCGATGAAGGCGGTCTGCTGAATGTGCCATGCACTCAGCAATTCATCTGGGGTCATCCGGTGTTTCCTCGCTTGGTTCGTCGTGCGTCGGTGAATCGAAAATGAGGTGGGGGCGTCCCCGGTAATCGATGCGGTGGACTCGGAGCCGGTACACCGGCTCAAGGATCTCGGGACGCAGCACATCGTCGGGGGGGCCACTGGCGACCACGTGGCCGGCGTCCAGCAGCAGGATGTGGTCGCAGCAGCGGGCGGCCAAGTTCAGGTCGTGCAGGACAATCACGGTGGTGCACCCCAGAGTCCGTACCAGGTCGAGCAGTGCAAACTGGTGTCGCAGATCGAGATGATTGGTGGGTTCATCCAGAAGAAGGTGATCGGCCTGCTGGGCGATGGCCCGGGCGATGAGTGCCCGCTGCCGTTCGCCCCCGGACAGCTCGGTGACCAGACGATCCGCCAATTCGGTCAGTTCCACCCTCGCCAAGGCAGCCTCCACGAGCTCCTGGTCGGACCGGTCGCCGTAGTGTAGCAGTGAACGTGAGGCCAGACGTCCCAGCGCCACCGTATCGCGCACCGACAGCGGCAGCGCGGCTTCGGTCTCCTGGGCGACCACGGCCAGGTGCCGGGCGATGATCCGCCGCGGCATCGACGAGATGTCCCGGCTCTCGATCAACACCCTACCTCCGGCGACCCGGAGAGCCCGGTTGAGGGCCAGCAGCAGCGTCGTCTTCCCCGACCCATTGGGGCCGACGATGCCAACCACCTGCCCGGGGTGGGCACTCATGCCGATTCGATGGCAGATGACCCGCCCACCCCGGGCGATGGTGACATCCTGGGCTTCGATCATTTCTTCTCGATGAGCTTTGCGAGTTCCACCGCGCCCCGGACAGACAGCACATTGGGCGGGTCGGTCAGCGGGAACGGTAGTATCACCACATGCTGGTTGGCTACTGCCTTGAGTTCTGGCGCGCCGTTCAGGGCCATTAGGGTGCGGTTGATCTCGTCGTGGGGCTCGTTGTCCACCAGCAGGACGATCCACTCTGGGTTGCGTTTCAGCAGGTCCTCCATGGACACTTCGAAGACTCTGGTGGTTTCGTCATCGTAGGCGTTCTTGAGACCGTTGGCCTCGAAAATCGGCTGCACCATCGACGAGGCGCCGTAGGCGTAGACGGTGGTCGACCCAGGAGTGAGGTACAAGGCGGCGGCGGTGGCCTGGGTGCTGGCCGATGCGATGCTGGCTACCTGCTGGTGCAGGTCGTCCAGCACGGCGGGTACCCGATCGCCGACCCCGAAGATCGCCGCGATCTTCTCGACTTCCCGATCCACTAGGCTCCAGTCGGCATGCTCGACCTGATAGCTGGGGCAGTAGGCATCCGGGGAATACAGCGGTACCCCGGCAGCGGCCAACTGCTCGCGGTCGGCTCCCTTGTCATAGCCGATGACCAGATCGGGATCGACCGACAGCGCCGACTCGGTGGATACCAGTGCCCCACCGGTGCCGGTGTCGCCGGCCTCCAGGGTCGGAATCGAAGCGAGCTTGTCGGCGAGGCCCGGGACCAGCCGTTCCGTGCCACCGGTGTCGCCCGCTCTGGCGACGACCCGGTCGAGCAGGTCGAGTGCGTCCAGGATGGTTAGGTCGGTGCCCGACAGCAACAGAACCCGCTCCGGGGATTTATCGAAGTGCAAGGTCTCGGTGCAACTGGTGACCTCGGCCGGGAAGCCCGTTGCCGCTGTGCCCTGCGATGAGCCGCTCTGGGCCGCTCTATCGGCCGCCGATGTGCCGCAGGCGCTCAGCCCCAGCAGCAACGCGAGGGCGATGGCCACATGTCTTCTCATTATCTGACTCCCTGTGTTCGATGGCGGAATTGGTAGTCGTGGGGCGGGCGCTAGAGGCCGCTCCGGGTGCGTCGTACCAGGATCACGAGGAATGGCGCCCCGATGAATCCGGTGATCACCCCGATGGGTAATTCGGCGGGGGCGAAGACGATCCGGGCCACGGTGTCGGTCCAGACGAGGAATAATGCGCCACTCAATGCACAGGCCAAGACCAAGAACCGATGCGAGTGTCCGATGACCGAGCGCATCATGTGCGGGATAATCAGTCCTACGAAGCCGATACCGCCCGCGGTGGCGACGGCCAGCGCCACCGCCGCGGATACCGGTATGAGCAGCAGCAGCCTGGCGCGGGCAGGCTCGATACCCACCGATTGCGCGGTGCGGTCGCCGCTGGCTAGGGCGTCCAAGACCGGCCCCAGCACCGCCATGACGACCATAAGGACGATCGCGACGATGGTGATCAGACCGAGATCGGGCCATCTGACCCGGGCCAGCGAGCCCAGCGTCCAGAACATCACCGCCCGGGAGGCCTCCGGGCTGCCCGAGGAGAAGATGATCAGGTTGGTGATCGATTGGAAACCGAACCCCACCGCCAGGCCGGCCAGTATCAGGTGAAGTGGGCTGTGCGTGCGCCCGGCGATGGCGAGTACGGTAACGGTCGCGCCGAAGGCTCCGACGAATGCCAGCATGCCGACCCCGCCCGGCGATGACAGACCGAGGGTGATCATGGCGACGGCTGCTCCGGTGGACGCACCGGAGCTGACCCCCAGCACGTAGGGCTCGGCGAGCGGGTTTCGTACCAGTGCCTGCAAAACGACGCCGGACACACCCAGTACGGCTCCCACTGCGATACCGCCGACGATGCGCGGCAGCCGGGTCTGCCAGACGATGGCATCGGTGGTGCGATCCCAGGTGATGTCGATGTCTAGCCCGGGGATATGGCTGGCGATGACACCGAGCACGTCCTGGATGGGCACCGCGGCGGGCCCCACGGTGATCGTTGCGGCCGGGGTCAGCACGACAAGGACGAGCAATACGATGAGCCGGCGGATCTTGCGGGGCCCGGTGTTTCGACGTCGAAGGGCCTGTTCCATGTGGCTTCTCCTGGTTGCTGCCGTGGCGCGCGGCCTGCCTGGTTCGGCCGCGAGCCGGTGTTCGGGCTCGGCACATCCCCATCCTCGGCGATGCCACCTGACCGTTGCGCGACAGCTCCGGATTCCCACCGGTATTCCCCGTTTCGGGCCAACGGCACCCTAACACGTGTCAAGCTGGGCGCGCGAGGGTCCCCCGGTGTGCGCTCGGGCAGGCCGTCCCCGGCAGGGGAGTAATGAGAAGGATATGCCTGTTTGGCGGCCGCGAAATCTTCCTTATCCATCTCATGGGAAACGAGCCATCCCTGGCGAGGGTGCGGAAAGCAAGGGCCCCAGGGTCCCCCTACATGACCGGTGTGAGCCGCCGAGCGGAGCCGCGTCGAGGCCGACCGCGGCGCGTATCCTGTCTGCCATCGGCATGCTCCGCCCCGACGGCGACCAAATACGGTACAAAACGCGATATTCCAATCCCAAGGCGCTACGCTGCCAACACATGGATCTCCAGACAATGGCGTAGTCCGAAGGAGATGATCGGATGGTCACGACGCAGTACCCCGAACCCGCGAATTCGCCTGCCCCCTTGGTCAGCCGACAGATGCGGGTGCCGTTCATCCTGATGCTGCTGTGCTTCGCGGCATGGGGCACCGCAGCGAACCTGACCGATGTCCTGGTCGGGGTGTTCCGCAGTATCTTCCAGATGTCTAACTTTCAGTCTTCGTTGGTGCAATTCGCCTATTACGGGGCCTATTTCCTGCTGGCCGTGCCGGCTGCCTTCATCAACAACAAGTTCGGGTACAAGGCAGGCATGCTGATTGGGCTGGGCATGGCCGCCATCGGCGGCTTCCTATACCTGCCCGCCAGCCGGATGCTCGTCTACGAGATGTTTTTGTTCGCGTTGTTCGTGCTGGCCGCGGGACTTTCTATTTTGGAGACCTCGGCCAATCCGTTCGTGCTGGCAATGGGCGATGAGTCAACCGCCACCCGCCGGCTCAACCTGGCGCAGGCGTTCAACCCGATCGGAGCCAACCTCGGGGTGCTCATGGGTGCGGTGCTGATCCTGCCCGGTCTCACACCCGAATCCGCCAAGGCGATCATGACCAGCGAGCAGCTATTGGCCAGTCAAGAGGCCGATCTGGCCCTGGTACTGCGTCCTTATCTGCTTATCGCTGCCGCCCTCGTGGTGATCTGGATCCTCATTGCCATCCAGAAGGTGCAACTGCCCGTGCAGGAGGGATCGGAGCCAGTCGATGCCGGCGGCGGAACCTTCGGCCGCCTGTGGCGTAACAGGCGGTACCGTTTCGGCGTCGTCGCCCAGTTCTTCAATGTTGCCGGTCAGACCTGCACCTGGACGTTCACCATCATCTACGCCCAGGACGTGGTGGGTATCTCCGCGGAACATTCTGGTTGGTGGCTGCAAGCGTCCCTGCTCATCTTCTTGGTGTCCAGATTCGTCATGGTCTACCTGCTGGGGATCTTCCATCCCGCCCGGCTGCTGCTCATCATGGCCGCCTTCGGCGTGGCCTGCTGCCTCACCTCGATCTTCGTGCTCAACATCGTCGGTCTCATAGCGGTCATCTCTATCTCGGCCGCATTGTCGCTGATGTTCCCCACCATCTACGGCATAGCGCTCAAGGGCCTCAGGCAGGACGCGAAGTTTGGCGCGGCCGGTCTGGTGATGGCGATCCTCGGCGGCGCCCTGATGCCTATGGCGCACGCCGCGGTGATGGATGCATTCGGTTCCTCGTGGGGCTACATCGTTCCGGCCTGCTGCCTGACGATCGTGGCCCTCTACGCCGCCTACGACCTGCGGTCGGATGTGCCGCTTCGGCGTGTGCCGGCGCCCACAACCAAAGGAGGTGTTGTCGATGCCTGATCGAAGGCCGCGTCACCGGCGAACCAGCCGGGTCTGGATACTGCTCATCGCGTTGCTGATTCCGTTCGTCCTGGCCGAGTGCGGTCCCGGCGAGAAACAGGTGACCATCGGGTTGATCACCAAGCAAGAAACCAATCCCTACTGGGTCACGCTGCGCGAGGTTGCCCAACGGACCGCCGACCGCAACAAAATCACCCTGGTGACCGCGCATGGCACCAGCGACGTCGATGTCGATTCCCAGCGAACCGCCCTGCGGCAGATGATCGCCGATAGGGTGGACGGTATTCTCATCGCTCCCAACGATTCGAGTGCCCTGGTACCCGACATCAGGGCAGCGCGGGATGCCGGGATTATCGTCATCGCGGTGGACACACCGGTAAGCCCGCTGGATGCCGTGGACGCCTACTACGCCACCGATAACACTCACGCCGGCGAGTTGGTTGGGGCCTATGCCGCCGCGAAGGCGACCGAACTCGGCCTTGACCCGCAGATCGCCATGCTCAATCTGGCCCCCGGGATCGCTTCCGGTGCGGACCGGCGTGCGGGTTTCCTGACGGGCTTCGGCATCACGGCCGATGCGGCGTCCCTGGTCGCGAGCGTCGATACCTTAGGTGACCGGCAGCGAGGCCACGACGAGATGACCAGGTTGCTCGCGGAGCACCCGGGTATCAATGTCGTCTATGCCGTCAACGAACCGGTCATTCTGGGTGCGCTGGCGGCCATCGCCGAAGCAGGCAAGGACACCTCGCAGATGGTGATCGTCAGCGTTGACGGAGGATGCGCCGCCATGCGTGAGGCGGTGCGTCCCGGGCAAATCGATGCAACCGCTCTGCAATTCCCGCAAAACATGGCTCGGCAGGGAGTACTGACGATCGCCGATGCTGTGCGCGGCGGCGAGCGGCCCAGCGGCTACCTGGATACCGGCACCCAACTGGTTTCGGGCAGCCCGGTCGCCGGCATCGAAAGCCGGGGAATCGAATACGGCATCCGCAACTGCTGGGGCTGATCCCGGGGCCACGGGAGGGTGAAATGGCCTAAGTATCGGTGATACGGCTGGTGGCTGCCGGCCAGCCGGACGCCACCAGCCTCGGCCGATTCAGGAGGCAAACAGTGGCTTGAGATGCCGCTCGTACAGATTCTCGGTCACATTGCGTTCGATGTCGGCCCGGCAGGCATCGAGTTGGGCGAGGTATTCTTCTCCCAACTCGGCCGCCACCTTGTAACCGACGTGCAACAACTGGCGCACGTTCAGGTCGTACTCGGGATTCGACCGGTTGTGTCGCAATGCTGAAGCAAACCGCCGACTGGTCCAGCCATCGACCTCGTCCGGGCTGGGCAGCGCATCCCGGTCGATGTCGATCACATCGGTGTAAGGCGCGGTCAACTCCTCGAAGCGGGCATGGGCGCCGCGGTAAACCTGCTTTGCGATGCTCAGCCCGGGCCCGTCGGCCTCGGCCAGACCAATGAGCTCCTCAAGCCAGGTGGTGCCGGCGGTCTTCAGGTGTAGGCCGGCGTCCAATTCGCGCACGATGCGACCGATGCCCGGGTAGAGCGAGAACTTGTCGCTGCCGGTGTGCACCGACAATTTCAGATTTTCATGCAGTCCGAACTGGGTGGTAGCGAGCTTAACCACCGCCACATCGGCGCGAAATTCCGTTAGGAACGCGCCGACATCGCCGACATAGTCGATACCCTTGTTGAAGCGACCCTGGAATTTCACCGCCACGGTATCGATCGGTATGCCAGCCTGGGCGATCGCGAACAGGATGGCATAGAGTTCGGCGGGGCTCTGGGTCTGGGGGGACTCGTCCATCGAGACCTCTATGTGGCCGATGGTGGCGTTGTTGTCAACCAGATGGTC
Source organism: uncultured Propionibacterium sp. (assembly GCA_938036835.1). GTDB lineage: Bacteria > Actinomycetota > Actinomycetes > Propionibacteriales > Propionibacteriaceae > Brooklawnia. The sequence continues at coordinate 92,637 of CALHWB010000005.1, forward strand.
GTAGATCCGCCGGGCCTCTTCGACTCCGAAGAGGTAGCGCTCGGCGACGGTTTGCAGCACCTGCTCGGTGATCTTGATCGGTTTGGTGCCTACCGGTTCGATCATGCCAAGCAACTGCCGGGCGCTGGCCAGAAAGGCTGCGGTCTGCTCTGTCCCGGTAGGTTTGCCGATGCAGTCGGTCACATCTATGGTCCAGAAGTCGCAGCAGCCAATGAACCAGTCGAGGTTCGACAATCCGATATGATCGGCATCCACGAAATACTGTCCGTGCCAGCCGGTGGCGGCAATCGCTTCGTCGGCCGCCTTGCGTTGATCGGCCGGTTCGGTGTGAATCGTGATGTGTTCCCGATTGGACTTGTTCCACACGATATCGACGTCTACACCGTAGGTTTGCTTGAGCTTCTCGAAGGCCATGACCTGGGCGACACCTTCTTTGCCGAATCGGTCCCCAGTGCCAACCGAGTACCTGCCGATGCTCATCTGTGCTCCTCATGAGGTTGTGGGTGTCCTCTCAGGATAGGCCTGATATGTCAGTTCAGGCAGTTCGACCCAGCCGGTGGCAACAGATTGGCAGCCCCGTTTGACGGAAACCCAGCGCCCCTGCTGGCAGGATGGCATGGTGAGTGCAGCCTCGGTGTTCGGAACGACTTTGCTGATCCAGGGTGCCGAGGCGCTGCTCGCCGAACGGGCGGTGGCCAAGCAGTTGCGCAGGGCACGTGCTGAACAACCCGGGGCCGAGTTCACCGAGGTTTCCGCCCCGGAACTTGCCGATGGCCGGTTCGTCGAACTAACAGGTGGCAGTTTGTTCGCCTCCCACAGCATCGTGCTGGTCACCGATCTGGCCAACCTCCCGGAGGAGGCTTTGCCATTGGTTAAGCAGACCGCGCTCAACCCACACCCCGAACTATGCTTGGTACTGGTACATGGTGGGGGTGTCAAAGGCAGGGGACTGCTCGATGCACTGAAGAAGGCCAAGATACCGGTCATCTCGGCCGAGCCGGTGAAATCTTGGGAGCTACCCAAGTTCGTCGCTGCCGAGGCGCGCAGTCTGAAGATGACCATGGACGCCGGTGCCGGCGAAGCCCTGGTGGACGCGGTGGGTTCCGATCTGCGCAGCCTTACCGCTGCATTGCGACAGCTGGCTGCCGATCACGAGGGGCAGACGGTGACCGCAGAGATAGCGCGACGTTACTTTTCGGGGCGGGCCGAGGTGACCAGTTTCGCGGTGGTGGCCGATGTCCTGGCCGGTCGCGCGGGCCGGGCGCTGGAAAGGTTGCGGTGGGCGCTGGGCACCGGTACCGCACCGCCGCTCATCACCGGCAGTTTGGCCGGTTCGCTGCGTGGTTTAGGAAAATACCTGGAACTACGCCGGGCCGGGCTGCCGGATAGTGAGCTTGCCAGGCAGGTCGGTGTGCCTCCCTGGAAGCTGAGGGAACTGGGGCAGCAGGCTCGGGGGTGGAACTCTGCGGGGGTGTCTGCGGCCATCCGTTCGGTGGCCCGGGCCGATCAGAAGGTCAAGGGGGCCGTCGTCGATCCGGCTTTCGCTCTCGAACAGTTGCTGCTCGATATCCTGGCTGCCCGTAGACTGACCACTTCTTGAGGCCAGCGGTTGCCTCGGTCACCGCGGCGACCACCCGGCCGGCCCCGAAAATCGTTTGTTGCGGAGTGCGTGTTGTATCGGGGTTGCCGCCTAGGATGACTGCGATCCTTATGAAACCGGTTCATCAGCTAAGGAGGACGCCATGGCCGTTACCGACATTGGGCCTAAGCCCACAGTGTTCGATATCGAAGAGGAGACCACCGCCAACCAGGATTTCCGTAGGGTCGCCTGGAGCGGCAAGTATCTTCAGGTCACGTTGATGACGATCCCGGTTGGCGAGGAGATCGGTCTGGAGTTGCACGCCGATACGGACCAGTTCCTCCGTGTCGAGGCTGGTCAGGGTCGCGTCGAGATGGGAGATGCCGAAGACCGCCTCGACTTCGTTCGTGAAGTAGGGGACGATTTTGTGATCCTGGTGCCCGCGGGTAAGTGGCATAACGTGACCAATACCGGCACCGAGCCACTCCAACTGTATTCGATCTACGCGCCCGCCCATCACAAGCCCGGCAAGGTGCACCGGACTCGCGAAATTGCCGAGTTGGACGAGGACGACGCGCCGGCGGACTGGTCGATTCAGCCGCCGTGGTCGGAAGACGCCCACTGAGCAGATAGCGGCGTATAAACACGCGTGAAAGACGCCCCGACCACCCAGCGGATCGGGGCGTCTGCTGTCGTTCAGTGGATCAGACCGGGCCGCGTGATCAAAGCGCGGCGGCCACGATCGAAATGGCCGACTTGCGGTTGGCTGCTTGGTTGGGGTGGATGATGCCCTTAGAGGCGGCCTTGTCCAGCGCTCGGCTGGCGACCCTCGCGTACCGTTGGGCTTTCTCGGCATCGCCGGCGGCAGCCGCTTCCCGGAACTTGCGGACATGGGTGCGCAGCGCCGACTTGACCGCCTTGTTGCGGGCGGTGGCCTTAGCATTGGTCAGGATGCGCTTCTTTTGCGACTTGATGTTCGCCACGTTGACTGCCTTACTTTCGATGGCTTCTGGGTAACGAGGGCCGCTGCACCGGCACCACTCGCGAGGGGCTATCTTACCACAGGCCTCTTGGGTGACCAAAGCGAACCGGGACCGTTCGGCGATCAGAGGCTACAGCTCGATGCTGCCCCAGCGCCTAACAGGTGTGCCGGCTCCGTAGAATGCCGGGTGAGTCCGCAACACGGCTGCATCCTTGGGGAAGGGAACGCATCGGCATGGCTGATCAGATGTACAGGGCCTTGGCACGGGTATTCGGCATTGTGCTTCCATTGGGTGGCCTGGGAGCCATTATCGGAGGAGACTTCGCCCACCGCTTCGTGGCCGACCAGTTGGGCGCCGAGGCGATCACCATGCCTCATGACGAGCTGATTGACAAGGAGCTTGGCTTTGGCGGCATCACCGAGCAGGATGCCGCGCTATTGCGTCCGCACGCCGGGCTGACGCTCAGTACCGGACCCCAGGCGCGCATCTACGCCGATCATTATGTGCTGGCGCACATGAAGGTGGCCGCCGCCCAGGCCGGTGTGCCGGAGGCCCAGGCGACCTATGCGGGCGTGGGCGATCTAGCCGCGGCCCGGACTCGTGAACTCAAGAACGAACTGCGGGCCGTGCACCCGGGTCTGGGGCCAGGAGAAATAGCCGGGCTTGCCAAAGCCGAAATCGGTGATCCCGACACCGAGTTCGAGACCGCGCGTGAGGTGGCCGCGCTGAACAAGCTGCAGGCCGAGAACTTCTTCATGGGCAACGCCATTCGTGGCATGCTGCTTAACGGCTATGGCTGGTGGCTGGTCGGCCAGGTGGCCCGGGTCGCCGGTCTGGCGTGCGTAACCGTCGGAGCCGTTCTGGCCGGATTCGGCTTCGCGCCCCGCCGCCGAAGCTGACCGGATCGGGATATCTGCCAGCCCGCTGCGCCTGATTGGGCTGGGACACTATTTACATGCGAAAATAGGAATTGGCGCAGTGCGCCACACCATCGCACCAAGCCGACTGGAAGCTGAATGCCTGCATCTGAACCCGGACGCACCGAGGCCGCGCTCATCCGCAACTTCTGCATCATCGCCCATATCGATCATGGCAAATCAACCCTGGCCGATCGGATGCTGCAATTGACCGGGGTGGTGGACGAGCGCAGCATGCGCGCGCAGTATCTGGATCGGATGGACATCGAACGAGAACGCGGTATCACCATCAAATCGCAGGCGGTTCGGATGCCCTGGCCGGTGGCCGGTACCGAGCATGTCCTGAACATGATCGACACGCCTGGCCATGTCGACTTCACCTATGAGGTCAGCCGCTCGTTGGCGGCCTGCGAAGGCGCGGTGTTGTTGGTGGACGCTGCCCAGGGGATTGAGGCCCAGACCCTGGCCAACCTTTACCTGGCTCTGGAGGCCGATCTTGCCATCATTCCGGTGTTGAACAAGATCGATCTGCCTGGGGCACAGCCGGACAAGTTTGCCCGCGAGTTGGCCGCCATCATCGGCTGCGGGCTCGACGAGGTGCTGCGGGTCAGCGCGAAGACCGGTGAAGGTGTACCGGAACTGCTCAACCGGATAGTCGCCCAGGTGCCTGCCCCTGCCGGTGCCGCCGATGCTGCAACCCGGGCGCTGATCTTCGATTCGGTCTACGATGCCTACCGCGGCGTGGTCACCTACATTCGAGTGGTTGACGGGGCCATTGAGCATCGCGATCGGATCCTGATGATGTCCACTCGAGTCACCCATGAGGTGCTTGAGGTCGGGGTCATCTCACCCGAGCCGACGAAGGCCGCCGGGCTCGGTGCCGGTGAGGTCGGTTACCTGATCACCGGGGTGAAGGATGTGCGGCAGTCCCGGGTTGGCGATACCGTCACCCTCAGCGCCCGGCCGGCTAACACCATGCTGGCCGGCTACCGCAACCCGAATCCAATGGTTTTCGCTGGCATCTATCCCATCGATGGCGATGACTTTCCAGAACTGCGTGAGGCCTTGGAGAAACTCCAGCTCAACGACGCCGCGCTCACCTTCGAACCGGAAACCTCGGCTGCGCTCGGGTTCGGGTTCCGGGTTGGTTTCCTCGGCCTATTGCACATGGAGATCGTCCGGGAACGATTGGAACGTGAGTTCGGGCTCGACCTGATCAGCACGGCACCGAATGTGCATTACCACGTGACCATGGAGGATGGCAGCACGTATGAGGTAACCAACCCTTCGGAGTTTCCCGATGGCAGGGTGGCCGAGGTGCATGAGCCGATGGTGAAGGCAACCATTCTGACGCCCGCCGAATACATCGGCACCATCATGGAACTGTGCCAAACCCGTCGTGGTAGCCAGCAGGGGTTGGACTACCTCTCCGAGGACCGGGTGGAACTGCGCTACCGGCTGCCACTGGCCGAGATCGTGTTCGACTTCTTCGATGCTCTCAAGTCCCGGACCAGGGGATACGCCTCGCTCGACTACGACGAGGCGGGCAGTCAGGTATCCGACCTGGTGAAAGTGGATATCTTGTTGCACGGCGAGGCCGTGGATGCCTTCAGTTCCATAGTTCACAGGGATAAGGCCTATGCCTACGGGGTGGCGATGGCGACCAGGCTCAAGGAGTTGATTCCCCGGCAGCAGTTCGAGGTGCCCGTGCAGGCCGCTATCGGTTCCCGAGTGATCGCGCGCGAGACCATCCGGGCGATGCGCAAGGATGTGCTTGCCAAATGCTACGGCGGCGACATCACGCGCAAACGTAAGCTGCTTGAGAAGCAGAAGGAGGGCAAGCGGCGGATGAAGATGGTCGGCCGGGTAGAGGTGCCCCAGGAGGCCTTCGTGGCGGCGCTGGCCACCGGCGATCAGGGCAGGGAGAAACGCGGCTGACCCGGGCTTGCCCCGGCAGGCGGCAGGGATATTGCCGGGACGGGCGAGCTACGCCCGGGTCAGCCGCGCCGGCCGGGGCAGCCGCCGGATGGATACCGGCAAGCCACCCCGGACGTTCACCGGGGATCGGTCAGGAAGAACTCCTCGGACGGCACTCGACCACCGATGATGCCTGGGTTCAGGGTAGCCAGGCGAGTGTAGAAGTCCGTCAGTTCATCTCGGGCGTTTGCCGCCGGCACCACCTCAAGTTGCAGGCGCGGGATCACTTGGGTGACGATCGGGCCGGGTACCGAGGTGGCTTCCGAGATTCGCTGCACGATGGCCTCGCCGGCCTGGTTGACCTCGTTCACCGCGGATTCAAGGTCGTCCAGGATCGCTCCTAACAGCTTGGTTTGTTCAGCGATCCCGGTAGGTACCACGATCCCGGCCATCGGGAAGCGGGGCTGGGCTCCGGTGACTTGAGCCCAGATCTGTTGCAGATCGATGACTCTGGCCGCCTGGCGCCCTTGGGCGGTGGCCTGGCTGAGCGCCATCGTCACGGCGTGTTCGGGCAGTACCGCCCAGTCGATCGCACCCCGGACAAAGGTGGTTAGCAGTTCCTGGGTATCGTTGAACGGCACGATCTCCAGTTCGCTGACGTCAATGCCCTGCTGGCCGAGCAGGTAGCGGAACACCAGATCAGGCATGTTATTCGGCAGCGGAACCCCGATGCGGACGCCCCGCAACACGCCCAGGTCATTGGTCGGAGCGTCGGCGGGCCCGGCGACGTAAAGCATCCCCCACACCGTGATCGCGGCCAGTCGAAGGTCGGCACCCTTGTTGAACAGGTTGGCACTGACATAGGACGGTGCGGCTGCGACATCGGTGCCGTTGTTGAGCAGCAGTGAGGTCAACACATCCACCGAAGCCCAGGTCTCCACCTGGACCTTGCCCACCAGGCCGGACGATTCGAGTTGGTGCCCGAAGGCGAGCATCGGCGCGGCGAAGGCGAGTGTCGAAGGAATATGCACCCGTAGCTGCTCCAGCGGTGTGACTGTTTCCGAGGCGCCCGTGGCAGCGCTCGGACTCGCGGGTGAATTCGATGTGGACGATGGCGAATCACCTGTTGTGCTACCGCAACCAACCAGACTGGTCACGCCCGCCAGGCCACCCCAGATCAGCAGATTGCGGCGGCTCAACTTCATCATGCCGTGGACTCACTTTCGATTGTTTCGGCCTGGGCCGCGGCTTCGGCTGGGGCCACAGGCCGGTCGTTGGCGCTGTCTAACGTGGCTGGTTTGCGCAATACCATTGAGATCGCGGCGAGGTTTTGCCGGTTTGCGCGGAAAACCTGGCGCATCGCCATGATCCGGCGCCGGGCTGCGGGATTGCGGCGCACATTGTTGAAGAACCGCAGCGCTCCGAGCAGCCCCTCGTCGGCGATGATCCGGCTGGGCTCGATCAGGCGCATTTCTGCGTTGCCCAACCATTCGACCTCGAATCCGGCGGTGGTCAGCACCGCGGTCCAGTCCTTGTTAGTCAGCGGACGCGCCCCAACCTTGATCGTCCGGGACAGTGCCTTTGAGATCTGGTCGACGACCGTTTGGTTGACATCGTCGGGACGTAGCGACAGCTCATGTATCGCCCAGCGGCCACCCGGCTTCAGCACCCGGAAAACCTCATCGGCGATCTTTGCCTTGTCGGCCGCGGATTGCATGGTCAGCATGGCTTCGCTGATCACGGCGTCGGCGCTAGCCTCGTCTAGGCCGGTGGCCCGGGCGTCACCTTCGCGGCATTGCGCATCGTGCTTGCCGGTCAGGATGCCTGTTAGCTGTTCCCGGGCCTCTGCATTGGGTTCCACTCCGGTGTAGGTGGCGTAGTCCCCGCTTAGGACGAGCTCGGCGGTCCGGCCGATACCGGGCCCCAATTCCACCACCCGATCTGTCTGGGTTAAGGCGAGCTTGGTAAGCATCCGGCGGGTGAGTTCGATGCCGCCGGGACGAAGCACCCGCTTGCCCATCTTCGCCAACAACCAGTGACCGGCAGCGCGATGTTCTTCGGAAGTGGTCGGGCCGGGCGCGTCGCCGGCTGGCGGCTGGGAGTTCTCGGTGGTACCGGTCATGTGGCGATTCCTTTCAACTGGGGCTGTCGCTCTGCATTCGACAGGCGTCGACGCAGCGGTGTGAGGATGAGAAGCTCGAAAAGCAGCGTTAAGCAGGCCAATACCAGGGCGAATGCGAAGACATCGGCGGTTTCTAGGTTGCTGCGGGCTCGCTGGAGTTGGGCGCCCAACCCGGTGGCCGTGGCTAGCAGCTCGGCCATCACGCTGACCCGTAAGGATTGCCCGGCTGCCACGGTGACCGCGGACAACACCGGTGGCAGCACCGCGGGTGCCACCACATGCCGCCAACGCCATCTAGGTGGCTTACCGAATGCCCGGGCCATCTCAAGCAATTCCGGGTCCACCTGGCCGATCGCGTCCCGGGTGGTGGTGGTCAGCAGGGGTATGGTGACCAGGGCGACCACCAGCACGACCACGGCTGCGGTCGGGCCGAAGGCGAGCATCCCAATGACCACGATGACGATTGGCGGCACCGCCATCAGCAGGGCCAGCCAGGAGCGACTGAGGGCGTCCACCAGGCGGCTGCTCGCGCACAGGGCACCCCAGGCGATGCTCACCATGGCGGCGATCAGTAGCCCGCTGCCGGTGCGCAGCACGGTCACCCATAGGGGCGACCAGAGCCGCCCACCGGTGGCCAGCGACCGCAGGGCCTGCCAGGTAGATCCCGGGCCGGGCAACACGTAGGCGGGTTGGCTACTGGCGACCCACCACCACAAGGCCAGCAGCACCAGCAGCCCGGTGGCCACCGCCCATCCGCGGGAATTTACGATCAAGCCAGTGTCCAATCGCCGGGATGGCCGAACAGGCGTAGCCGGCTGGTGCCGATCAGTTCTGCCTCGTGCAGGTCATGGGTCACCCAGACCGTGGCGATCTGTTCGGTGGTCACGATCTGGAGTAGCTGTTGGCGCAGACCGGCCGCGAGTTCGCGATCCAGGGCCGAGAACGGCTCGTCGACCAGCAGCAGCCGGGGTCTGGTTATCATGGCCCGGGCGATCGCGGCACGTTGTCGCATGCCGCCGGACAACTGGGCCGGGTACAACTCTGTGGCATCGGATAATCCGACCCGTTCCAGCCAGTCTTCGGCATCGAACAGGGCCGTGAGCGGGTCAGCGGCGAACAGGACCAGGTTCTGCAAGATCGAATACCAGGGCAGGAGTCTGGGTTCCTGAAAGACCTGGGCCAGTCCCGGGTGACGTCGCACCGATCCGCCGGTGGCCTCGGCGGTACCGGCGATGGTTCGCAGCAGGGTGGTCTTGCCGCAACCGGAAACACCGGTGACCGTGAGTATCTCGCCGGGATTTAAGCGTAGTCGTAGCTGGTCGATCAGTCGCAGGCCGCGTCGGCAGATGGTTAGATCGGCGATCTCGAGTGGCACCGCGTTCGGGTCGGGCAGGCCGCGGACGATCGTCCGGTGGGACATGGCGATGGCTGTCAGAGTGCCGCCTTCGGGTCGACCATTACCAGATGCAGCCGGCACTTGGTTCGTGCGGTCAGGGCGTGGGGTTCGTTGGGTGCCAGATAGATGACGTCGCCTGCGCGCATGTCGTGTATCTTGCCGGCCACGGAGAAGTCCATTTCGCCTTCCAACAACGTGCACACGACAGCCCGGGGGGAGGCATGCTCGGTGAGTAGCTGTCCCGTGTCGAAAGTGAAGATCACCACGCGCAGCAGAGGATTGTTAACCGCGACCCGGGAGGTGGTCGATTCGGCGACTACGGGTAGTTCTTCGGTGAGGCTCAGGACGACTTTTGACTCGGTGACCGTTGTCTCGCTCATGGACTTAGGTTAGCCTAAGCGTGTTCGAGACGGTCAAGTCACAGCCGGCTCGGGCAGGTTGCCACAAGTGGGCCTGGACGCGGGGTTTCGTCCGGGCCCACGAATTGTTTAATGGCTTGCGGGCACGTACTCTTTCAGATCATGCCGTCAGCACCGCCATCGGGTGATCCAGCACCCCCCGACGGTATGCTGCCCGTCTCGGCCATCGCCGAACTCGGCATGCGCGACCTGGGCTGCTATGTGCATGTGCCCTTCTGCCGAGCGCGCTGTGGGTATTGCGATTTCAACACCTATATTCCCGATCGGCTAGGTGCCGGGGCAGACCCGCAGGCCTGGCAGGTGGCGGTTGGACAGGAGGTGGCTCTGGCCCGGCGGGTGCTGGGTGCGAGTTGCCCACCCGCGGCCACCGTCTTTTTCGGCGGCGGTACCCCGTCGTTGCTGGCACCGGCCCAGTTGATCCGCGTGCTGGAGCAGCTAGCCGATTATCCGGGCATCGCACCCGATGCGGAGATCACCTTGGAGGCGAATCCCGAGACTCTCGGGGCAGCCGAGCTCAAGGAGCTGTGTCGGGCCGGTTTTAACCGGATCAGCCTGGGCATGCAATCGGCGGTGCCGCGGATCCTGGCCGTATTGGATCGCGGTCATCGGCCCGAGCGGGTGCCGCGAGTGGTGGGCTGGGCCAGGGAAGCCGGTTTCGCCCAGGTAAGCCTAGATTTGATCTACGGTGCGCCGGGTGAAACGCTGATGGATTGGCGGGTCAGCCTGAATGCCGCGATTCAGGCCCAGCCGGACCATATCTCGGCCTATGCACTGGTCATTGAGCCCGGCACGGCGTTGGGGCGCAGGCTGACTCGCGGCGAGATCGCTCCGGTGGACGAGGACCAGCAGGCCGACAGCTATCTGGTCGCCGAGGACCTGTTGACGGCAGCCGGGTACCGCAACTACGAGATCAGCAACTGGTCGTGCGGGGTAGGCAGCCGTGCCCGACACAACCTGGCCTACTGGCTGGGAGCCAATTGGTGGGGATTCGGGCCCGGCGCGCACTCCCATGTCGGCGGGGTCCGCTGGTGGAATCTACGTCATCCGGCCCGTTACGCGGCGTGTTTGGGTGCCGGTCACAGTCCAGCCCAGGCGCGTGAGGTATTGGGGGCGGAACCCCGCCGTGTGGAGCGCGTCCTGCTGGAACTGCGACTGGCCGATGGGCTGCCATTGGGGGTGCTCACCGCGTCCGAGCGTGACCGGCTGGCAGACCCGATGGGGCGCGGCCTGATCGAGGTATCCACCGAACGCGTCCGGTTGACCCTGGCCGGCCGATTGCTCGCCGATACGGTGGTCCGCGATCTGCTCGATTGACCTGGCCATCGCACCCGGGTGCGGCCCGCCGGAAACCGGTACTGCCGACCCCATAGCATGTTTGGGTGATTCAGCGACCAGACCGCTATGGCCACGATGTACTCGATCCCCTAGCCGGCCGGGCCAGGCGGGCGCGCACCCGCGATGTCGTCATGGAATTGGGCATGGTGGTGGAGGACCCGGCGTCGGGTTACGTCGGGGAGATCATGGGCTGGGAGAACGGCCTGGTCATTCTCGAAGACCGTCGCGGCAAGCGGCGTAGTTTCCCGGTGGGGCCGGGATTCTGGCTGGAAGGGCAGCCGGTGGCCCTGCGCATCCCACCCCGTACCGGCTCGACTACTAGGAGATATACCGCATCGGGATCGCGGGTCGGTGAGGTACGGGCTGCCCGCGTGGCCCTGCCGAGCAGAATCTACGTAGAGGGTCGTCACGATGCCGAACTGGTGGACAAGATCTGGGGGGCCGATCTGCGCCACGTCGGTGTGGTGGTGGAGTATCTGGGCGGCATCGACGATCTGGTGGGTATCGTGGCCGAGTTCAAACCCGGCCCCGGACGTCGGCTGGGTGTACTGGTCGACCACCTGGTCAGTGGCTCCAAGGAGCAGCGCATCGCCGCCGAGGTTGCCCGCAGCGGCTACGGCGATCATGTCGCCATCACCGGGCACCGCCATATCGATATCTGGCAGGCGATCAAACCCGAGGTACTCGGCCTACGGGCCTGGCCGAGTGTGCCGCGCGATGTGGATTTCAAGAAGGGCACCCTGGCCGCCCTCGGGCTGCCGCATCGTGACCAGGCCGATATTGCCCGGGCCTGGCAGTCGATGCTGGCCAAGGTTCGCACCTTCCGCGACCTAGATACCCGGCTCACCCGGGAGATCGAGAGACTGATCGATTTCGTTACCCAAGATCATCTTGGGGAACTGGACTGAGTCGCCGGCTTCTGACTGCGGGCAACTCCAACCGGCGTGGGCAGGTATCGTCAAAGCCATGACGAACCAGCAATCGCCTGAGATCGCACCGCTTGCACCCGAACTGTGGGCTCTGGGCGGCTGGCCGCTGGGAGCCAGCGTAGATCCGTTGGGCGGCCACTGCACCACGTTCGCGGTCTTCGCCGTGAACGCCACCCGCGTCCAGTTGGAGATCTATCCCGCAGCGCTGGGTGCCGACGCGTCCTTTGTTGTCGAGATGGCACCCAGCGAGGGCGGCATCTGGCGGGCGCAATTGGCGGGCGTGGGGCCCGGCGACCTGTATGCCTTCCGTTGCTGGGGGCGCAACTGGCCGTACACGCCCGAGTGGACGCCGGGTTCCCTGGCAGGTTTCGGCAGCGACCGGGATCCTGATGGCAACCATTTCAACCCCAACAAGGTATTGCTGGATCCCTACGCCCGAGAGATCACCCATGTTCCGCTCAGCCCGCAGGTGGTCGCCGCCGGCGCCGAACCGGCGGTTTTCGCCACCGGAGGTGGCGACTACCGGGGCCAGCCCCGGCGTAGCGTGGACACCGGGCGTTTTGCCCCTAAGGCGGTGGTCGTCCACGATCTCACCGATACCGGTCGGCCACCGGCGATACCTGCCGAGGATGCCATCATCTATGAGGCCCATCTGAAGCAGTTTTCGATGCATCCCGCGGTCTGCACGCTAGGCGATCTGCTGTCCGATCGTCCCGGCTTCGCCGAGGTGCGTAATGTGCCGGCCGAGCTCCGCGGCACCTACGCCGGGGCAGCGTTGCTGGCGCCCTATCTGCGCGGGCTCGGTATCACCACCTTGGAATTGTTGCCGATTCATGAAACCGATTCCGACCAGGTCGGCGCGATCAACGGGACGACCAATAACTGGGGCTATCAGACGATCGGATTCTTCGCGCCCAACCGCGACTATGCTCACGACAAATCCCCCGGCGGGCCCACCCGGGAATTCAAGCAACTGGTCAAGGCCTATCACGACGCCGGTATCGAGATCTACCTCGATGTGGTGTACAACCACACCGCTGAGGGCGGCAACTGGGACGGCGATGTCGATGCCGCTGGGTTCACCTGCCTCGGCGGGTTCGCGACCACCCATTACTACGATCTCGATCCCCAGGGTTTCATCATGGACGGGGCAACCGGGTCGGCCAACCAGACCAATTTCTCCTCGCGGGTGATGTGCGATCTGGTGATGGATTCCCTGATCTACTGGCATGATCGGATGGGCGTGGATGGCTTCCGCTTCGACCTGGCCACCGTGTTGGGACGCTCGCCCCGCGGCTCGGATCAAAACGATTGGGGCGGCCGGCGGCGCTTCCACAACGCGCATCCTCTGCTGCGGGAAGTGGCCGCACTGGCCGCCGACCGAGGTATCGAGGTGATCGCGGAGGCCTGGGATCTATGGGGTTACGAGGTCGGCAACTTCCCATCCGGTTGGGGGGAATGGAATGGCCGTTTCCGGGACGCCATGCGCCGCTACCTCAAAGGGGATGGCAATGCCCAGGCATTCATCGAATCCTTCAACGGCGACTGGCTGCACTTCAACGACAACGGCGGACCGCAAAAGTCGATCAACTTCATCACCGCGCACGATGGCTTCACCATGTTCGACCTGGTGAGCTTCAACCAGAAGGAAAACAACCAGCCCTATCCATTCGGGCCTTCCGATGGTGGTTCCGACGAAAATAACTCCTGGGATTCCGGTGGCGATCACCGGTTGCGGCGGACCCGTTGGCGAAACAACCTCGTGGTGTTGATGCTGGCCAGGGGGGTGCCGATGATAGTCAGCGGGGATGAGTATGGCCGCACCCAGAACGGTAACAACAACCCCTGGAATCTGAACACCATCGGTATCTGGAACAACTGGGCCCAGATCGCCTCCAATACCCCCACCCGGCTGCCGGTCGATCCCAATGATCCAGGTGTGGGAGCCTATTTCGACGTAGTCGGCCGATGCGATGCGCCGGAGCGGGTAAATCCGTTGTTCGAGTTCGCCCGATTCGTTACGGGATTGCGTGGCCTCGACCCGACCCTGCGACAGAACACCTGGGGGGCCGGTCAGATCGATGAAAACAACGTCAATTACCTGTATTACCGACCCGATCTCTTTGAAGCGCCCGGGCCAGCGGACCGGCAACTCGCCGTGCTGATCAACGGTGCCGGTATCGGTGGCACCGACTACCTGGTGATGGTGAATATGCATCATCAGCCGGCCGACTTCCGGGTTCCCGACCAGCCAGACCCGCTGCGACCGGGGCTGAACTGGCGGCGCATCATAGACACCGCACCCTGGGCGGAGAGCCAGTTCAACAGCTGGGCGGCGACGGACGCCGAGGTGATCACGGAGCATTACATTGTAGAGCCGTGGTCGATCGCCGTGCTGGCGGCGGCCAATCCGGATTCACCGCTGTTCACCGAACAGTTTTTCGCTGGGCGGATCGGCGTCTGACACAATGGAGACCATGCAGACCGAAGAGGTGCTCGACCTGCTGAAGCAGGTCGCAGCCCAGGTGATCACCCCACGGTTCCGGGCATTGACCGGCGCGGAGATCGACCAGAAATCACCCGGCGACTATGTGACCATCGCCGACCGGGAGGCCGAACAGATGATCACCAGCGCGCTGCGATCCCGCCATCCCGGCTGCCTGGTGGTGGGGGAGGAGGCCGTCTTCGCGAATCCGGCAATCCTGGCTGGGCTGGCAGATGCCGAGCAGGCCTTCACCGTGGATCCGGTGGACGGCACCGGCAATTTCGTGCGCGGCTCCGACAAGCATGCCGTCATGGTCGCCGAGATACGTTCCGGTCAGGTGACCAGGTCCTGGATCTGGCAGCCACAGTTGCAGGTGGCCTGGGTGGCCGAGCGCGGCGCGGGCGTCTGGCGAAATGGCCAGCCGGTCAGACGCGGCCCCGCTCGGGAACGACCACTGGGGGCTACCTCGCGGCATATCTGGCATGGGTTCGACGCCGGTGGCCGGCTGGCACCGGTCGTGGATGCGAACTTCTGCGCCGGGATCGACTATCCGATGCTGCTACAGGGCGAGGTCGATTACCTGACCTATCTGCGGCCCAAGCCCTGGGACCATTTCCCGGGCCTGCTTATGGTGCAGGAGGCGGGGGGTGCCACTGTGGACATCGGCGGCCGGCTCTACGATGCCCATACCGACCCGCAAACCACGATCGTGGCCGCCTGCAGCGCGCAGATTGCCAGGCTGGTTGGCAGTCTCTGGCCGGCCGACGGTGCGCATGCGCCCGGTGCCGACGGCGGCGTGACGTCGCCCCCCGCTCGGGGCTGACGCGACTGCTCGGTGCGGTCACGGAGTAGGTAGAATTGGCACTCGAGAATCTGGAGTGCCAAAACACCGGGTGAGGAGGGACGGTGCTGGACGAACGCAAGCTGGCGGTGTTGCGCGCCGTCGTGACCGATTATGTTGCCACTCGAGAACCCGTGGGCTCCAAGGCCCTGGTAGAACGTCACCGATTGGATGTCTCCCCGGCCACCATCCGCAACGACATGGCCGTGCTGGAGGAGGAGGGCTATCTCGTCCAACCGCACACCAGTGCCGGACGAGTGCCAACCGATAAGGGATATCGGCTTTTCGTGGATCGATTGGCGACGGTCAAGCCGCTGTCGGGGGCGGAACGTCGGGCGATCTCGATATTTCTGACCGGGGCGGTCGACGTGGACGACATCGTGCATCGCACCGTGCGGCTATTGGCCCAATTGACCCGGCAGGTGGCGATCGTGCAGTACCCGTCTGCACCCACCAGTACTGTGCGGCATGTGGAATTGGTCAGCTTGAATCCCGACCGGGTGCTGCTGATCGTGATCGATTCCACCGGGCGCATCGAGCAGCGCGCGGTGCAATTGACCGCGCACAGCGATCTTGAGCTGAATGGCTGGCGCGATCGCCTGAACCAGCGGCTGGTGGGCCTACAGTCGGCCAATGCCAGGCGGGCATTGGCCGAGGAGTTCAAACCCACCGACGCCGATGCCGAACGGGCTCGCGAGATCGTGGCCGGTATCGCTGCCATGCTCGAAGTAGACCCGAGCGCCGAGGTGCTGGTCGCCGGGGTACCGAACCTGACACGCTATGGGGCGTCTTACGAGAACGCCATTCAGCCGGTGTTGGAGGCCCTTGAGGAACAGGTCGTGCTATTGCGACTGCTCGGCGAAGCGGTGGGCGCCCAGCCCGGCGAGGTCGCGATACGCATCGGACAGGAGAACACCTATGTGCCGCTGCATTCCACCTCGCTGGTGGCCAGCCCCTATGGGGCGGACGAGGTACGGGCCACACTGGGGGTGGTTGGCCTAACCCACATGGACTACCCCTCAACCATCGCTGCGGTGAGAGCCGTGGCTCGTTACGTCGGTCGCTTCCTGGCAGAAGGATGAGCAACAACAGATCATGAGTGTCCCCGACTACTACGAGATCCTCGGCGTGCCCCGGGATTCTTCCGCCGACCAGATCAAGAAGGCCTACCGACGGATGGCGATGAAGGTGCATCCGGATGTGGCTACCGATCCCGATGCGGAGGAGAAGTTCAAGCAGGTCAATGAGGCCTACGAGGTGCTTAGCGATCCCAACAAGCGGGCTGTGTTCGACCGGGGCGGCAACCCGATGGGTCCCGGCGGCGGTGACCCGTTCGCCAACATGTCCGGCTTCGGTGGTTTCGGTGGTTTCGCCGGGGATGGGTTGAACCTAGGCGACCTGTTCGGCGCCATGTTCGGTGCCGCGGGTGGTAGCCGCGGCCCCAGATCTCGGGTACGCCGCGGCCAAGATCAACTGGTCAGAGTTCAACTGTCCTTGTCTGAGGCTGTGTTCGGGGTAACCAAGCCGGTTCGGTTCACCACCCAATCGGTCTGTCAGTCTTGCCAGGGCAGCGGATCGGTCGGCAACCGACCGCCTGTGACCTGTACGCAATGCAATGGCCGTGGCGAGATCATCCTCGCCCAGCGTTCCATCCTCGGCGAGATTCGTACCGCACAGGCCTGCCCGAGTTGTCAGGGTTTCGGCACCATTATCACCGATCCGTGCCCGGATTGCTCCGGGCACGGTCGGATCAGCGAACAACGCACGATCAATGTCAAGATTCCTGGTGGGGTCGATACCGGTAACCGGGTGCATCTGCAGAGTCAAGCAGAGGTGGGTCCCAATGGCGGGCCTGCCGGGGATCTATATGTGGAGATCCAGGTGAAAAGACATGATATCTTTCGCCGGGAGCGGGACAACCTTGAGATGGTCATCAAGCTGCCCATGACATTGGCTGCGCTGGGCACCTCGATGGAGGTCGAAACCCTGGAGTCCGAACTGGAGGATTGCCCTGTCGAGCGGCGCACCGTCCGGCTCGAGGTGCCGGCGGGCAGCCAGTCCGGTACCCGGCTGGTGATCAAGGGGCATGGGGTACCCTCGGTTCGTCCCAACCGACGTGGTGAGACGCCACGCGGAGACCTGGGCGTCACGCTGCTCATCCAGACCCCGACCAAGTTGGACGATGAACAGCGACGTCTACTGCGGATGCTTGCCGAAGCACGGGGGGAATGGGATCCCGGGCGAGTCGCCCGCGTCGAGGACCGCGGCTTCTTCGATCGGCTAAAGGATGCCTTCTCGGGATGACCGATTCCTGCTACCTAGCCGAGTTGGGCGATCCGCGACCCGGTGATGTGGTGCTCCTGGCTGGCTCCGAGGGATATCACGCGGCGGTTGTCAAGCGTACCCGCGTCGGTGAATCGGTGCTGGTCACCGACGGGCGCGGGCTGGCTGTCCGGGGCGTGGCGATCGAGGTCACCAGGCAGAGACTGCACATCCGGGTCGCCGAATGCTTGCGGGCCGAACCGCGAACCCATCTCTGGACCGTAGTGCAGGCGCTGGCAAAGGGCGATCGTCCCGAGATCGCGGTGGCAACCCTAACAGAACTGGGCGTCGACCAGATTCTGGCCTGGCAGGCGGCTCGCTCGGTGGTCCGCTGGGAGACTCGCGATGGTACCGAGACCAAGGCCGGCAAGGGGGTCGCCCGCTGGCAGGCCACGGCTCGGGAATCGACCAAGCAATCTCGGCGGTTGCGCGTCCCACGGGTGGGCTATGCCGACACGGCGCGGGTCTGTGCGTTGATCTCCGGCAGCGCGCTGGCGCTGATCTGCCATCGGGACGCCCGGTTGCCCCTGGCTGAAGTGCGGCTGCCGTCTTGCGGTGAGGTGACGATAGTCGTTGGCCCGGAGGGTGGGATCACCGAATCGGAACTGGCGAGCTTCACCACAGCGGGTGGGCTGCCGGTCAGCCTGACAGACGGGGTGCTGCGGACCTCAAGCGCGGCCACGGTGGCCCTGGCGCAACTGCGGTTACTCGCCCAGATACAGCAGAACGCCTGAACCGGTGATCGGGCGGCAACCGGTCAGGCCGCCAATTCGGGCGGCAGCCGCCGCTGATTGGGTTCCAGTCCCGACAGATCGGTGACAACCATGTGATTGCGGTCCGCGGTGCTGCCCAGCATCAAATGCGCCCCGATTCCCAGCATCTGCCAGCGGCTACGCAACAACCAATCCTGGGCGGCCGGTAGGTCGGGGCGCCAGAAGTTCACCAGATAACCACCGGTATACAGATGGAGCAGTGTGTAGCCACCCGGATAGGCCGCGCAGGCGGCGGTCTCCAGATAGCGTGTGTGGGCACCCGGCAGGCTGGCCCGGTCCCGGCGCATCCGGTGGGTATGCCCTGCGACATGCAGGAATACCCCGGGGGCGCGGCGTTCGAGGATTTGTAACCGCACCCGGTCCCGCGAGCGCAGCATGAACTGCGGTCCAGAGATCGAAGACCAGGCGGCATCGTGGGTGACTGGATGGTGGGTAGCGGCCAAGGTGGGGCGATCGGGATCGCCCAGCAGCGCTGCGGTTATCTGGTCGTATTGGTCGTCGCTGATCCACCCGCCGGCCGAACCCCGGGTGGAATCCATCGCCAGCATCCGTAGGCCGCCGGCGATCTCGACCACCTGGCTACGCTGATAATCGACGAGGAACTCCCCGAACGGATCCCGGGTGCGGTACGGCCGGTCATGATTGCCGCGGGTGACCACCCAGTCGTGCCGGGGGCGGCCATAGCCGTTCAAGAGGTCCATCGCCTGGGCGGTTTGCGCTGGGGTATTGTCAAAGGTCAGATCGCCGTTGATCAAGGCCACGGGATGATCGTGCCGGCTGGCCAGTTCGGCCAGGGCGGCGGCCAGCATGATGCCCGGATAGTCCTGCTGGCCGGCCGATGGCTGGACCGAAGTCGGCAACGGCCCCAGCACGACACCTTGCCGGCGTTCGCCTAGATGGGTGTCGTTGAGAATGGCAATCGTATTGCAGTAATCGCCCGGTGGCAGCCGCAAGGTGGTGAACTCGCCGATGCGTTCGCTGCTGTACGGCCGGCGGGTGGGCCATAGAGCGGGAGTGGCCGGCTGGCCCTGCGATGAGGCCTGGAACCGATAGCGCCGGCCCGGTTCCAGGCCGGTGACCGACACGCTGTGGAAGGACCGGGGAGTGTCATCGTCGTGCCACAACCGCAACCTGCCACCGGCTGTGCCAAAGCTTAGCTGGGTACCGGCCGGTATCGGAGCGGGCACACCATACCCGTTGTGCGGTGCCCGGGTCGTCCAATTGATCACCGCGCTGGTCGGGGTGACCGTGAGCACCTCAAGGTCGGTGACCAGCAATCTGGTGGGGAATCGCCCCAAGACGGGTTTGCGGGCACCGGAGGGTTTGATCACATGGCACAAGATAGCGCGCCATACCGATGCGCGGAATCACCAGGCCGGCCGGAGGCGATCGGGCTGTCGCGATGCCGGAAATCTGGTTGAACCAGATAGAGTCGCGTCCATGTCCTTGCAGACTCGGTCACGCGTGGTCACCGTAGTCGTCAACCCGCGTTCGGGCCGGGGACGCGCCAATCGCGTGATACCTGCGGTGACCCGCGAGATCTCGCAGGCCATGCCCGACGCCGAGGTGCGGGTGATACGCACCCGGGATTATCGAGATGCCCGCGAACGCACCCGGGCGGTAGCGGCAGCAGCGCCGGTACCCTTGCCGGGGCAGCAGCCCGATGTGCTGGTGATGGTCGGCGGCGACGGCATGGCCAGCCTGGGCCTGAATGCCTGCGCGGGCTCGCATGTGCAGTTGGGTGTTGTCCCGGCAGGCACCGGGGATGATTTCGCCCGAGGTGTGGGGGTGCCCCGGGATCCCCTGGCTGCGGCCCGGGCGATCGCCTCGGGCCGCAGCCGTCGCATCGACCTGACCCTGGCCAGGGGACTGATTGCCGATGGCAGCGACCGCCGCCATGTCGGATCGGTGGTCTCGTCCGGCTATGACGCCAAGGTCAACCATCGGGTCAACCATGCCAGGCTCAATCTGGGTTCGGCGTCCTATGCCTCGGCCGTGCTGACCGAGATCGCCGAGCTGAAACCACTCGACTATCGGCTCGACATCGACGGCGAGCGCCTTGAGATGCCCGCTGTCCTGGTCGCAATCGGCAACGCTGGCTATGTCGGCGGGGGCATCCATCTGTGCCCGAGAGCCGATCCCGCCGACGGGCTGCTGGATCTGACCATCATCGGTCCGGTCGGACGTTGGACGCTGATCCGGCTGTTCCCGCTGCTGTTCCGAGGCAAGTTCGTAGACCATCCGGCGATCTCCTACGCCCGGGCGCGCGAAGTCGTGCTGGATGGTGAGGGTCTGGTTCCGATGGCCGACGGTGAGGAGCTGGGCAGCGTCCCATTGCACCTGAGTTGCGTGCCACGGGCTCTTGAGGTGCTAGTCGGTGACGGCGAGTTCGATGACTGATCGCTCCGCCAGCCAATCGACCTCGCCGGCGCCGGGTGACCGCGGTGGCGAGCGGCCGGATTCAGCCATGCCACCCGCAGCATCGATACGGCGAGCCGTGCTCGGGGTCGAGTTGGTAGCCGATTTTGCAATGGACTATGGGTTCGCCTTCGATGATTTCCAACTGCGTGCTTGCCAGCAGCTGGCCGATGGCGGGGGAGTGCTGGTCGCCGCCCCCACCGGCTCCGGTAAGACCGTGGTCGGTGAATTCGCCTGTTGGCTTGCCCTGCAGCGAGGCAGGAAATGCTTCTACACCACCCCGGTCAAGGCCCTCAGCAACCAGAAGTACCACGATCTGGTGGCCCGGTATGGCGTCGAGCAGATTGGTCTGCTGACCGGGGACAGTTCGATTAACGCCGAGGCTCCGGTGGTGGTGATGACCACCGAAGTGCTGCGCAATATGATCTATCTGGGTTCCCGGACCTTGGCGGGGCTGAGCCATGTGGTGCTGGACGAGGTCCACTGTCTCGCCGATCGATTCCGGGGCGCGGTCTGGGAAGAGGTCATCCTCGGCCTGGCCCCACGGGTCAGGCTGGTCGCGTTGTCGGCCACTGTCAGCAATGCCGAGGAGTTCGGTGCCTGGCTGGCTGAGATACGAGGCAATGTCGAGGTGATCCTCAGCGAGCATCGTCCGGTGCCGCTGTATCAGCAGGTGCTGGTCGGCCGCCGGCTGCATGACCTGTTCGTTGCCGGCCCGGCCACCCAGACCGAGCGGCTCCCGGCCTCCGCTCGGGTCAATCCGGAACTTATCCGATTGGCCAAGCAGGAGTCCCGGGTGCTGCGCGATGACGCCCGGCGTACTCGAGGCCGTCGGGTACGTGATCGTCTCGACCGGCGGATGGTTCGGGAGCCCGGCCGGGCCGGCAGGGGACGGCCGCCCCGCCACGACGGGGCCGTTGAGACCCTGGCCGCTGCGGGGCTGCTGCCAGCGATCTTCTTCATCTTCAACCGACAGGGCTGCGACCAGGCAGTTCGCCAGCTGGTTGGTGCTGGACTGCGGCTGACCACACCGATCGAGCAGAACCGGCTGCTGGCGATAGCCGATCGGTGGGCGGCTGGCCTGAGCCGGCAGGACCGAGCCGCGCTCGGCTGGGACATCTTCGTCGCGGCGCTGGGTCGCGGAATCGCGGCCCATCACGCCGGGCTGTTGCCCAGCTTCAAAGCCATCGTCGAGGAGGGGTTCGCTCTGGGGCTGATCAAGGTGGTCTTTGCCACCGAAACCCTTGCCCTGGGAATCAATATGCCGGCGCGTACCGTGGCGATCGAGAAGCTGGTCAAGTACAACGGTGAAACCCATGCCGAGCTCACCCCGGGGGAATACACCCAATTCACCGGGCGGGCCGGGCGACGTGGGATCGATACCGAGGGGCATGCGGTGGTCTACTGGCAGCCCGGTCTGGATCCCCGGGCACTGGCCGGCTTGGCCGCCCGGCGCACCTACCCGCTGCGTTCCAGCTTCACGGCCAGCTACAACATGGCGGTGAATCTGGTTGACCGGCTGGGACGCGTCCGTGCCCGTGCCCTACTGGAACAAAGCTTTGCCCAGTATCAGACCGACCGGCGAGTGGTGCAGGCCGCCCGGCAGGTCGGCCAGGCCGAGGAGCTGTGGGGGCGAGCGCATTGTGAGCGCGGGAATTTCCGGGCCTACGCCATGCTGCGTGAGCGAGTGAACCTGCTGGAGTCCGAGCTGGCCCGGTTGCGCCGTCATGATCAGCGTGCGGCGATCAGCGCAGCCCTGCTGGATCTGAGGATGGGTGATGTGTGCTGGATACCCGCCGGCGAGCATCGGGGGTGGGCGGCGGTCGTGCGGCCCGGAAATCCGGCCCGGCCTGAACCCCAGGTATTGACCGCCGCTAGACAACTCGTCCAGTTGAGTGAACAGGACTTCGATCAGACCGTCGAGGCCGTCTCCAGGGTTCGGATCCCGCGGCGCTTCGATCCGCATTCGGCCGCCGGCCGCCGACAACTCGGCAATGCTCTGCAGAACCGGATTGCGAGCCTGTCTACCCGCCCCGCCTGGCCGGCGCGGGCCGGTTCGATCACCGAACTGGCCGATCAGATCGCCGAGTTGCACGCGGCTTTGCGCGCCCACCCCTGCCACGGCTGCCCGGAGCGGGAAAGCCACGTCCGGGCCGCCGAACAGGCCATCCGGCTTACCCGAGAACACGACCAGATCCGCACCCGGGCTCGTACTCAGTCGATCGCGGCCGGTTTCGACCGGATCTGCGGGGTACTGGAAACCCTGGGTTACCTGAATGGGGACGAAGTCACGCCCGAAGGCGCCCGGCTGGCTCGGATCTACAACGAACTCGATCTGGTGGTTACCGAGTGTATCCGTGAGCAGGTGTTGACCGGCCTGCCTGTGCCGGCGCTGGCAGCCGTGCTGTCCAGCCTGGTCTACCAGGCCCGGCCCACCGATCATGCCCGGCCAACCCGGATGCCCGATCGGATCAGCGAAGCCGCCCAATCCAGGGTACGAGCGATCTGGCAACGGATCGGTACCGTAGAGCGAGATCACCGGGTGTCCCGCAGCCCGGCCCCGGATACCGGTTTTGCCGAGGCCGCCTACGACTGGGCCGCGGGATCTGCGCTGGCCACCGTGCTGGATCGGACCGGCATGCCGGCCGGTGATTTCGTGCGGTGGATCCGTCAGGTCATCGATCTGGCCACCCAGATCGCCCGGGCACCCGGTAGCGGAGCGCTGGCGACCACCTGCCAATCGCTGGTGGCCGCGATGCGGCGCGATATCGCCGATTTCGCGGCCGGCCGGGATTGACCGCGCCGAGCTTCTCCGATCAGCAGGGTCTGGTCTGGGGCGCTCTGGCTACGGTCTGCCCGGGATCGCGTTCAATCGAATCGCCGAGAATCTCATCGATCCGGGCCAGTACCGTCTGATCCAACACCACGCCCGCGGCGGCCGCATTGCTGGTGATCTGCGCTGGTCGGCTGGCACCGACCAGCGCAGCGGCCACGTTCGGGTTCTGCAGCACCCAGGCGATCGCGAATTGAGCCATGGTCAATCCCAACTCCTCCGCCAGCGGCTTGAGCCGCTGGATACGGGTCAAGGTGATCTGATCTTGGCTGATCCGCTGCTCCAATCCACCACCGACCGACGATCCCGCCCGGGAATCGGCCGGGATCGGCTGCCCGGGCAGATACTTTCCAGTCAGCAGTCCCTGCGCGATCGGCGACCACACGATCTGCGACAGTCCCAGCTCGACACAGGTCGGCACGATCTCGTCCTCTATGACCCGCCAAAGCATGTTGTATTGCGGCTGGTTGCTGACCAACGGCACCCGCAACTCATCGGCGAGTGCCTTGCCCGCGCGGATCTGCTCGGCGGTCCATTCGCTGACCCCGATGTAGTGCGCCTTGCCCTGCCGGACGATATCGGCGAAGGCGACCATCGTCTCCTCAAGCGGGGTTTCGGTGTCATATCGATGGGCCTGGTAGAGATCCACGTAGTCGGTGTCCAACCGACGCAATGAACCGTCAATGGATTCCATGATGTGTTTGCGGGACAGCCCGCAATCGTTGGGTCCCTTCGGTCCGGTCGGCCAGTAGACCTTGGTGAAGATCTCGATCGATTCCCTGCGCTGCCCGGCCAATGCCTCGCCGAGCACCTGCTCGGCTACCGTGTTGGCATAGACATCGGCGGTGTCGAAGCTGGTCACGCCGGCATCCAAGGCAGCATGTACGCAGTCGATGGCGGTCTGCCTGGCCAACTGTTCACCATGGGTGAGCCAGTTGCCATAGGTGACGGCACTGACCTTAAGACCAGACCTGCCCAGATAGCGAAACTCCATGACCTGTTCCCCATTTCTCTTGATGGTGCTAGCTCCATCCAAGCGCATCTGTCGGCTACCCGGCGGGTGGACGCAATAGGCGGGCCCAATCGGTGCGTTGCAGGACGGCCGGGGAGTCTAACCTGGGATCATGCCTGTTGCGATCCGCGTCATCTGCTGTTTGGACGTTACCGATGGCCGGGTCGTCAAGGGAGTGAACTTCGCCAACCTTCGCGATGCCGGCGATCCGGTTGAACTGGCTGCCCGATACAACGAGCAGGGTGCCGACGAGATCACCTTCCTTGACATCTCTGCTTCGGCCCAAGGCCGCGATACCACGCGTGAAGTGGTCACCCGGTGCGCCGAGTCGGTCTTCATCCCGCTGACCGTGGGTGGCGGAGTGCGCTCGGTCCACGATGTGGATGCCCTGCTGCGTTGCGGTGCCGACAAGGTCGGTATCAACACTGGTGCGATCTGCCGGCCGGCAGTCATCGACGAAATCACCCAGCGGTTCGGCAATCAGGTGCTGGTATTGAGCCTGGACGCCCGACGCGAAGCCGGTATGCCGTCCGGTTTCGGGGTCACCACCCATGGCGGCAGCCGACCCGCTGGACTGGATGCCGTGTCTTGGGCCCGCGAAAGCGTCGCACGGGGGGTGGGGGAGATCCTGCTGAACTCAATGGACGCCGACGGCACCACCGATGGTTTCGATTTGGAAATGATCGAGGCTATTCGCGCCGAAGTGGATGTGCCGTTGATCGCTTCTGGCGGCGCCGGGAAGGTCGAACATTTCGTGGCGGCCGCCCGGGCCGGTGCCGACGCGGTACTGGCTGCCAGTGTCTTCCACTTTGGCATTTTCACCATCGGTGAGGTTAAACAGGCACTTGCCGCGGCGGGTTTCCCGGTGCGGTTGGTTTGAATTGCCAACCCAGGCGCCTACCAGCCGGGCAGCCGAGTCGAGGGCCGCTCCCGCCCCGGGCGCGCAGCGATGGCTGCCGCGGTCGGCTCAAGGTGCATTGGAGGTGCTGCCCCTGTGGTTGTTTAGTCTGATGATAAGCCAATGGTCAGGTCCGTTCGGTACTCGGGTATTGCGAGTCAACTGGTGGGCTGCTACCGATGCGGTGTCCCGGATAAGCCCCTACCGGGCCTGGTTACCCGATGGGGCGGTATTCGAGTTGCCACCAGCGGCCGCGTTACTGCTCAGCCCCTTGGCGGTAGGCGGGTATCTCGCCTGGCAACTGATTTGGCCATTGGTGCAGGTGTTGGCTGTCAGATCGATGTTGCGGGTCGCCGGGATCCGGGCCGGGTGGCCCAGGCTGGTGGGCGGCTTGTTGGTGTTCGGGGCCGTGGCGCCCACTCGGGACGATGCCCGGCTGGGCGGGATCGGGCTGGTCCTGCTGGCCCTGGCGATGGTTGGTCTGGTGGGGCACCGCTACAGCCCGGCCGGTGAGCGCTGTGGGCCAGGAACGGGTGTCGGTCTGGGGCTGGCTATGGCAGTGGCCTGGCCGTTGTTGGGCATGGTGGTTTTGTTGCTGGCGGTCGGACGACGGCGTTCGGCGTTGACCGCCTTGGTCACTGCGGGTCTGGCCAGTTGGATGGGCTGGCTCTTGGTGCCGGGCGCGGCATCCTGGTTTACCCGGCTGCCGAGCCTACGTGCCTGGGCATTGCCGGATACGGGTGGTTATTGCCTGGTGGGGACGCTGGATCGGCTGCTGCTGCTCAGCGATTTCGGTGCCTGGTTGGTCATCCTGAGTGGGAGCCTGCTTCTGGCGCTCGTCCTGGTGCCTGCCCGGCGCTGGTGGCTGGCCGGCTACCGCCTGTTGGCGGTGGGCGTGGTTGGGCTCGCGGGATCGCTGGTCTTGCCGATACCCGCTGCCGTCGCGGTGAGCTGGGTGGTTCCGGCGATCGTCGGTGGCTGGCGGGCGACCGGCTTGGGTCTGCCCACCAAGGTGTTGTTGTGGGGCTGGTTCGGTTGGTTGGCGTTGGTGCCCCGGTTCGACTGGTCCGCCGATGTGGCCGCCTGGTTCGGCACGGCGGTGATCATGTTGTTGGCCATCGGATGCGTTCGCGAACACCAAAGCCGGCATCCCGAATCGCGAGACGATCGGTGCGTTCCTGGCTAAGGCATGCCATGATTGGCCCGTGCTCACCCGACAGGTTCTCGTAATCGCTTAGCGCTTCGTCAAGCACATTGGACGGAGCGCTCCCTCGTCTGCCAATCGGCAGCGGGGGTTTTTTATTGCAGACCCACTGTCAGCCGCACAGCCAGCACCCGATGAGAGGATCAGCCGATGGCCAATAAGAAGACGGAATTGCCCATCCTGACGGGCGCCCAGGCGCTCGTGGCGTCCCTGGAGCGTTGCGGAGTAGAGGTGGCTTTCGGCATTCCAGGCGGTGCGATCTTGCCGGCCTACGACCCGCTGTACGACTCCAGGATCCGCCACATTCTGGTTCGGCACGAGCAGGGTGCCGGTCACGCCGCCGAGGGCTATGCCATGGCCACCGGGAGAGTGGGCGTGTGCATCGCCACCTCCGGCCCGGGCGCCACCAACCTGGTTACCCCGATCGCCGATGCCTATCTGGATTCGGTACCGGTAGTGGCCATCACCGGACAGGTCAACTCGAACTTCATTGGCACCGACGCTTTCCAGGAAGCCGACATCCGTGGCATCACGATGCCGGTCACCAAACACAACTTCTTGGTCAAGCGCACCGAGGACATCCCCGAGGCGATCAAGGCGGCCTTCCATATCGCCGCGACCGGCCGGCCCGGTCCGGTGCTAGTGGATATCGCCAAGGATGCCCTGGCCGGAAGCGCACCGTTTGATTTCGAGGATGAACTGGTCCTCCCCGGGTATAAGCCCAGCAGCCAACCCCACAGCCGCCAGATCAGGTCCGCCGCCAAACTGATCTGCCGGTCTCATCGTCCGGTGCTCTACATCGGCGGCGGCGTCATCAAGGCTCGGGCCTGGCAGGAGTTGGCCGATCTGGTCGCCATCGCCGAGATCCCGGTGGTCACCACGCTCATGGCTCGTGGTGGTTTTCCAGACAGCCATCGGCTGCACATGGGTATGCCGGGCATGCACGGTTCGGTTTCAGCGGTCGGTGCGCTGCAGAAGGCGGATCTGCTGATAGCGGTGGGGACACGTTTCGATGACCGGGTCACCGGCAATTTGGAATCCTTTGCACCCGCTGCGAAGGTCATCCACGCCGATATCGACCCGGCCGAGATCGGCAAGAATCGCGCGGTCGATGTGCCGGTGGTAGGAGACGCCAAGGCCTTCCTGGGTGGTCTGGTCGAGTCCCTGCGGCATGAGCAGATCCCGGATTGGAAACCCTGGCATGACTATCTGATCGGGCTGAAGAGGCGCTATCCGCTTGGCTGGACCGAGCCGGAAGACGGCACGTTGTCTCCCCAATATGTGATCAAACGTCTTGGGGAGATCGCCGGATCGGATGCGCTGTACGTCGCCGGCGTGGGGCAGCACCAGATGTGGTCGGCGCATTTCCTGCCGTTCCAGAAACCCGCCCAATGGCTGACCTCGGGTGGCGCCGGCACCATGGGCTACTGCGTTCCGGCCGCGATGGGCGCCCAGGTAGGGGCGCCCGACAAGGTGGTCTGGGGAATCGATGGAGACGGTTGCTTCCAGATGACCAGTCAGGAATTGGTCACCTGCGCCCTGAACGGAATCCCGATCAAGATCGCGGTCATCAACAACAACGCGTTGGGTATGGTGCGGCAGTGGCAGACGCTGTTCTATCGGGAGCGTTACTCCAATACGAGTCTGCAGACCGATCGCCTGCCGAACTTCCCGATGCTGGCCGAGGCGATGGGTTGCGCTGGCTTGCGGGCCGCCACCAAGGCGGAGGTGGACGAGGCGATCAACCAGGCGATGACGATCAACGACCGTCCGGTGGTGGTCGAGTTCGTCTGCCACACCGACGCCATGGTGTGGCCGATGGTGGCCGCCGGTACCAGTAACAATGACATCAAGATTGCCCGCGACATGGCGCCGGCGTGGGAAGAGGAGGACCTGTGAGTACGCACACCCTGAGCGTCCTGGTCAGCAACCAGCCGGGGGTCTTGACCCGCATTTCTGGCCTGTTCAGCCGGCGGGGTTTCAATATCGAATCCCTGGCGGTCGGGCCTACCGAGCGGGATGCCGTCTCGCGTATCACCTTGGTGACTCAGGTGGGCGATATCAACAGCCTTGAGCAGTTGGTGAAACAGCTGAACAAACTGGTCGAGGTCTACAAGATCATCGAACTGGAGCCGAACTCGGTGCAGCGGGAACTTATCCTGCTGAAGGTCAAGTGCAATGATCAGAATCGTTCGGCCGTCATCGACGTGGTCGGCTTGTTCCGTGGCAAGGCAGTCGATGTGGGACCCGAATCCATCACGGTGGAAGCCACCGGTACCGCGGACAAGCTGCATGCGCTGGTCACCATGCTGGAGCCGTACGGAATCATCGAGCTGGTCAAATCGGGTCAGGTCGCACTTGGCCGAGGCCAGCGCAGTATCAATGAGAAAAATCGTGCGGTCCTGCGGGCCGCACAGTAAATCGCCGACAGACAAATTGGGTAGGAGCTGAAATCAATGGCAGAGGTGTTCTATGAGGACGATGCTGATCTGGCGATCGTTCAGGACCGCGCGGTGGCCGTCATCGGATACGGTTCGCAGGGTCACGCCCATGCGTTGAATCTGCGTGATTCCGGGGTGGACGTACGGGTCGGATTGCAGGTGGGCAGCAGGTCGTGGGCCAAGGCGGAAGCCGAGGGGTTGCGGGTACTTCCCGTGGCCGAGGCGGTTGCCGAGGCGGATCTGATCATGATTCTCGCCCCCGACCAGCATCAGCGCAAGCTGTATGCCGACCAGATCGCACCGAATCTGGAACCGGGCGATGCGCTGTTCTTCGCGCATGGCTTCAATATCCGGTTCGGCTATATCACCGCACCAGAGGGCGTCGACGTCTGCATGGTTGCCCCGAAGGGCCCGGGACATCTGGTGCGCCGGGAATACGCGGATGGCAGGGGGGTGCCGGTGCTGGTAGCGGTCGAGGTCGATGCCTCCGGGCAGGCTTGGGAGCTGGCGCTCAGCTATGCCCGGGCGATCGGTGGGTTGCGGGCCGGCGGCATCAGGACCACCTTCACCGAGGAGACCGAAACCGATCTGTTCGGTGAGCAGGCGGTGCTCTGTGGGGGGGTCTCGGCATTGATCCAGGCCGGTTTCGAGACCCTGGTGGAGGCCGGCTATCAACCCGAGATCGCCTACTTCGAGTGCCTG
The DNA here is from genome assembly GCA_938036835.1 of uncultured Propionibacterium sp. Classification (GTDB taxonomy): domain Bacteria; phylum Actinomycetota; class Actinomycetes; order Propionibacteriales; family Propionibacteriaceae; genus Brooklawnia. The sequence continues at coordinate 122,163 of CALHWB010000005.1, forward strand.
CATGAGATGAAGCTGATCGTCGACCTGATGTATGAGGGGGGCATCAACAAGCAGCGCTGGTCTGTTTCAGACACCGCTGAATACGGTGACTACGTATCCGGCCGGCGGGTCATCGATGAGCATGTCAAGCAGAACATGAAGGCGGTGCTGGCTGACGTGCGCTCCGGTGCCTTCGCGCAACGGTTCATCGCCGACCAGGACGCCGGGGCACCCGAGTTCATGCGACTGCGCACCGCAGGAGAACGACATCCGATCGAGACCACCGGTGCCGAACTGCGCAAGCTGATGGCCTGGGTCAAGCCCGCCGATGACTATGAGGGGCACATCGCCCGCTGACGAACCTCGGGAACCGGAAGATGCGCGGTCGGCCGGGAGCCCATTCCTGGTCGACCGCATCCGGTTCCTGGAAGGGTAACCGGCGTCGGCACTGCTGGGTCTGGTTCGTCGGGGATATCGGCGAACCCGCTGGGTGTCGCTCGCCGATCGCGGCCGGGACTCAGGTGCGGTGGGCCAGCAGACCGGGTACCTCTAGGATTGGGGCACCGCAGTAGGAGGAGTGGCAGTGACGACGTTTCTTGTCATCGGGGCAGCGGGCATCGTCCTGCTAGTGATGGCGCTGGTGGTTGGCGACCTGCTCGAGGGCCTGCTGAATATCGATGCCCTGGCTGGCCTGGATTCCGATGTCTTCTCCACGGCTGGGGTCGCCGGCCTGTTGGGAGGATTCGGCTTCGGTGCTGCGATCGGGTTGGCAGCCACTGGAGCGATGGTGGTTGCTATCGTGCTCGGGCTGGTGATCGGCATCGGGCTGGCCTGGGGCGCGGGTCGGTTGACCGCGGTGCTGCGCAGACAGGGATCCGGCGCTGCGCCCAGCATCCGGTCGCTGGTGGGCGTGGAGGCGCTGGTCATCACGGCAGTTCCTGAATCCGGTCTTGGCCAGGTGCGGGCCAGCTATCAGGGACACACCCTCACCTTGAATGCTCGGGCGTCGACCGCGTTGGCAGCGGGCACCAGAGTGTGGATCTCCCAGGTGTTCAGTCCCACTTCGGTCGAGGTGCGCCCGCTGGACGAGTTGCTCGGTGGGCCGCGCCCGGCGCTCGAAGGCTGACCGGTCGCCCGGTCTGGACGCTCCCGGGGTCCACTAGACTGGCGATATTGCCTAAGTAGGAGCGCGTATTACATGAATCCCATTGTTATAGCGGTAGTCGGTCTGGTCGTTTTAGCGGTATTGATCGGACTTCTAGTGGCCAGCCGGTATCGGGTGGCTGGGCCCAACGAGGCCTTCATCGTGACCGGGCGGAAAGGCAAAGCGGTCCGCAATCCGGAAACCGGTCAGATCTCCAGCGACCTGTCAGGTCAGAAGGTCGTCATGGGGGGCGGCGTCTTCGTGATCCCGTTCGTACAGCGGCTGTTCATCATGGATCTGTCCAGCCGGCGGATCATGGTGCAGATCCGGGGCGCGGTCTCGGGGCAGGGAATCAAACTGAACCTGGATGGTGTGGCGATCGTCAAGGTGGGCGGGAATGAGGATTCCATTCGTGCTGCGGCACAGCGCTTCCTAACCCAGCAGGACGAGATCGAGAGCTTCACCCAGGAGACCTTGGCGGGTTCGCTTCGCTCGATCGTCGGCTCCCTGAGCGTGGAGCAGATAATTCGTGACCGGGCGGCCTTCGCTCAGCGGGTCGCCGACGAGTCCGAGGCCTCGCTCACCGGGCAGGGCCTGGTGCTGGATACCTTCCAGATCCAAGACATCACCGATGACGGTACCTACCTCTCCGATCTGGGCCGTCCCGAGGCCGCCAAGGTGCAGCAGCACGCCGCAGTAGCCGAGGCGGCGGCTCGGCAGGAAGCCGAGCAGGCTCGGATCAATGCCCAGCAGAACATCGCGATCCGCGAACGGGAACTGATGCTGAAGCAGGCCGAGATCAAGGCCGAGACCGACGCGGCGAATGCCCAGGCGGCGGCTTCCGGTCCGCTCGCCCAGGCCGACCGGGATCAGGCAATCTTGGCCGAACAGGAGAAGGTGGCCGTCCGGCAGGCCGCGCTGAAGGATCGCCAACTCGACACCGAGGTCCGCAAGCCTGCCGACGCCGCACGGTATCGGTTGGAGACCGAGGCAGAAGGCCGCCGCAACGCCGCCATCTTCCAGGCCGATGCCGACAAGGCGGCTGCGATCGCGCGGGCCGAGGCGGATGCGGAACAGGCCCGGTTGATCGGTGTTGGCGAGAAGTCCCGGCGTACCGCGCTAGCGGAGGCCGAAGCCATTGAAGGCGCCAAACGAGGCGAGGCCGAGAAAGCGCGCCGTATTGCCGAGGCGGACGCGGTGCGCGCCGAAGGCGAAGCCCAGGCGGCAGCCATCCTGGCGACCGGGCAGGCCGAGGCCGAGGCCATGAACAAGAAGGCCGATGCTTACGGACGCTACAACGAGGCAGCGGTCATTGAGATGCTGGTCACCGCGCTGCCCGAGATGGCGGCCCGGGTGGCGGCCCCGATGAGCGGTATCGACAAGCTCACCGTCATCTCCGCCGACGGCACCAATCAACTGCCTAAGCAGGTCACCAACGGGGTGGTGCAGACGGTTCAGTTGCTCAAGGACGCGGCTGGCATCGATCTCGGCCGGATCGCCGGCAAGTACCTGGACGGTTCCGTTACTCCCGCCGCCCAGGCCGTACCGCAGCCCCAGGCTCCGGTGACGGCTCAACCCGACCAGGAATAGCGGTGTTCAGGGCGGCCGGTTGTGCCACGGCACAACC
>CALHWB010000006.1 GCA_938036835.1 uncultured Propionibacterium sp.
ATGGTCATGAACCTGGACAAGTGCATCGGCTGCCACACCTGCTCGGTCACCTGCAAACAGGCCTGGACCAACCGCACGGGCACCGAGTACATCTGGTTCAACAATGTGGAGACGCGCCCGGGGGTCGGCTATCCGCGGGCCTGGGAGAACCAGGAACGCTGGCGCGGCGGCTGGCGGTTGACCGACAGCGGACGACTCGTCCCCCGGCAGGGCGGCCGGCTGGCGAGCCTGGCGAAGATCTTCGCCAACCCCACCATGCCGGGCATGCTCGACTACTACGAGCCGTGGACCTATGAATACGACCGGCTGCTGGCGGCCCCGGCCGGTTCGGCGAATATCCCGGTAGCCCGGGCAAAGTCGCGGATCACCGGCGAGCACATCGACACCATCGAGTGGGGCCCGAACTGGGACGACAACCTGGGTGGCTCGCTGGAAACCCTGGACGCCGATCCGGTGCTGACCCAGATGAACCTGCGGGTGGCCAAGACCATCGAGGATTCCTTCATGTTCTACCTGCCGCGCATCTGCGAGCACTGCCTGAACCCAACCTGCGTGTCGGCCTGCCCATCGGGTGCGATGTACAAGCGCGTCGAGGACGGCATCGTGCTGGTCGATCAGGATCGCTGCCGTGGCTGGCGGATGTGCGTATCCGCCTGCCCCTACAAGAAGGTCTACTTCAACCACGAGTCCGGTAAGGCCGAGAAGTGCACATTGTGCTATCCCCGGCTGGAGGCGGGGCAGCCGACGGTCTGCTCGGAGACCTGCGTGGGACGGCTGCGCTACCTCGGGGTGCTGCTCTACGACCCCGACCGGGTATCCTGGGCCGCCAGCCAGGCCCACGAGCAGGATCTCTACCGCGCCCAGCGCGAGATACTGCTAGACCCGAACGATCCCGAGGTCGTCCGGGCGGCCCAGGCCAGCGGCATCCCGCACACCTGGCTGGTTGCCGCGCAACGCTCGCCGATTTGGCAGCTGATCAGCACCTATGAGATTGCGTTGCCCCTGCACCCCGAATTCCGTACCCTGCCGATGGTGTGGTATGTGCCACCGCTCAGCCCGGTCGTGGACGCCGTCACCGCGACCGGCAGCGACGGCGAAAACCACAAGGTGCTGCTCAGCGCGATCGCCCAGCTGCGCATCCCATTGGAATACCTGGCTGGGCTGTTCACCGCCGGTGACCCGCGGCCAGTCGAATTGTCGCTGCGCCGGCTGGCCGCGCTGCGTTCCTATATGCGTGGCATCTTCATGGGTGAGCCGGGGGACGAATCGATCGCGGCCGCGGTCGGCATGGATGGGGCGAAGCTGGCGGAGATGTACCGGCTGCTGGCCATCGCGAAGTACGACGACCGCTATGTGGTTCCGACCGCCAACCCGGATATGCCCCGCGGTATCGCGGAACTGACCGGCTGCCCGGTGGGCTATGACCAGGAGATCTTCCCGGCGCCGGCACCCGGCAGCACCTCGGGCAGGCGGATGCTGCCGCTGGAGGTTCTCAGATGAACCCATCCGATCGGCCAGCGCCGGTGGATCACCAGCGGCGACGGGTGGTCTGCATGGCCTGCTCGCTGCTGCTCGACTACCCCGGGGAACGATTGGGCGATCAGATCGCGGCCGTCCGGGCTGCGCTTGGCGAACTGCCGGACGAACTGGCCGCGCCCATCGAGCGGTTCTGCACCGCAGCCGAGCGGCGCGGGCTGCGGTCGCTACAGGAACACTATGTGGCGACCTTCGACCAGCGTCGCAGATGCGCCCTCTATCTCACCTACTATACCCACGGGGACACCCGGGGACGCGGTCAGGCCATCCTGGCCTTCCGGGAGGTGCTGGCCCGGGCCGGCTTCGAGGAGACTCGCGGTGAACTGCCCGACTATCTACCGATCGTCCTGGAGTTGTGCGCCCGGGACGAGTCCGGGACCGGGACCGATCTGCTGGCCGCGAATCGGGAGGGCATCGAGGTGATCCGCCGGGGACTGCACGAGGCCGGCTCCCCCTACGCACAATTGCTGGATGCCCTGGCGGCTAGCCTTGGCGAGCCCAGCGCGGCCGTGTTGGCCGCCTGCCGGGCACTGGTCAGCCAGGGCCCGCCCGCCGAACTGGTGGGCATCGGTGATCTGACTGCAACGCCGTATCCGATGAGGGAAAGGTGACCGCGATGTCCGTCCTGTCGACCCTGCTGTGGGTGGTGCTGCCCTATGTGTCGATCGTGTGCCTGTTCGGCGGCCTGGTCTGGCGCTACCGCAACGACCAGTACGGCTGGACCAGCCGGTCCAGCGAGTGGCATGAACGCGGCATCCTGCGCTGGTCCTCTCCGCTGTTCCACTTCGGCATCCTGTTCGTGGCCGGTGGGCATGTAGTGGGGTTGGCGGTGCCGGCCTCGCTGACCGAAACCTTGGGGATCTCGGCGGAACTCTACCATCTGGGCGCCACCGTGCTGGGCTCGGTGGCCGCGATCATGACCCTGGTTGGGCTGTCCGGGCTGCTCTACCGGCGGGTCGTGATCAAATCGGTCCGGCTGGCAACCACCCGGCTGGACATCGTCACCTACCTCCTGCTGGGCATTCCCATCGTCTTGGGCGCCATCGCAACCATCAGCACCCAGATCTTCGGCGGCGACCACGGCTACGACTACCGCGAGACGATCAGCGTATGGTTCCGGTCGATTCCGGCATGCCATCCGCGTCCGGAACTGATGGCCGGGGTGCCGATCGCCTTCCGATTGCACATCGTCGCCGGCATGCTGCTGTTCTGCGTGTGGCCATTCACCCGGCTGGTGCATGTCGTGTCGGCCCCGGTGGGTTATGTGACCCGCCCGCATATCGTCTATCGTTCCCGGAGTGGGACGGTGCCGGTTCAGCAACGCGGTTGGTGAGCATCCGCACCGCCGCCGAGGCAGGACCGGCGGATGCCAGCCGAACGGACTCAACCTCCGGGAGCAGCCCATGACCACCGCAACACCGCAGAGCCCACCGACCGGGCTCAATGACCTGCTGATGCTAGTGGCCCAGTTGACCACCGCCCAACAGGCTCTGCTGCGCCGGATATCGGCGCATTCGGCGCCGGTGACCGTGGCCGAACTGGCCGCCGAGAGCGATCTGCATGTCAGTTCGGTACGCGAGACCTTGGACGGCCTGCTGAGCCTGGGCCTGGTCATCCGTGAGCGGCTGCCCGCCAACGGTCGCGGGCGGCCGGCCCTCGGCTATCTCGCCTATGCCCCCGCGGATCCCGCGCTACCGGCCCACATCCTCACCCAGATAACCGGTGCGCTGTTCCAGTGGCTGCGCGAGGCCAGCGAAGACCCGGTCTCGGTGGCCCACCAGATCGGCCGTAACTGGGGAAACCACGCGCTGGCCGCGATGCAGGTGCCCAGGCATACGACCGGGGCGGCGGCGTCCCCGGGTTTCCAGTTGGCCGATCACATGAACAAGATCAGGCTGTTCCTGACGGCGTTCGGTTTCGGCGCCGTCCCCCATCCCCGGATCACCACCGCGTTGGTGCTCAGCGCCTGCCCGTTCACCGAGCCGGCCAGTCCGGATCCGCTGGCGTTGGCGATGCGCCATGGCATGGTGATCCGCGTCCTGGAGCAGACGGCCTGCGACAGCGCCGATATCGAATACCGCGAAGACCCCCACGATCCGCTGCGCTGCGAGGTGATCCTCACCCCCCGTCCGGCTGCGCTCGGGGAGAAGACCACGATCACCGTGCGCTACTTCGCCGGTGCCGCGGAGGCCGCCGGCACCGATTCGGAGCGTGCCGAGCCGGCCGGCACGCTGGGCGAGTTGGTCGACCGGCTGGGCAACCGGCGCCCAAGGCTGGCCGCGGTGCTGGCAGTCAGCACCTTTCTGGTCGATGAACGTCCGGCGAGCCGGGAATCCCAGCTGCCGACCGCCGCGATGGTGGATGTGCTGCCACCGTTCGCGGGAGGTTGAGCGGCCGGCCTGGGCGGTGTGCCGGCCAGGCCGCGGCCACCGCCTGCCGCCATAACCGCCCCCGGCCAGCGCCGATGTCCGACCATAAGGAGAACCCGTGATACCCAGGATCGACGCCGGGATCGTCGATACCCCGCTGGTGCCCGCCCAGCGCACGGCCGGCGGCGACGATCGCTGCGGGGCCGTGGTCGATTTCGTGGGGGTGGTCCGCGAGCGGGATGCCGGCCGCCGGGTGGCAGCGATCGACTATTCCGCCCACCCCAGTGCCACCGGAACGCTGCGCGCGGTAGCCGAACGGTTCGCTCGGAGCCCGGGCGTGCATGCCGTCCGGGTCTGGCATCGCACCGGTCGTCTAGTGGTGGGCGATGTCGTCATGGTGGTCAGCGTGGCCGCCGAGCACCGCGCCCAGGCGTTCGGCGCCGCCCAGGCGATAGTGGATGCGGTCAAGGCCCAGGTGCCGGTGTGGAAACGCCAGGAGTTCGCCGACGGCACCCATGCCTGGTCGGGTCTGCCCTGATGGGTGCGGTGCGGATTCCACTGATCGGCCGGATCGTCGTCCGGGATGACGACGATCCGGTCCTGGCGCGGCATCGGCGCAACTGTTCGATACCCGGGTTCGGCGCGCCGGGTCAGGCGCGGCTGGCGGCCGCCCGGGTGTTGGTGGCCGGGGCAGGCGGGTTGGGCTCACCGGTGTTGCTGTATCTGGCGGCCGCCGGGGTGGGGACGCTGGGCATTTGCGATTCCGGCCGGGTCGATGTCTGCAATCTTCAGCGGCAGGTGCTGCACGGCGAGGCCGATATCGGCGTACCGAAGCCGCAGTCGGCGGCGCGCCGGCTGACCGGCCTCGACGCCAGCCTGCGCATTGAGCAGTTCCCGCATGTCACAGTGGAGTTCCTGGCGGCCCACGGGCGCGCTTGGGATCTGGTGATGGATTGCACCGACAGCTTCGCCGCCAAATATCTGGTGGCCGACTGGTGCGCCGAGGCCGGGTTGCCGCTGGTGTGGGGCACGGTGGTCGGCATGCGGTATCAGGTTTCGGTTTTCTGGTCGCGGCCGCCGGCCGGTTTGCCGGCGACCAGTCTGCGCGGGCTCTATCCGGTGCTCCCAGAGCCCGGTTCGACCCCGGCCGGCGCCGAGGCCGGGGTGTTGGGCCCGGTGGCCGGGCTGGCCGGCACGATAATGGCCACCGAGGCGATCAAGCTGCTGGCCGGCATCGGGGAGCCCTTGATCGGCCGGGTGCTGGTCGGCGATGCAGGCCGGGGACGATCCGACACGCTGACCTATGCGGAGTGAGAGGAACACCATGGATAGCGGCATTGAACATTGCCCGGAGGGCACCGGACCGCCCGGCGACCGGGGTGCGCCGGCCGCCGGGCGGCACACCGTGCCGGTGATCCAGGCCACGAGACCACCCCGCGCCGCGGTTACCGTCGCCCATCCCGGCCCGCTGCCGGTCGGTCGGCACCGGGCGTTGGTCGATGCGCTGGCCCAGCCGTTGCCCCCGGTGCGCCGCCCGGTGCTGCCGGGGTTGCCTTCCCGGGATGCTGCCCAGCCGTTCGCCGCCGGGGCGGTCAGCCCGTGCCTGGGCGCCGTGCTGGCCGAGCCGGTCGCCGCGCGAATACCCGTACCGCCGTTCGCCAACTCTGCCATGGACGGTTTCGCCGTCCGTCACCGGGATATCGCGGCCGCGACCGAACAGCAGCCCGTCCGGTTGCCCGTTGCCGGTGATATCCCAGCGGGGGAAACCACACCCCACGTTCTCGCCCCCGGCACCGCCTGGCGCATCATGACCGGTTCGGCGATTCCCGCCGGCGCCGACACCGTGGTCAAGGTGGAGCACACCGATCACCGGCCGGGCGTGGCCGCGCTACCCGCCACCGTGCGATTCTTCATCCCACCCGAGCCGGGCGCCAACATCCGAGCCGCTGGTGAGGATCTGCCGACCGGCGCGCTCGTCCTACCCGCCGGCCGGCTGCTGGACGGACCGGCCCTGGCCGCGGCGGTTTCGGCTGGCCATGGCGAGCTGCTCGTCCGGCCGCGGCCCCGGGTGGCCATCATGACCACCGGCGACGAATTGGCCGCCCCGGGCGAGCCGCTGCTGCCCGGTCAGA
>CALHWB010000007.1 GCA_938036835.1 uncultured Propionibacterium sp.
TCCCCGGCCGCTCCGCCCGCTCAGGCCGGGCCGCGATCGGCGGCCGGCTGGCGCGCGGTGCCACGGTCGAAGGCATCGGCCCGGGAGCGGCTCAGCAGCCAGAACAGCCCCGCCAGGCACCCGAACCAGCAGCCCATGGCCAGCATGATCGGGCGCGAGAAGCCATCCGGGGGCAGCAGCAGGGCCCCCAACACCGTGCCCAGCACCACGCCGAGATTGTTGCCGATGTCGTAGATCACCATCACCCGTCCGCGGGCCGCGTCGGCGACGTGGGCCTGCACCACCGCATCGGCGCAGATCTTCACCGATTGCGCGCAAAGCCCCAGCAGCAGGGCGGCCGCCAGCAGGGCGGGCGGCGTGAGCAGCGCGGCGGGGAAGAAATGCAGGAGCCCGGACAGGCCTAGGGCGGCCAGGATCGTGGCCCGCACCCCGAAGCGTCCCGAAAGCGGCAGCGCGATCAGCCCGGAGGCGGCATACCCGACACCCGAGGCGAGGAACCAGGCCCCCATGGCCACCATCGCCCGGGGCAACTGGCTGGCGTCGTAGAAATGCTGCCGGTAGAGCAGGACGACCATGCACATCAACAGCCCGTAGGCCAGCCGGGCTCCGCAGACCATGCCGATGGCCGATCCCGCCACCGGCCGGCGGCGCAAGGTTCCGAAGGCGGTAGAGAAACCGCTCAACGCGGTTCGCCAACGCAGCACGGAGCGTTCCCGGGGGCCCAGCTGTTCCCGGCCGAAACCGCGGGCCAAACCCACACCCACCAGAAAACCCAGCGCAGCCAGGCTGAAGACCAGCGCATCGGCCAGCGGGGCACCCAGCAGTTCCCCGGTGGTCAGCCGGATCAGGCCGGCCACCGAACCACCGATGGTGGCCGAGATGGGGCCGATCATCGGGCAGACCGCGGCCGCGTCCAGGTATTGGTCGGCGGCCACGGTGAATGGCATGCCGGCGCCGAGGGCGGCCAGTTGCAGCCGGTTCAGGCTGAGGGCCGCCAGCAGCAGCACGTAAAGCCAGGGCTGCCAGGCGCCGGAGACCCGGGCGCCGCCCACCAGGAGAGCCATGGCGACCGCCAATCCCAGCCGCACCAGGTCGCAGACGATCACGATGCGTTGCCGGGCGAACCTATCCAGGATGGGGCTGATGAGGGGCCCCACTACCGAGAACGGCAGTATCGCCAATGCGATCACGGTTGCGATCGCCCAGGCGTTGGGTTGATTCTGCGGGTTGAACAGCACATAGGACGCCATACCCACCTGGATCACCGCGTCCGCGCCCTGAGTGGGCACGCGGACACCCACCAGCCGGCGGAAATCGCGTTGGCGCAGCAGCCAGCCGAGCCGTCTGAAGGCATCCATAACGGGCAATGCTAGGTCCAACGGGCGGGTTGACCGCAACATGCACCGCATCTAGCCGGTACGCTATAGCTATTCCCAACGGAGGGACTCTTGATGAGCCACGAGAACGTGCCCCGCGCGCCGGTCGCTGCCCCGCGAGCCGGCCGATGCGCGAACGCCATGCAGCGTCTGCAGATAGCCCAGCGTTCCGCCGAGCAGGAGGCCAGGCGAGCCCAGGAACTGATCGGGCAATTCATCCGCCAGGCCACGGAGCTCGGCATCCAACCCGAGCCCCTGCGGGTGCAGCTGTCCGATGGCAGCACCGCACGGACCGACCGAAGGGGCTGGTATATCAAACGCAACCGCACCGTGGCCATCGGATCCGACGGCGGCTACTACATTTGCATCATGGCCGGCGGGTTGAAGGAACGGATCACCGGTGTTCGCCTCAAACCCAGCCGACCCGAACTGCGGGTGAGCCGCGGGGGCCGGGACGGCGAGACCGGGGACCTGGCGGACTTTCTGATCCGGCGGCTTCGCGACTATGCCGCCGGATCGGAGTGAGGCTCGCGAGAACAAAACGGGCCGCGGATATCGGCGGTATGAGCTTGGTTTGACACCAGGGGGCTGCTGGTCACCCCCAGCAACCCCCTGGGCCATTGCTTGCAGGCTACGCCCTCCCGGGTTCTGCCGGAAATTGCGTGGAAACGTGTTGCCCACTCGTTATGGTTCCGTTATCGTAACTCGGTTCGGCCCACGGCCGGCCGGGATGGCTTGCCGGTGCGGTCCGGCTGGCTCGCTCGGCCGGCCGGCCAACGGCTCCTGGGCTGGCTGGACGCGCAACTGGGCGTCGACCAGACTCAAGACAGGCACCGTCGTGCGCCCGGTGCGGGATCGATCTGGTGGGCGGCGGGATAGGGACTCAAGGGAAGGAATCCTGCTATGAAACTGTCCAAGCTGATGGCGGCCGCGACGGTCGGTCTCGTTTCGCTCGCGCTAGCCGCCTGCGGTGGTTCCGGGGCCGGCGGCGGCGGCAAGACCGAGTTTAAGCTGGCCTTCAACCAGACCGAGGAGCATCCGCAGTATGCCGCCGGTGTCGAGTTCGGCAAACGACTTGAGCAGGCCACCGGCGGGCGCTATTCGATTCGGGTCTATCCGAACGAGCAGCTGGGTGGCCAGGCCGATGTGATCCAGAACCTCTCCGACGGCACGGTGGAGATGATGTGGGTCGGCGGGCCGGTGCTGGAAAGCTACAATAAGGACTTCGCGGTCTTCAACCTGCCCTATGTGTTCGACTCGGTCGAGGCGCAGGGCGCGATCCTGTCCGACACCGGGCTGCTCGGCGGGCTATACGCCTCCATCGAGGAAAGCAAACGGATCACGGTGCTGGCCGGTGTGCACGCCGGCGTGCGCAATGTCTACAACTCGAAGCACGCGATCCGCACCCCGGAGGACCTCAAGGGCCTCAAGATTCGCGTCCAGCAGTCCGATTCGCAGGTCAAGATGATCGAGGCAATGGGTGCGGTCGCCTCGCCGATGAACAACGGCGAGGTCTATGCGGCCTTGCAGGGTGGGGTGCTCGATGGTGCGGAGAACAATGAGGTGACCTGGGACGCCCTGAAGCAATCCGAGATCGCCAAGTACTACTCCTACACTCGCCATCTGATGATTCCGGACTATCTGCTGATCAGCACCAAGACTCTCAAGGCCATGTCCGAGGAGGATCGCAATGCTTTGCTGGAACTCGTTCCCCAGATACAGCAGGTGGCCAACGACGGTTTCGCGGCATTCACCGAGAAGTCGATAGCGAACGCCGAATCGATCGGTTGCGAATTCAATGACGATGTCGATATCGCCGCCTTCAAGGAGCGTGTCAAGCCGCTGATTGAGTCCACGGTGAATGAGAACGACGTTCGTAAGGCGCTTTACGCCGCGATTCAGGAGGCCAATCGGGCGCATCCGGCCAAATAGCCTATCGGCCTCGGCGGCTGGGGCGGCCCCGGTGCTGCTCGGCGGCTGCGGGGTGCCGGCCGCGCCCACCGCCGGCGGCGGCCGGGGGCGGTTGCCGATGGCGTCCCGGCATTGGGGCCATCGGCCCGCCCGGCCCGCGCCGCCTGGAATAGTCACAATAAGGTCACCTTTGTTGCTTAATTGCCAGAGTGTCTTGACCCTGACCAGAGCCGGTTTCTAGACTCAAATCCGTCAAGTTGAACAGCGTTCGGTTTGACGCACGGTCGAGATAACGAGGCCCCGGCCCGGCTAACCCGCCGGCCGCGCAGCACTCAGGAAGCGCCGATGGCTCGTCGAGCCAGGTTGCGTGCCAAGGAGGTACCACTCGCATGAAGTTGTCCAAGGTCGTTCTTACCGGCGCCGTCGGTTTGGTCTGTTTGGCTCTGACCGCTTGCGGCGGTTCGAGTTCTGGCGGTGGCCAGAAGACGGTCTGGAAACTGGCCTTCAACCAAACCGAACAGCATCCCCAGTACCTGGCGGGGGTCGAACTCGGCAAGCGCCTCGAAGAAGCCACCAACGGGCGCTACTCGATCCAGGTCTACGCCAACGAGCAACTGGGCACGCAGTCCGATGTGATCCAGAATGTGTCCAACGGCACCGTTCAGATGATGTACGTCGGCGGCCCGGTCATGGAGGGCTTCAACAAGGACTTCGTTGTCTACAACCTGCCCTATATGTTCGATTCGATCAAGGCCCAGCAGGCCGTTTTCCGGGACGCCGAACTAAACGCCGAACTGTTTTCCTCGGTGGAAGACAAGAACATCACCGTGCTGGCCGCGTTGCACGCTGGCGTGCGCAATGTCTACAACAGCGTCCGGCCGATCAAGAGCCCCGACGACCTGAAGGGCCTCAAGATCCGCGTCCAGCAGTCCGATTCGCAGGTCAAGATGATCGAGTCGATGGGTGCGGTGGCCTCGCCGATGGGCCAGGGCGACGTCTACTCCGCGTTGCAGGGCGGAGTCCTGGACGGTGCGGAGAACAACGAGACCGTGTTCAACGCTCTCAAACATGACGAGGTCGCCAAATACTATTCGTATACCAAGCACCTGATGATCCCCGACTACATGCTGATCAGCACCAAGGCGCTGCAAGGCATGTCCAAGGAGGACCGTGAGGCGTTCCTGGCGCTCATTCCCGATATCCAAGACATGGCCGATGAGGGCTTCGTGAAATTCGCCGAGGAATCCAAGGCCAAGTCCGAGGCCGCCGGTGCCCAGTTCAATGAAGACGCCGACACCGCCGCCTTCAAGGCCCTGGTGCAGCCCCTGGTGGAAACCTCGGTCGGCGAGAACGATCTGCGCAAGAAGCTCTACGAGGCAATTCAGCAAGCCAACGACGAGAACAAGTAAAACCGGCCCACATCCGCGGGTCCGTTCCCCCCTGGCCCAAACTCTGAAAATGTGAGGCTCTGAATTCATGAAAGCGGTGAATGCGATCCGGCGGGTGCTGGACGCCCTGCTGCGCTGGTTCTGTATCAGCTTGTTCGTGGTGTTGGTGGCGCTGGTGGTCTTCCAGGTGGTGGCCCGGTTCACGGTCGGCGGCAATGCCTGGACCGAGGCCATGGCGCGCATCGTGTTCATCTGGCAAGGCATCGTGGGGGCCGCATATGTCATCGGTGAGAACGACGATGTGGCCATCGACTTCCTGGTCCGCAAATTCCCCCCGGCGCTGGTGAAATTATTCGAGGTGCTGGCCCATGCCATTGTCGGTGGTTTCGCGCTGTGGGTGATGGTGCTGGGCGGTTGGGAACTGGCCAGCTCGGCCTTCGACCAAACCGTGGAACTGCTGCCCTTCTCTCAGGGCATGCTCTACACGATCCTGCCGGTCAGCGGAGTGCTGATCGCGAGCTACTCGATTTTGCACATCGTCAAGACGCTGACCACCGAGGTCAAGGCGATCGCCGAGGAAGACATCGACATTTCGAGCCTGATGGACGAGGGCATCTGATATGACTGACGCGGCATTGGTGGCCCTCATCCTGGTCGGGGGCATGTTCATCCTGATGGCGATCGGGGTTTCGGTTTCGATCTCGATCGGCCTGCCCTCCGCCATCTGCCTGGTCATCCTGATGGGCCACGATTCGGGCCTGTTCACCTCGGCCCAGAAGATCTACAACGGCATCGACTCCTTCCCGTTGCTGGCCATTCCCCTGTTCGTGCTGGCCGGCGCGATCATGAACCAGGGCGGTATCGCGTCCCGGCTGATCGACCTGGCCAAGGCGCTCACCGGCCCGTTGCCCGCCTCGCTAGCCCACACGAATGTGCTGGCCAACATGCTGTTCGGTGCCATCTCGGGCTCGGCCCTGGCTGGCGCCTCGGCCGTGGGCGCCATCATGAGCCCCGAGGAGGAAAAGGACGGCTACGACATGAGCTTCGCGGCCGCAGTCAATATCGCCTCGGCCCCCGCCGGCATGCTGATCCCGCCGTCCAACACCACCATCGTCTACGCCCTGGTCTCCCAGGCCTCGGTGGGCGCGCTGTTCCTCGCCGGCTACATACCGGGCATCCTATGGGGGCTGACCTGCATGGCCATGGTCTTCTGGTACTCCCGCAAACACCCCAATCTGAAGGGGCCCGGTTTTCCCCCGCTCAGGCAGATCCTGCGCTCGGCCTGGCGGGCGATCCCCAGCCTCGGGCTGATCGTGGTGGTCATCGTCGGCATCGTCGGCATTCCCGGGCTGTTCAAGGCGATCTTCACCGCCACCGAAGGGGCAGCGGTCGCGGTGGTCTATGCGCTGGTGCTGTCGTTCATCTATCGCACCATCAAACCCGGCGACCTGCCCCGGATCCTGCTGTCGGCGACCCGGACCAGCTCGGTGGTGATCTTCCTGATCGGCCTGTCGTCGATCATGAGCTATGCGATGACCTTCTCCAACATCCCCCGGCTGATCGGGGAATGGCTGGTCTCGGTGACCGATTCGCCGGTCATGTTCCTGCTCATCATGATGGTGATCCTGTTGATCATCGGTATCCCGCTGGACGCCACCCCGGCCGTGTTGATCTTCACCCCGATCTTCCTGCCCATCGCGACCAGCGCCTACGGCATCAGCCCGGTGCACCTGGGCATGATGATGATCTTCAACATGTGCATCGCGGTCATCTCGCCGCCGTCGGCCCCGGTGCTGTTCGTCGGTGCCCGGGTGGCCGGGAAGAAGGTCGAGGAGGTCATCAAGCCGCTGATGCCGTTCTTCGTGGCATTGATCGTGATGCTGCTGGTGATCCAGTATGTGCCGGCGCTGTCCCTCGCGCTGCCCAGGGCGGCCGGCCTGATCTCCGGCGGCTGATCCCAATCGGCGGGCAACCCAGCAATCCTAGGAGCAAACGATGAAAGCTGTTTACATCAAGGGCAAGGAAGACCTGGAACTGGCCGAGGTGCCGGTACCCGCACCCGGCCCGGGCCAGGTGCGGTTGATGGTCGATTATGTCGGCATCTGCGGCTCTGACCTGCACTATTACTTCAACGGCGCCAACGGCACCTTCGTCGTCCGCGAGCCGCTGATCCCCGGTCACGAAATGAGCGGCCGGGTCGACCTGGATCCCGAAGGCGAATACGCCCCCGGAACCCCGGTCACCCTGCACCCGGCGACCTTCGGGCCGGACCTGCCCGGCATGGAGAAGCTACGGCATCTGCGACCGGGCGGCTCCTACCTGGGCAGTGCCTCCACCTGGCCGCACACCCAGGGTGCCATGGCCGAATACATGCTGGTGGGCCGGGAGATGCTGCGTCCGCTGCCGGCGGGGGTGCCGCTGCGCACCGCGGCCCTGGCCGAACCCCTCGGGGTGGTGCTGCACGGCATCGGCATGGTCGGCGACCTCAGCGGCGCCGACGTCCTGGTCTCGGGCTCCGGCCCGATCGGGCTGCTGGCCGGTTTCGCCGCCCAGCGGCATGGCGCCGCCCGCCTGACTTGTTCCGATGTGTTGGACGGGCCGCTGGACCGGGCCCGGCGGCTCGGCGCCGACGAGGTAGTCAACGTGACCCGCGATCCGCTGCCGGAGAACCGTTTCGATGTCATCCTGGAATGCTCGGCGGCCCCGCCCGCGGTGAGCGCCTGCCTGGTGGCCGCCAAACCGCGCGGCCGGATCGTCCAGGTAGGCATGTTCCCCGGCAGCCCGGTGCAGGTTACGCTGGCTGCACTGAGCCAGAAGGAACTCACCTGGGTGGGCACCATGCGGTTTGACAACGAGGTGGACGAGGCCATCGAATTGATCGCGGCGGCTCCCGAGGTGGGGCAGGTGATCACCCATGTGCTGGGCGTCGACGACGCGCTGGCTGCGTTCACGGTTGCCAAGGACTCCCAGTCGTCCGGGAAGGTACTGATCGCCCTGCACGGCGAGTCCTGAACCAGGCGGCGATGGTGGGCGATCCGGGTTCTCGGCCGAAGGATCGGCGGGTGCAGATCAAGGTTCCACCGCGCGGTTCCCCTTCGGTCGCGCGCGCGGTAGCCATCTTGAACCTGCTCGCTCAGCGTCCCGGCGGCTGGTCGCTCACCCAAATAGCTTCGGCTTTGGGGCTGGCCAAATCGTCCACCTTGGCCATCATCGCCTCCCTGGAAGCCAACGGCCTGGTCAGCCGGGCCGACAACAGCTATGAACTGGATATCGGGGTGCTGACCCCAGCCGGCGGCTTTCTGCGGGGGGTCGACATCGTCACCCTGTTTCGCCGGCAGTTCGGCTCTTCCGGCCTGCTGTCCGGTGAGATCGGGCATCTGGCGTCCCGGGCCGGCGACGAGGTCATCTTCCTGGCCCGGTATCTCGGCCGCCAGCAGCTGCCGGTGACCGCGGGAGTGGGCGACCGTTTCCCGGCCTCGATTACCGCGGTCGGCACGGCATTGCTCGCCGAGCTGACCGATGAGCAGATCATCGAGCTGTATCGCGACGCGGACTTTCCGCGCTGGACCACCGATTCCACCGGCGATATCGACCGGCTGCTGGCGAAGGCCGCCGACACCAGAAGACTCGGCTACGCGGTCGATCGGGGCGAGACCCACCCGAATGTGCTGGGATTTGCCCTGGTGGTGCACCGAGCGGGCGATCATGTGCAGGACCTCGCCGTGGGCTGCTCGATGCGGCTGGACCAAACCTGCCCGGAACGACAGGAATCGGCGGTCGCCGAGTTGCATCGAATCCGCGCTGCCCTAGAGAACGGCAACGAACTGCGCTGACCGGGCGCACGCCCCGGGCCGGCGCGCGAATCGCGGGCGGCCCGATCGGGAACCCGCCGGCATCGCCCGCTGCTCAGTGAGCCGTGGCCTGGCCCAGGTATTTGTGCACCACCGCCAGGTCGTCGTCGCCCAGCCCGGCCGACACCAGCCCCTGGTAGATGCCGAGTGCCTTACCGCTCAGGGGCAGGGTACGACCGCCCGCGGAGGCCTCGGCCAGGGCGATCAGCAGGTCCTTGACCATGAATTTCGCCGCCCCGGTATTGCTGTAGTCCCGCTGCTCGACCTTGGTGTGTTTGGCGTTGAGCACCGCGCTGCCACCCCAGCCCTTGGCGAGCATCCGGTACATCAGGGCGACATCGACACCCGCACCCTCGGCCAGCAGCGCGGCCTCGGACAAGGCGCCCATGGTGATGCCGACCACCAACTGATTGCAGGCCTTCACCACCTCGCCGGCACCCAGCGGGCCACAATGCACCGGGTCCCCGCAGGCGGCCAGTACCTCGCATGCCCGGGCCACCGGCTCATCCGGCCCGCCGACCATGATCGACAAGGTGCCGGCCTGGGCGCCGGCCTCGCCGCCGCTGACCGGGGCATCCACCACCTGCAGCAGGCCATCGGTCTCGGCCGCCAACCGGACGGCGAGTTCCCGCACATCCTGCGGCGCCACCGTGGAACCGATGATCAATACCGTTGGATGAGTCACTCCGGCAACCATGCCGTCCAGGCCGACCAGTAGCGGCTCCAGCTGGCTCAGATCCTGCAACATGACGACGATCGCATCGCTTCGGCTAGTCAGTTCGCGGGGTACCCCGACGAAGCTGGCGCCGGCGGCCACCAACCTGGCCGCAGATTCGGGACGCCGGGCCCAGACCCGCAATCGATGACCGGCCTGGAGCAGCCGGAACCCCATGGGTGCCCCCATCTTGCCGGGGCCCAGAAGCGCAACCTGCCGTGAAACCATGGCAGCAGCCTAGATGCGTCCGCCCCCGGCGACCGCCCCAGCGCCAAAACCGATCGGTTACCGGTCGCTGGGCGGCGCTGCGGCGGCAGGCGTCCCGCGGGCGATCCGGAGCGCCGCCAGGCAGTAGCAGACGATGACGCCTGCCTGGCACAACTGGCCAATGAAGTCGCCGATGCTGACTGTCTGCGCCATCTGAGCCAATTGGTCGTCGCTCGGCATGCTGCCATCGGTTGGGCCGCCGAAGCTGCTGATCAGCGACAGCAGGAATGGCACCGCTCCGGAGGCGAAGTAGAGCCCCGGTGCGGCCCACAACCAGCCGCGGATACGATTGGCCCGTTTACCGATGACCGCGGCCAGCACGATCAGCGTCACCAGTATGAGCAGGCCGAACAGCGGCGACACGATGATGGCCAGCAGGGAGAACTCGGTGTCGGCTCCGGCGCTCATGGTTGCGGCTCCGTCCGGAATTCGGGAGGGCTACCGGCCGGTGCCGGGTCCGGCGGCTGCGGAGGCCCGGGCGTCCACGCTTGGCTGGGCGCCGATGGGATCTGCCTGATGAGTTTCAGCAAAGCCCAACCCAGCAAGACGATGGCGACCAGGAGGAACAGCGGATCTGCGAAGCTGTACAGCGGATCGGTGGTGAGCTCCCGGGAGACCACCGTCAGCAGTTTGGGGAAGCAGTAGGCAAAGCCGGCGGCGATCAGCGGCAGGACGATCGAGCGGGCGCGCCGACCGGTGAGCACCAGGGCCGTGCAGACGATGAGCACCGCCAGGATCGCGGATGCGAGGGGCAGGGTCTGAACTATGGGTGACGTTGTCGGCATCTATGACTCTCCTGTCGAAGCGAGGTATAGAACGGCACGTTAGCCGACCAAAGTCAGCTGTCAATACCCTCAGCCGGGCCCGTCGTTGGCCGCCCCGGGGTACCCCCATCGATCCCGGGTTTTGGCGGCCGGCTGCTATGGAAAAAGTCCCGGACCGGGCCGGCCAGCCGGCCGGTACCGGCCAGCCGGCCGGCGGCCACGGCGTAGCACACGATGCTGCCGGCGGCCGGCACGGCAGCGATCAGACCGGAGACCGCGTGGACGACGGTGGTCGTCTCCAGGGTGCTGCTGCCCGCCAGCGGCACGGCGGCCAAGGCGGCGATCAGCGGGGGTACACAGCGGGAGATTACCTCTGCCAGCACCAGCAGCCCCACCGCCAGCCACATCGCGATCCGCACGGCAGGCAAGCTGACGCGCCGCGCGATTACGATCGCGGCGACGATCGCTATCGTCAATTCGCCCAGCGATCCCAAAACCGAAACGATTCCGGTGAGCCAAAGTCCGGCCGGCATGGTTCTCAGCGCTCCGATCGGCGCGAGCCGGCGCTCGCCGGGGGGTGGTCCGGCCCGCCGAACCGTGGATAGCGGGGTGAGGCAAACCGGCCGGGCCCGTCCGGTCGGGTGGCCGGCGGCGAATCCCCCGGGCTGGGCCTACCCGGCCCGGGGATGACGGCGGGCCCGAGACGGCCGGGCGTACCCGCCGGCGACCCGCCGGCGAACCCCGGCAGGCCGGGTGCCGGTCGCCGGGCAAGGTTTGGCTGCGGCCGGTACCGGGTCAGCCTCAACAGCCCGGCCGCGAACAGCGCGATGGCGATGATCCTGGCCAGCCAGAGCAACGCCACGGTGAGCGGCGGGTGGCCGGTGTGGCGGAGGATCATACTCAGCGGGGTTGGCGACAGATAGCACAGGCCGGCGGCGATGAACCAGCCACTGCTGGATCGGGCGCGAACGCACATGAACACCACGGCGCCGGCTACCACGCTCCCCGTCACGATGACGGTGACCAGTCCCAGTAGCTCTGTCAGCGGAGTCATCCGAGCTATCCTCTCTCGCCGGGCCGCCTGGGCCATTCCATGCCGCTCGCGGCGTTATAACGGTGCGGGGGCGGCACCAGCACGCACGCCTCGGCAAGCGGCCCAGTTTCCGGGTTCATTCAGACCAGGCCGGCTTCGAAGGCGATCAACACCAAACTCACCCGGTCACGGGCGTTGAGCTTGCTGAGCAGCCGGCCGATGTGGGTCTTAACGGTGCCTTCGGCCATGAACAGGGTCGCGGCGATCTCGGCGTTCGTGGCTCCCTTGGCGATCTCGGCCAGCACCTCGCGTTCCCGGTCGGTCAGCACGTCCAGGCGCTCATCGCGGCGTCCGGGGGCGTCGGGCAGTTTCTCGACCACCTGTTCGAGCAGCCGGCGAGTGGCGCTGGGGGCGACTACCGCCTCCCCAGCCGCTACCGCACGGATGGCGCTGAGCAGGTCGTCGGGGCGCGCGTCCTTCAGCATGAAACCGGACGCGCCTGCCTTGAGGGCGGCAAAAACGTACTCGTCTAGGTCGAAGGTGGTCAGCACCAGGATTTTGCAGGGCAGCCCGGCCGCCACGATACGACGAGTTGCCTCCACCCCGTCCAACTCCGGCATCCGGATATCCATCAACACCACATCGGCTGGTCTCGCCGTCAACGCGGAAACCGCCCCCAGGCCATTGGTGGCTTCGCCGACCACCTCCATGTCGTCCTCGGCATCGATGAGCATCCGGAATCCGCTGCGAACCAGGGACTGGTCATCAGCCAGGAATACGGTCAACGGTTGGGTCATGCTGTCTCGCTGTTCTGCTTGAAGGTGGTTCCATTGTCGAACATGCCCGGATCGGCCGGCACACCGCCACCCTTCTCCAGTGGCAGCCAGGCCCGCACCAGCCAACCCCGGTTGGGGACTGTGCCCGCGGTCAGATTGCCGCCCATGGCGCTCACCCGCTCCTGCATGCCCTGCAACCCGTAGCCATGACCGACCGCGGCGATCTGCTCGGAATCCTCCGGCCAGCCGGGCAGGTCGTTGGCCACCTCGATGACGACCCCGGTGGGCTGATAGCACAGCGCCACGGTGGCGTGCGCGTCCGGCCCGGCATGCTTCATGAAGTTCGTCAACGACTCCTGGACGACCCGGTAGGCGGTCACCCCGAGCGCGGGCGGCGCCGGCGGCGGCTGACCGGCAACACTCAACTGGACGCGATCGCCCGCATGAGCCACCAATTCGGGAATGTCGTCCAGGCCGGGGGCCGGCCGGTACTGGGCGGGCTCGTCGGAATCCGGATCGGAGCGCAGGATCCCAACGATGCGGCGCATCTCACCGAGGGCGTCCCGTCCGGTCTGGGAGATGGTGCCCAGCACGTCCGCGGCCGCTTCGGGTTTCTTGCGGGCTAGCGCCTTGCCGCCATCGGCCTGGACGATGATCACGCTGAGCGAGTGCGCCACCACATCGTGCAGTTCCCGGGCGATCTCGTTGCGTACCCGCACCTCGGCAACCCTGGCCTGCTGCTCCCGGCGTTCCAGTTCGGCCAGGTGTCTTTCGCGGGCGGACCGCAGGCGCTCCTGCCTGGCCAGTTCGGCTTCCCGGTCGCGTCTGCCCAGCAGATAGGGAATCACCACCCAGGCCAGGCACAGCGCAGCCAGCGAGGCGAACGACTGCTGGAAATCGGTGGATGCCGGGCTGAAGCCGTAATCGTGCGACAGCCAGCGCAGCGGGCCCACCACCGAACCGATCGTCCCGGTGACCAGCACCCATCGCGAATGGTGGCTGTTCACCTTGCGGGCCACCGAGTAACTGGCCAGTGGAAAGGCCACCAGCGACCAGGTCGGCACGCTCACCAGCCAGGTTTGCAGGGCCCCGCACAGCGACATCGCCGCCACCATCAGCAGCGGTCGCCGGCGGCGCCAGACCAGCGGGAGCGCGAAGCCGATCGAGGTGACCACCGAGGCCAGATAGTCGGGACGGCTGGGGCCATTTCCGAACAGATCCCCCCAGAAGGCGGTACATGTCGTGAGCACGACCGCGAGTATCAGATCGAATCTGTCCCCACCGGCGGGTTGATCCACTGCCAGCACGGCCTCCAGTGGGTCTTCTTTCTCCTCCGTGCCGCGGCGTGCCGCAGCGGCCACGGTCGCCAGATCCGCCGACGGACCGGTGGCCGCGCGTGCGGGCCGACTGGTGCCGCGTAGGTCGGTCTGCATTGCACCAGATTAGAGCTTCTGCGGCCAGCATCGTACCCGAGTCTGCGCCGGGCGGCCACCGGATTGAGCCCCGATTAGGGTTGGTTCCGAGGCTTTATATCGCATTTTGGTGGGCGCAGGTGTTAGCGTACAGCGAAGATACTCATGCATTACCCCTCCAAGGCTGAACCATGGGCTGTGAGAACGGTGATCCGGCCAACCCCCAGCGGGTTTGGCCCGGTCTGGCTTCGGGAGAGTTCGATCCGGCCTATCTGCGGCGGCTGATCAGTTTCATCGAGGGCCGCTTTGATCTGGCCGATCAGCGGGTCTTGTTGCTGTTGAAATGCCTGTTCGCCAGCGATCCGCCGGCCAGCGAGCTGGAAACGGCCGCTCGGGCGCTGCTCGGTTTCCGGTTCTCGCTGCTGGAGCCGGGCGCCGACTCGATGTCACTGTGGTCGGAGAGCCACCAGATCGCTACCGCGGTAGGCGAATACCTGACCGGTCAACTGTTTGCGGAGCGGCGATTCACCAACGACGGCCGCACCGGGATCCGGCATCGCCGGGCCGCCCATGCCCGGATCATGGTTTGGTTGTCGGATCGGTTCCGGTTCGGTTTCAGCGAATGGCTGTCGGGCGCTCAACTGGCCAACGATGCGGCCGCGCTGGCATTGCTGATCGACTATGCGCTGGACGAGGAATTGACCACCCGGGCGGCGATGGTGCTTGACCTGCTGCTCACCGATCTCGCATTGCACAGCTTCCGAGGGCAGTTTGCGCCCAGCATGGGCCGGGCACAGCTGAACGCGATGACCACCCCGGGGGACGGTGAGGCGGCCGCGATCTGGCGGGCGGCCTTCGGCGGCCGGCCACCGGCCAGCGTCAATGTCGAGCAACTGACCAGCCTGTTCGCTACCCGGGAACGCTATCGCGTACCGGCGGCCGTCACCCAGATCGCCACCGAGATGCCGGTGCGCCGGGTGCTCATCTCGCAGGGGCTCGACGTCTCGGAGGTCGCCGACGAGTTGCGCGCCCATCCGGAGTTCCCACGTTCCAGCGGCCTGGAACTGGTCAGCTTCTGGTGGGGGCAGCATGCCTTCACCACCCCGGAGACGATCGTGGAATCGATGCGCGCGATCCGGACGCTGCGGCTGGCCCAGCATCATCGGGCGTTGGCGCCGATCCGCCGGTTTGAGCGGCTGCCCGACCGGCTGCTGGTGCCGACTCTCAAGGCATTGAACCCGATCACCCGGGGCCGGGCTCTGCACCGAGCCAATGTACAGACCATCGCCACGTCCAACTACCTGCTGAGCAGCACCCAGCGATACCGGCCCGGGGAGTTCGGCGATCAGCAGCATCTGTGGCATGCGACCCTGCCCGGTGGCATTCAGGTCTTCGGCACCCACCCCGGCAACACGCAGCTGGCCGTCGAGGCCCGGGCACCCAGCCCAAGTCAATGGGTCGGCAACGGCATCAACCCCGATATCGCCCAGCACCACAACATCCTGCTCGCCCAATACGACCTGAGTGGCCGGCGTGGCAGATTCGAGGGACGGCGCAGCGAACTGGTGCACATTCATTTCCCCTTCGTGCAGTTCGACCAGACCCGGCTCGGCCCGACCTGGGTCACCGGCCGTCGCGATGATGCCTATATCGCGATACTCGGTAGCCATCAATTCGAGCAGATCAGCGAAACCGAGATCGTGCAGCGTGGGGTGCATACCGGCTATGCGGTGATTCTGGGGGATGACGAGGAATACACCTCGCTGGCGGGTTTCCTACGCCATGTGAAGGAATGCCGGCTGCGGTTGAGTGGCCATCGCCTGATGCTGAACAGCCCCTATGGGCGGTTCCAGCTTTCCTGGCGGGGAGATTTCATGGTGGACACCCGGGTGGTGGATGCCCGGTATCCCCGCTACGACACCCCCGCCGTGCAATCGGGACGCAATCCCACGAAACTGGTTATTTCCGGCACCCGGGATCGGCTCTGTCTCGACTGGGCGGACAGCCGGCGCGCGGAATCCTCGCTCGACGACGGGTAACCCGCCGAGCGAGGTGGGCGGTGCCGGTCGTCCGGCCGCGAGCGTCCTACAGCTCGTCGGTGGCTTCCGCCCAGAGCTCCGCCTCGGCCTGGGCGCGCTTCCGGGCACGATAGCTGAGCAGACCGCACACGACGGCCGCGATGGCGCAGATCATCAGCAGACGGCGTTTCATGCCGCCACGATAGCCCGCTCAGGCTTGCTCGCGCACCCGGGGGTTGGCGATGCCGGCCCCGAAAGCCGCCGGTTATCCACAGCACCATCCACATGTTCACATTTTGAAACATCGTCTGGCGGTGAATCCGCTCACCGGACGTGCCAGCATTGACCCCATGATCACCTTGTTCAACCGGATAATCGACGGTGAACTGCCCGGTCGGTTCGCCTGGGCGGACGACGAATGCGTCGTATTTGCGTCGATCAATCCCATCAGCGATGGGCATCTGCTCGTGGTGCCGCGAGCAGCGGTTGCCCGGTTCACCGACGCGCCCGACGAACTGCTGGCGCACCTGATGCGCGTGGCCGCGATCATCGGACGAGCCCAGCAGCAGGCCTTCGACGCGCCCCGGGCGGCATTGATCGTTGCCGGCTTCGAGATACCCCACCTGCACCTGCATGTCGTGCCCGCGTGGGGTGAGGACGAGCTGAGCTTTGCCCGGGCCCGCCGCGAGGTCCCGGACACCGAATTGCGGGCCGCCACCGAACGCGTCCGCGCGGTACTGGCCGAGCAGGGATTCGAGGCCAACGTGCCACCGGATATCGAATCGTCCGCGCTGGGCTGAGTCGCTGCCCGCTAGTCTGGCCGCTATGAATGCCGAGTCGGACGCCCCACCCGCGGCGGCCGGCCCACTGGGTCGCCCGATCCGCCCGCGGCGCGCGGAACTGGTCTTCTTCACCGGCCCGATGGACTCCGGTAAATCCACCCTGGCATTGCAGATGGCCCACACCCAAGCCAGCCACGACCGGCAGGGCAGGCTATTCACCGGCCTGGATCGATCCGGGCAGGCCATCATCGGTTCCCGGATCGGGCTGGCCAGGCGGGCGGTTGAGGTCGGCCCGGGGCTGGACTTCTGGGCCCGGCTCGTGGGTGAGCTGAGCGCCGGGGCCCGGATCGACTATCTGGTTTGCGACGAGGCCCAGTTCTATGCCCCCGAGCAGATCGATCAGCTGGCCAGGATAGTCGACGATCTCGGTATCGACGTCTACTGTTTCGGGATTCTGGCTGATTTCCGTACCCGATTGTTTCCGGGCTCGGCCCGGCTGGTCGAGTTGGCCGATCGGGTGGAATGGCCGCAGGCGCAGCCCCTGTGCTGGTGCGGCGAAAGGGCCACCACCAATGCGCGCACCGTCAACGGGCGGATGGTCACCGAGGGCGCCCAGGTGGTGGTCGGGGACACCGCAACCGGTGCGGCCGGGACCATCGCCTACGAGGTGCTATGCCGCAGGCATTGGCGGCAGCGGCTGACCAGGGCGGATGCGATGGTCACGCTCAGCCCGGCCACCCTGCCCTTCGGCGACGCCGAGACACTCCCATTGCAGCCGGCGTCCACGGCCGGCGAGCCGACCGCATGATCGGGTCCACGGCTCACTCGGAACCGCCGGGACCGAGCACGTTGGGTTCGATGTGGGGTGCGGTCGGTAGCGGCTGGGGTATCTCCACCGGTATGCCCTTCTGACCGGCTAGGCCCATGAATACCTGGATTAAGGAAGGGCGTAACCGGGTTTCGATGCGGCCGCGGCGGCGCAGCCTGCGCAGGGTACCGCGGCCGAGCGCGGCATCGGGACGGATGTGGAGGATCAGCCGGGGCGGTTGGGTGCCCCACAGCCAGGATTTGCCACCGGGCAGGATCTCGATGCGTTCGATCGTCTCCCAAGGCACCGCCCATGAGCCAACCCCGATCTGGCGCACACCGGTGTTGTCGGCGACGATGTCGGTGTGCGCCAACTGGCCTAGGACGATGCTCGCGATGATCGGCAGCAAACCCAGGCTGTTCGACCACGACGCCAGGAAGATCGCCACGAAGAACAGGGGAATCTGGGCCAGACTGGCCGCAACCAGCCTGGGATCGGTGGTTCGGGAGCGCAATTGCCCCCAGATATAGCGCTGCAACGGTGGACTGGCCGGCCACCGGGCGGCCGGCGGCTGGGACCAGCGGATGGCCGGTAGCGGATCGGGCTCGCCCGGGTCACCGACCGGCCGGGCGGCTGTCTGGTGTTCTCGGGTCAAATCGGTCACCGTCCCTGGTGTCATCAGGCAGGCAGGCCGCCCACCGGCGGCTGCGCGATGCCGGGATAGCCCCGGACCGGGTGTAAGTCTCCCACCGGAACCTCCGACTCGGCAACCCTGAACCTCCGACTCGGCAACCTCGGATCGCCAAAACCGCCAGCTTCCGGCCTGCCCGGCCGGTGCGCGATTGGCCGGTCGATGCGTGCCGGGCCGCCGAGTCGCCGTGCGCGGGTCGCCGTGCGCCGGCGGCGAGCCCACCCGGTCCTGAGACTGCCGGACGAATGGGAGCTATCAACCTGTCTACAAATCTGCTGGATTCCCAGCAAGGATTCTGCTAGCCTGCCGGTAACCGTTCAGCCCGCCTCGACTTCAGTCGGGAGTGGGCTGGATCTCTTTCCAGCCCAAGGAGCCGCGCGTTGACTAGGCCGCTCAAGCCGGCTACGACGGCCACCGATCAGATCGGATTACTGCGTTCTCGCGGTTTGGATGTCGATGAAGACCTTGCACGTCAGTGGTTAGCGAACGTCTCCTACTATCGGCTCTCGGCCTACTGGTATCCGGCTAGAGAACTCAACGCAAACAATCAGCGCATCGACCGCTTCGTCCCCGGCGCATCATTCACCGATGTCATCGCACTGTATGAAGCCGACCGCAAACTACGCACGCTCGTCCACGATGGCATGGAGCGCGTCGAGATCACTTTGCGAACTCGAATCGGGGAGATCCTGTGCGGCCCTGATCCTCTTGCCTACACAAACCCAAGTAGGTTCCGGCAGACGTTCGATCATCCCCAATGGATGAGCATTGCCCGGAAGCGCATCGAGCGTGCAGGCAAGAACAATGAAGCAATCAAGCACTATCGCGAAGAATACGATGGTCGATACCCTTTCTGGGTGCTTGCTGAAGTCCTCGACTTCGCTGACATCTCCCGATTGTTTGAAGGGCTCGCCACTAACGATCAACGCGTGATCTCTGAGGATCTCGGCTTTATCGTGAAAATGAATGCTCTCTCGAAGAATCAGCAACATAAAGCCAAATCGCAATCCCCGCTGGTTCGATGGCTTGAACAGCTGGCGATCATTCGCAATACCTGCGCCCACCATGGCCGGTTATGGAACAAATCATTTGCTCCCGCACCTACTGCGGCACTAAAAACGCAACCACAATTCGTGCAACTTCCTGAATCGCAGAGCGAACGAGTGTTCGGCGCTTTGCTGGTGATAGCTCAGATCCTGCGCGTCGCATCTCCCGGCACGAGCTGGCCGGACAAGGTGACCACCCTGATCAACGACGTCTTTATCGCCAACCCACCACGCTCAACTACGAGTAGCCAGTAATTCCTTCGGTCGTTCGGAATGCCCGGTGGATGGGGGTAAACGCCATATTCATGAATCCTAGTCGATCATGCCTCTGGGCCGACAAGTGCTTTTGCTTGAGACGAACCGGCAAGGTATCTTTTGAGCCACTCAAGCGGCCAGCGCGTATGAGCCGCCATTTTGTATCAATTCCGGGTGGAAAGCTTCTAATCCTCAAAGGATGCCGAAGCGGCACCCCGGTGCCCGCTGGCTGTGGTCCTGAATTCTCGGTAGGTGGCAGATAGGCTGTGTTT
>CALHWB010000008.1 GCA_938036835.1 uncultured Propionibacterium sp.
GCCGACGGCCGCGGGGCAGCCAGTGGGCCGCCGGCGGGCCGGGCCTGCCCTCACGACGCGGCCGGGTGACCTGCCCGCCGGTCAGGCCCGCCGCAACCGGACGCGGCCCTCAACCACCTCCTGGAGCAGACTGACCACCTCCTCGCTGAGATCCACCCCCAGGTTGCGCGCCGTCCGGGTGAGGTGCAGCACCAGCCGATCCACCTCGTTGGGGTCGTCCCGCAGGTGCGCGACGCGAATCCGCAACGCCATCAGCAAGGTGTCGTCCGGGTTGGCGGCCTCGGCGCGAGAGATCGCCCAGGCCGCGCGGGTCACATCGCCTCGGTCCAGCCCGCGGCGGGCCAGCACGACCGCGGCATCGCGAATGGTGGCGGTCATGTCGGCCCGCAGCTGCTCGGCCCAGCGCCATTGGCCCGGCGCCACGTCGGCCAGCGGCGACCCGCGAACCAGCGCCAAAGCCGATATCAACGCCTCATCGCCGGCCCGGTTGGCCCCGCCGTGCAGATAGGTCTGCAGCCGTTCCCAGTCTGAGGTGATCCCGGCGTGCAATTCGATGCGCCCGGAATAGGCGTCCGGTAGATAGGCCGAGCCGTCGGGTGCCTGCCCGAGCCAACTCCGCAATCGGCTCATATTGGATCGGCGGGTGGTTTCGGCCACCATCAGGGCCTCGGCCATCTCCGAGGGCCGCCGGCCGGGGTTCTCCAACAGCCAGGCACAGTATTCGGCGCACTGCTTGACCGACCGGCTCGGCATGGTTCCCCGGGCGCCAACCAATTCCACCGGCCCCAGCAGCAGCAACACCGGGTGGTCACCGTCAACCGAGCTGATCATCGGCAGTTCCTCCGCGACAGGAAGTAGCACGACCGGCCGCGATTCGACGGGCTGGTCGGTTTCGGGCTGGTCAGCCCACCAGGGGGCCGGTGGGTATCCGGTGGCACCGGCGGTTTCGAACAGATCGGCCAGCACCCGGCGGGCCGGCAGCTCCACCAGATGCGGGACGAACCATTCCCCGGAGCCGGCCATCCGGGCGGATCCCTCGGCGACCTCGAATTCGATCTCGGCACCGGGCAGCGGACCGCAGGCCAGCACCGTCAGGCCGAGTTCGGCGAGATCGCTGGGCAGTTCCCCCGGCGGGGTGTCCGGGAGCAGCAGGATGGTCGGCGCCCAGGCGGCACCCAGCTCCGGGTCGCCGCGCAACCGCACCAGGTCGGCACCGGGCGGCCGCCCGGCCCGCCGTTCGGCGGCCAACCCGGCCAGTTGCTTCAGGCCCGCCGCCGGGGACGGGCAGGTCACCAGCCGGGGATCGTCCAGGCTGGCGAGCCAGGCAAAGCAAGGCCCGGCGGCGAGCACCGTCAGATCGGCCTCCGGATACGCCGAGGTCAGCGACAACACCATGGCGGTGGCCATCGACACCGCCGCATCGTCCGGGCTGCACAGGCTGATGGTGGCGTGCGCGGTGGGGTCGTAGCCGACCGGTTCCCCCGCGCGCATGCCGATCGGAACCCAACCGAACCGGCCGGCCGCCGCCCCGGATGGCGCCGGTACCCCGGCCGGCTGCGCCGCGGGATCCCCGGCGGAGCCGCCGGGGTGGAGCACCGCGGCCAGTATCGCGCCGGCCCGGGCCGCCGTTTCGCCCAGCGGCGGCAGCCGGCGGCCCAGGGGACGCACCGCCTGCTGCTGCCGGCGCCGCAGAGCGAAGGCCGTGGCCAGGCCGGCGCTCAACGTCAACCCCAGGCTGGTGGGCAGCGCAGGCACCCAGCTGTTGGCCGCGGCGGGCGACTCGCTGGCCAGCTCCGCCGGCTCCTCGGGTGGTGTCGCCGGGGCCGGGCAACCGTCGAAAAGCGCAGCATTCTCGCCGGCCGGCCGGTGGTCTGCGCCGAGAGGAGTCTGGGATGGGCTGTCGGTGCCGGCCGGGCCCCGGCCGGGATCCGGGCCATCGGCCGGGTTCGTCCCGGCGGTGGCCGGGCCGGGCAACCGCAGCCGCCAACCGATGTCGATGGCATCCGGGTCGGCGATCAACGACCGGTTGGCGTCCAGCAGCTCCGGCCAGCGGCCGGCATCGCCGAGATGCTGGGCCGCCAGCGCACTCAGGGTATCTCCGGCAGCCACCTCGACCATCTGGGCGGCCGGCTGGTTGCCGGTCGCCCCCGGAATGTGCAGGACCATGCCCGGTTGCAGCACCTGGGTGGCGTCCAGCAGCACGGTGTCGTTGGCGGCTAGGATCTCCCGCCACCGGCTGCCATCGCCCAGGTAGCGTTCGGCCAGCGTCCACAGGTCGTCGCCGGGCACCACCCGATGGGTGATCCCGGATTCCGCCGGCCGTTCGACGGTCTCGTCGGCGGGGCTGGCCGGGGCGCCGGTACGGATCGGTGAGCCGGTCTCCGGCCCGCCATACGTGTTTGCCTGGGCCGGGCCGGGATCGACCGCCTGGTTGCCGAGCAGGCCAAGGATCGCCGCGATCAGCAGGGCGCTGACCGGGGAGAACATCCGGACGCCGGGCAGCCGCGGCCGCCAGCGCTGTGCGCTGAACTGGGCGATGGCCTCGCCGGCCAGGGAGCCGGCGGCCAGCAGCCAGGCGACCCAGCCGATGACCGTCACTATGCCCAGCACCAGCGAGCCGTCCGCGGCCGAACTCAGCAGCTGGGCGCCGCCGAGCCGGGTTAGCGCGTCCAGCCGGCCGAAACCGATCAGCGCCCAGGGGCCGCCGATCAGGATCGCGCCGACGGCGAACAGGGCGGCGACACCGCGCAGGATTCTCATGGTTTACGCTCCCGGAAACGGTCCAGCGGCTCGCTGGCGGTGGCGGCGACGACCAACTGCCCGGGCAGGCCCGGGATGACGGCATCCGACAGGTCGAGCGGGCAGACCACCCGGACGGTGACCTGCCCGGCCGAGCCGATCGGCAGCGCGAAGGCTGCGGTGTCGACATCGGTCTGCAAGCCGGCGCAGTGCACATCGACCGTGGCCAGGTCGCGTTCGATCGCCTCGGCCGCCTGCCGCCGGGCCACCGTGGCCGAGTTGGGGATGGTGGCTGCCCGGGCACCGGCGGCGGCCGCCTCGGCCACCTGGGCGCGCACCCAGCCGATACGCCAACCGACCAGGACGGCCGTCAACAGTAGACCGCACATCGGTATCACGATGGCCACCTCGACCGCCGCCGCACCCCGGGATCGCGTTCTGCTGGGCATCTCATTGCTCCTTGACTCGGTGGGCGGTGGCCTGCACCCATGACCAGCCGGCCGGCAGCACCGTGGGCACCCGGCCGCTCACCTGCACATCGACCCCGGTGCCGTCATCGACGATCGCCACCTGCACATCTAGCAGGCCCGCGCGTTCGGCCACCCCGGCCGCCGCGAGCCGCGCGGACGCCGCGTCCGCCTCGACGAAGGCGGCATGTTCGGCGCCGGCCATGGCCGCCTGCTGAACGGCAGAGCGGCCGGCCAGCAGCAGACCCGCCTGGATGATTCCCAGCACGGCCAGCAGCAGCACCGGGATCAGCACGGCCCATTGGGTGGATTCGATCAGACCGCGACCGGGCCGCCGCCCGGCCGCCGGGTCACCCCAGTTCTCCAAGCCGCGCGGCGACATAGCGACCCACTATCGTTATCACGGCAAGGGCGATGCCCACCGCACCGGTCAGCAGCACGGCATTCTCGGTGGACTGGGATAGGCCACGCTGATCGCGGCCCGCCGGGCGGTGCAGGCTGACCAGGGTGCCGACGATCCGTTCGATGAATGGGTTGCCCGCCGGCGACGAGCCGCCCGGGCGGTTGGTTTCGGGAAGGGTGGTCATCTTTACCTCCTGGGTGAGTCGGTTGTGGGGATACCCGCCGGGATCAGCCGATTCCGGCGATGTTCAGTAGCGGTGGAATCAGGAAGCTGAGTGCGAAGATGACCACCGGTATCGACATCCAGACGGTCATTCGCTCGCTGACCTGGTGGGCCGCGGTTCGTTCTCTGGTCAAATGGGCGTCGCGGAGTTCCTTGACCCGGTCGGCCAGGATCTCGGCCAGCGCCGCACCCTGCTCGTCCAGGCGCATCACATCCGCGATATCGCCGATCTGCGGCAGTTCCAGTTCGTGGGCCAGCCGATGCAGATCGGTCCACGGTGGGCGCTGTTCCAGGCGGGCCCGTTCCAGGCCCGCCCGGATGCTGACGAAGACCGGCACATCCGAGATGTGCGCGGCGGCCTCTAGCGCCTGGGTGGCGGACAGGTTGGCGAGTCTTTCCAGCACCACCAGGTCGAAGAAGGTGTTCAAGGCCTCCTCGGCGTCCGCACTGGTTTGGCGCTGTTGCCGCCGCATCGCGAGATCCGGCCACCACCAGCCCACCGCGCCGAGCACCAGCCCCAGCAGCACCGGTGCGCCCCCGCCGCCCGGCAGCAGCCCGGCCAGGCCGAGCGCCAGCAGTATCGGGGCGAACAGCCCCACCGCCGCCAGCAGCAGCTTGTGGATGAGGTAGTCGCCGATGGAGCGGCCCTGCAGCATCAGCAGCCGCGCGGTGGTGTCGGTGATGGGCAGCCTGGCGTGCTGGTAGAGCCAGGCGCCGGTGTGTTCCAGGCGAGAGTCGCGGTCGGTCACCAGTTGGGGGCCGAGTTCGGTTTCCCGCCGGGGGGCCTGGTCGTCCAGCATCGCGAAGGCGTCCGCCAGCCGGACCTCTGCCGGCCACAGTGCGACCGCCACCAGCCAGATACCTAGACAGCACATCGCGGAGCAGGTCACCGCGGTGGCGAACAGCGGATCAGCCATGGGCCACCCCCAGCGAACCGGTGTTGCGGATCAGGATGCGTTCGCGGTGGCGCGGCGCCGCCATCCGGCGTAGCGCGTACATGGCGGTCAGGTAGCCGCCGGCGAGCACGGTTGACAGGAGCTGGCCGACCGGGCTGCCGTAGGGCGCGAAATAGTCGGGCGCGACCAGTATCGAGACGACCAGCACCACCAGGGTGATGACGGTGACCTGCCGGACCACGACCAGCGGTTTGGCGCGTTCGGCGCCGATCTCGCGCCAGGCTCGCAGCCGGTCTTGCAGGGCAGCGCTGAGCGCGTCCAGGGTGGCCGAGGCGCCCACCCCACCCCGTTCGCCGATCAGGATCAGCGCGGCCAGCACCACATCGGCGTCGGCCTGGTCGAGTTCGTCGGCCATCGCCTGGAGCGCGTCCGGTAACGGCCAGCGATCGCCTAGGCGAAGCACCAGCAGCCGGATCGGTTCGGCCAGCGACGCCGGCACCTGCGATCTGGTGGCCCGGATGGCGTCCGGCACCGACTTGCCGGTGCCTACCGAGGCGGTCAGCAGCCGCACCCAGCGATCCAGCGCCTCAAGCAGGCGCAGTTCGGGCTGGGGGAGCGGGCCCAGCAGTTCGGGCAGCACCACCAGGGCTCCCGGAACCAGCGCCAGGGCCGGCACCGAACCGGTGAACAGCGTGGCCAGCAGGCCCAGCACGACCCCCGCGAGCAGCCGGATCCGCCTGGCCCGC
Organism: uncultured Propionibacterium sp.; assembly: GCA_938036835.1. Classification (GTDB taxonomy): domain Bacteria; phylum Actinomycetota; class Actinomycetes; order Propionibacteriales; family Propionibacteriaceae; genus Brooklawnia. Next base: position 5,474 of record CALHWB010000008.1, read on the forward strand.
GACCAGCCCCGCCACCAGCGCAGCAGCCGGTCGGGGCGCCGCCGGGGTGCCGGCGCGGGCGCCGAATGGCATCCGATCCAGGCGATGAACCCACCCAGGATGGCGAAACCGGTTGCCAGAGCGGCTAATGTGGCGTTCATCGGCGACCCCGCAGCATGCGCAGTTCGGCCAGCAGGCCGGCGCTCGGCGAAAACTCGGCCAGCTGACCGGAATCGTCGGCCAGATAGGCGAGGTGGGTTACCGGCCGGCCGTTTTCCATGGCGCCGGTCAATTCGCGGACCTCGCCGATGAACCGCCGGCGGATCCCGCCGCGCCAGGTGTCGTCCACCAGCTTCACGTGGATGAGCAGGTGCAGGTTGAGGGCGATCTGCCGGTATGCCTCGCTCATCGTCAGGACGCCGCCCTGGGCGACCCGGGCGGCCAGCCGGTCCATGGTGGACGCCGCCGAATGGGAGTGGGTGGTGGACATGGTGCCGGTGCCGGACTGCATGGCTTCGAACATCGCACCGGCCTCCTGCCCGCGCACCTCGCCCACGATCAGCCGGGACAGGTTCTGGCGCAGGGCTTCGGGGATCAGATCGGCGACGGTGTATTCGCCGATGCTGCGGCCCTGCCGGTATTCCCCCAGGCCGACCTTCGCCTGCAAGGCAACCATGTTGCGCCGGTTGGGCAGCAGGTGGGTCAGCAGTTCGTAGTCGGTTTCCAGGGTGCCGATGCGTTCGCCGTCCGGGATGGCCGCCAGCAGGGCGCGCAGCAGGGTGGTCTTGCCGGCCCCCTGGTCGCCGGAGATCACCATGGATTTGCGGGCCAGCACGCAGTCGGCCAGCAGCTCGGCCAGCTGCCCGGGCAGCATTCCGGATGCCGCCAGGTCGCGCAGCGAGACGTCGGTCAGCAGATGCTGGCGGATCACGATGGCCGGGCGGTAGCTCAGCCCGAACGCGATGGCGTGCAGCCGGAACCGGTCGCCCAGGGCCAGGGTCATCATCGGGTGTGCGTCGTCGAAGGCCCGGGCGGGGGTCGCCGAGGCCCCGAGGAAGCGGATCGCCTCCACCAGTTCCGCATCCGAATCGGCCACCGGTGGATGCTCGACCCGCCGGCCGTCGCCGAATTGCACGATCACCGAGTCGCAGCCGTGCAGTTCGATGTTTTCCGCCTCGGGTATCTCGAACAGCGGTTGCAGCCGGCCGTAGCCGAAGATGGCGTCCTCGACGGCGCTGGCGTAGCCGTGTTCCAATGCCAGCGGCCACAGCTGTTCGCCGCGTTGGCTGAGCAGCTGGGCGTGGGCGCGCACCACGCCGCGGATCACCGCCCGCCCCAGCTGCCGGCGGTCTTCGGCCGGCATCGCGCGCCCATGCTCGCCGGCCCAGTGCTGGGAGTTTTCGGCGATCTGTTCGCTGGCCTGCCGGCGCAGTTCCACCACCAGCCCCCAGTCCACCCGGGTTGGGGCGCTGGCTCGCCGGTTGCCGCCCGGCCGGGCGGTGGCACCGGCCGGGCGTCCGGGC
>CALHWB010000009.1 GCA_938036835.1 uncultured Propionibacterium sp.
ACTGGCCGTAGCCGGATTGTCCGTAGCCGCTGGACTGCGATGGGTCGGTGCCGCCGGTCTGGCCATAGCCGCCTGGCTGTGATTGGGGGGTCGCGCCAGGCTGCCCGTATGGCTGCTGACCATAGGCGGGTTGTGCAGCGCTCGGGTTGGCCTGAAGATTTGCGTCCTGAGCCGTCTGCCCCGACGTGCCGTCGCCCGAAGGGTTCTGTGCCGGGTCGGTCGGGCGACCCCAGTAGTCGTTGCTCACGTCTTTCTCCAATCGCAATTGCGTGACTGCCACGATCCTACGGCTCGCATGGGTCTTGTGGCGCACCTTGAACCGGATAATGGAGTATATGAGCGTCGTGAAACCGCAGCAACAGGGGTCTTCTGCTACCCGAGCCTTGGGCCGGCTGGCTGGCTTCGTAGCTGTTGGCGGGTCGATTACGAGCACTTATCTGTTGTCGGGTCTGGGACTGCCGTGTCCGCTGCGGAGTCTTACGGGGCTGCAATGCCCCTTATGCGGAGGAACGCGGGCGGCTGCCGCGCTGCTCCGGCTCGACATCGGCCAGGCGTGGTCCCACAATGCGCTGGTGGTGGCCGCCATGCCGGTACTGGGGTGCTGCGCTCTTGCCTGGGCCGTGGCGGCTTTGGGTGGCCCAGTGCTCCGGCCGCCGGCATTTCTGCGCCCCCTGGATCAACGCAAGATCTATCTGGCCGTGGGTACCGTTGCGGTCTTGTTCATGGTGGTGCGCAACCTGAGTTGAGCAGGAGGACACCCGGGTGAGGTTGTCACTCGGGGCCCGAATTCTACGGCGACACGCCGGCCGAATGTCTCGGTATCGATCGATTCCCTAAGTCAAACCAGTAAACTGCGATGTCGTCCGGGATGGTAGCGCGTGCTTGATTACTAGGACGCGGAACGGGTGTACTGTACCTACATCTAGTAGCTACACCGATGTGTTTTGTCCACAGATTGTGGTTGCCGCCCACAAGGTGCCCACAGATTTTCTCGTTGGGGGATTCGAGATGCACTGTCCGTACTGTCACCATGGTGACTCGCGCGTGCTGGACTCTCGCGTCAGCGAGGACGGCACCAGCGTGCGGCGACGCAGGCAGTGCCCCGCTTGCGAGCGGCGGTTCACCACCATTGAGCAGATCCAACTGATGGTCGTCAAGAAGTCCGGTGTGATCGAGTCGTTCCGCCGGGACAAGGTGATCTCTGGTGTCCGGAAGGCGTGCAAGGGACGCCCGGTCAGCGAAACGGAACTTGCTCGGCTGGGACAACAGGTTGAGGACGCCCTGCGTGCCAATGGGTTGGCCGAGGTACCCACCGAGGAGGTAGGCATCGCCATCCTGGGGCCGTTGAGCGAACTGGACCCGGTCGCCTACCTGCGTTTTGCCTCGGTGTATCGCCACTACGACAGTGTCGAGGATTTTCTGGCCGAGATCGCCCGGATGCGCGGCGATGCCGGCCCACCAGACCATGCCCGGAACACATCGTCGGAGGAGCTTCCGCTCGCCGAGCACTGATCACTTCCCCAAGCATTGCTGAACAACCACGCGATACACCTATCGCCAGCCATCAGGAGAGATTGTGACCGACACGACCTACGACACCCAGTCAGCCGCCCAGCAGGGGGAAAGGCGTGGACTGACGATCCCACGGGTCTTCACCACCGAGGGGGTTCATCCCTACGACGAGGTGACTTGGGAATTACGCGATGTCGTGCAAAACAACTGGAAGACCGGCGAGGTGGTCTTCCAGCAACGAGAAGTCGAATTCCCGACCACCTGGAGCCTCAATGCAGCCACCATCGTGACGACCAAGTACTTCCGGGGAGCACTCGGCACTGAGCGTCGCGAAGCGAGTCTGCGCACCCTGATCGACCGAGTGGTCGGCAAATACCGGCAAGCCGGCTGGAAGAATGGTTACTTCGCCACCGAACATGATGCCGATGTGTTCGCCGAGGAGATCACCTGGCTGCTGTTGAACCAACATTTCAGTTTCAATTCTCCGGTGTGGTTCAACGTCGGTACCTCTGCGCCGCAGCAGGTCAGTGCCTGCTTCATCCTCTCGGTCGATGATTCGATGGAGTCGATCCTGAACTGGTATCGCGAGGAGGGCATGATTTTCAAGGGCGGTTCGGGGGCTGGCCTGAACCTGTCACGGATCCGCTCGTCCAAGGAACTGCTGCGCAGTTCGGGAGGCACGGCCTCTGGGCCGGTGAGTTTCATGCGTGGTGCGGACGCCTCGGCCGGCACCATCAAGTCCGGCGGGGCAACCCGCCGGGCGGCGAAGATGGTCGTGCTGGACGTCGATCATCCCGACATTGAGGAGTTCATCGAGACCAAGGCCCGTGAGGAAGACAAGATCCGAATTCTGCGCGATGCCGGTTTCGACATGGATCTCGGCGGGCGCGACATCACCAGCGTGCAATACCAGAACGCGAACAATTCGGTTCGGGTTTCCGACGAGTTCATGCAGGCCGTGGTCGATGGCAGACGCTTCGGCCTGCGCGCCCGGATGACCGGTGAGATCATCGAGGAGGTGGATGCCCGGGAGCTATTCAACAAGATCGCCCAAGCTGCCTGGGAGTGCGCCGACCCCGGTGTGCAGTACGACGACACCATCAATGACTGGCACACCACTCCGGAATCGGGGCGAATCACCGCATCCAATCCGTGCTCGGAATACATGAGCCTGGACAACTCCTCGTGCAACCTGGCGAGCCTGAACCTGTTGAGATTCCTGCGTGCCGACGATTCATTCGATGTGGAGCGTTTCGTCCGGGCGGTGGAGTTGGTCGTCACGGCGATGGACATCTCGATCTGTTTTGCGGATTTCCCGACCGAATCGATAGCCAAGACCACCCGCGAGTACCGTCAGCTGGGCATCGGATATGCGAACCTGGGGGCCCTGCTGATGGCCTTGGGCAAGGGATATGATTCCGAAGGAGGCCGGTCGCTGGCCGCCGCGATCACCTCGTTGATGACCGGCACGGCCTACCGGCGCAGCGCCGAGTTGGCCGCCACGGTGGGCAGCTATGCGGGATATGCCCGTAATCGCGATGCCCACCAGCGAGTGATGCGCAAGCATGAGCGAGCAAATCAAGACCTGCGTCCCCTGAATCGGGTGGACGCCGAAGTCCGCCAGGCGGCTGTACGGGAATGGAGCCAGGTAATCAGCCTCGGCGCCAGCAACGGGTTCCGCAATGCCCAGGCATCGGTACTCGCGCCCACCGGCACCATTGGGTTCATGATGGACTGCGACACCACGGGCATCGAACCAGACTTCTCGCTGGTCAAGTTCAAGAAGTTGGTTGACGGCAGTTCGATGCAGATCGTCAACAACACCGTGCCCCGGGCATTGCGTAGCCTGGGCTATCGACCCGAGCAGATCGAAGCCATCGTCGCCCACATCGGTGAACACGGTAACGTGGTGGACGCTCCTGGCCTACGTAAGGAACACTATGAGGTTTTCGACACCGCGATGGGTGCTAGGGCCATCGCCCCGATGGGGCACGTGCGGATGATGGCTGCGGTGCAGCCGTTCCTTTCTGGGGCCATCAGCAAGACGGTGAACCTGCCCGAATCGGCCACCGTTGAGGAGATCGCCGATGTCTATCTGACCGGCTGGCGCCTGGGACTCAAGGCGATTGCGGTGTACCGAGACAACTGCAAGGTGGGTCAACCCCTGAGCGCGGCCAAGAAGAAGACCGAGACCGGGCGGACCGAACCCGAGGTACGTATCGAATATCGACCCCGTAGGCAGCGGTTGCCCAAGTCACGAGCCGGCCGGACCACCAGCTTCGCGGTGGCCGGCGCCGAGGGCTATATGACCAGTTCGGAATACGAGGACGGTCGGCTCGGTGAGGTTTTCCTGCGGCTGGGCAAGCAGGGTTCAACTTTGTCGGGGGTGATGGACGCCTTCTCGATCGCGATCTCGATCGCGCTGCAGTATGGCGTCCCCCTGGAAACCTATGTTCAGAAGTTCACCAATCTGAAGTTTGAACCCGCTGGCATGACCGACGATCCGGACATCCGGATCGCGCAGTCAATCATGGACTACATCTTCCGACGGTTGGCCCTTGATTATCTGAGCTATGACGAGCGCAGTGAGTTGGGTATCTACACCGCCACCGAACGAGCCCGCTACGTGGAAACCGGTAGCTACCTGTCGGAAGAGGAAGAGGCCCAGCTTCCCGAATCTGAACAGTTGAAGAATGATGCCGCCGACGACCTGCGCATTGACGAGGCTGGGCCTATCCAGCCAAGCCTGATTGAGGCGCGACCGCGCACCACCAGCGAGCTCATGGAGGCCATGACCGGTTTGGCGGTCGATGCGCCACTGTGCATGACCTGTGGGACCAAGATGCGGCCTTCGGGCAGTTGCTATGTCTGCGAGGGCTGCGGATCCACATCTGGCTGTAGCTGAGGCGTATCCCGGACGATGCGGGGAGCCGCCATCTGCTATTGCCGATGGTGGCGCCCCGGATCGGGGACGACGGCGATCCGCTTGCATTCTCGCTGGCCGCCTTCGGCAGGGGATCTCGGCTCCGATGCCGATCTGCTGCGGCATGGGTCTGTGGGCTGCCTGGGCCCGTCTGGAGGACGGCTGGGCACCGCGACGATAATGCATTAGTATTACCCCGCACGAATATCCATTGGAAGGAAGTGTGATGCGTCGATATCTGGCCGCTGGCCTGCTAGCCGTTCTGAGCCTGACCGCCTGCGGAGGAGGGGACAGCGGCGGCCCGTCTGGCCCGGCAGGTTCGCCCGGCAGCGGCGCCACGAACCGCAGCTACGATGTCTCCGCTATCCAGAAGGTGGATGAGATCGCCGCAATGCTGCCGTCCGGTGTCGCTGGCAGGGGCAAGCTGGTGATCGGCGCCGCGATCGACTACGCCCCTGCAGAATTCCGAGCCGAGGATCTGACCACTGCTGTCGGCTACGACGTCGATATGGGCAAAGCCCTGGGTCGCGTGCTTGGGATTGAAACCGAGGTCAGCGCCGCGGAGTTCGCTAGCCTACTGCCAGGCATCGGTTCCATCTACGATGTGGGCATCTCATCATTCACCATCACCAACGAGCGGATGGCCAGCTATAACATGATCGGCTATATCATGGTAGGTTCATCCTTTGCCGTGCAGACCGGCAATCCCAAGGGGTTTGATCCGGCCAAGCTGTGTGGGCAGGCCATCGGAGTGCAGACAGGCACTTGGCAAGAGACGGACCTGGCGACCCGATCGGCGGCCTGCACCATGGCCGGTGAAGCCGCCATTGAGGTGCTCAGCTATGGCGCCCAGTCGGATGTCACCACCAATGTGATAGGGGGCAAGGCGGTGGCCTTCTACGCCGACTCCACCGTAGCCGACTATGCGTCCGCACTGACCAATGGGCAGATGGAAGTTGTCGGCGGGGTCATGGATGCCGCTCCGCAGGGCATCGTGGTGGCCAAGGCCGACACCGAACTGACCATGGCGATACAGGCCGCGATGCAGCATCTGATGGATGAAGGCATCTGGACCGATATCCTGGCCTCCTGGGGTGTGGCGAAGGATGCGGCGCTCGACAAGGCTCAGTTGAATCCCGGGGTTTGAGTCGTGACGCATAAGCCCTCGACCGATCTGATCCGGGCGCGCCCGGTACCCAGGCCTGGGGTATGGCTGTGGGCCATGGTGGTGCTCATCGGGGTGCTTGGCCTGATCGACAGCCTGCTGAGCAACCGGAACTTTCGTTGGGATGTGGTTGGGCAGTATCTGTTCGATGCCAAGGTGCTGGCCGGGGTCGGTTGGACGCTGATGCTCACCGCCGGCGCGATGTCGATCGGTATCGTGCTGGCGGTGACTATGGCGGTGATGCGGATGGGTGCCAATCCGATCCTGCGCGGCGTGGCCTGGGCCTACATTTGGTTCTTCCGGGGCACCCCGGTTTATACCCAACTGGTGTTCTGGGGGCTGATCGCGGTGCTGTATCCCAGGATCCGACTGGGCATTCCCTTCACCGAGATCCAGATCGCATCTTTCGGCACCCAGGACGTCATCAATGCGCTGGTGGCGGCGCTGCTGGGATTGGGGCTCAACGAGGGGGCCTATCTGTCCGAAATCGTCCGAGCCGGATTGAACTCGGTCGACAAAGGGCAATGGGAGGCGGCCACCGCGTTGGGGATGAAGCGGGGGACCGTGCTGCGGCGCATCATTATCCCGCAGGCGATGCGAGTGATCGTCCCGCCGACCGGCAATGAGACCATCTCGATGCTTAAGACGACATCGCTGGTGTTGGCGGTGCCTTTCATGTTGGAACTCACTTTCGTGACCAATGCGATCGGCAACCGCACCTTTCTGCCAGTACCGCTGCTGATCGTGGCGGCGCTGTGGTACCTGTTCATCACCTCGGTGCTGATGATTGGCCAACGCCAGCTGGAGGCCTTTTACGGGCGAGGCTTTGACGGTGAACAGTCCACCAGGAAACAGCTACGCGGGATGTCTGCCCGGCAACAGGCCATCCTGGCCGCGGGCACCGTACACGTCGAGCAGAACATGGACGTGACCCCATGACCGGTGATCCAACCCCCATGGTCGAGGTGCGTGGGGTACACAAGTTCTTCGGCGAACTGCATGTGCTGCGCGGTATCGACCTAGTGGTACCCAGGGGCGAGGTCTGCGTACTGATGGGGCCGTCCGGCTCTGGCAAGTCAACGCTGATCCGTTGCATCAACGAGATGGAACAGATCAGCGCCGGCCGGTTGTTCGTGGCCGGCGAGCTGATGGGGCTACGCGAGACTCGGCGCGGGGGACGCACTATCCTGCATAGGCTTAGCGATCGTGAGATCGCCCGGCAACGCTCCCGGATCGGGATGGTGTTTCAACGGTTCAATCTATTTCCACACATGACGGCCTTGGCCAATGTGATGGAGGCGCCCCGCCAGGTGAGACGGATGAGCCGGCCGCTGGCTGAACAACTCGCACGAGAGCAACTGGCACGCGTCGGACTGGCCGATCGGGTGGGCCATTACCCCGCCCAGTTGTCTGGTGGGCAGCAGCAGCGGGTGGCGATCGCGCGCGCATTGGCGATGGAGCCAGAACTGATCTTGTTCGATGAACCTACCTCGGCGTTGGATCCCGAATTGGTGGGTGAGGTATTGAGTGTGATGCAGGAACTGGCCGGTAGCGGGATGACCATGATCGTGGTGACCCACGAGGTCGGCTTCGCGCGGGAGGTCGCCGATCAGGTGGTATTCATGGCCGATGGGGTGATAGTGGAGTCCGGCAGTCCCGCCCAGGTGATCGATGCGCCGGAGCAGGAACGTACCCGGGACTTTTTCAGCAAGGTGCTGTGATCCTCGCGGAGGCGCCGCCGGGAGGCTACGTTCACAACGCGGATGGGGAGCCGGCCACGACCGGCTCCCCATCCTTCATATGCAACTGGTTCTCTGACGGCTCGGCCGCCACATCACTCGGGGCTGGAACTGCTGTTCAGTCGTTCTGCTTACCGATGTGACCTTTGAGGAAGTCCTGAGCTTGATCGACCTGATCGGCAAACTTGCCGCCGGTTTTCTCGTCGATCAGGTCACCGACCTTGTCGATGCCCTGCTCAACCTGGTCCTCATGTTTGTCTGCGGCGTCCTTCAAGTCGTCGAAGATACCCATCAGAACCTCCTTTCTATCGACAGATCCCGGGCGGCTGCCCGCGCAGGATCAACCCTAGAGAGTCGAAGCAGGCCTGACAACAGGCCGCGGTGGTGGATACCGAATGCCTAGGGGAACCGGGGTATTAGATTTGGTTCGTCTCGTTGGCCTCCAGGCGCGGCGAGCGGGCGGCTCGACGCCCGGCTGGGTTAGGGCAATCCGGCCAGGCGTCCCAACGCGGCAGCGAGGGCTCCGATGCTGACCACCAGCAGGATAGGGCGCCCGCAGTCGCAGCGCGAGGGCGGCCGCCACCAGGGACAGCACTTGGGAATCCAGCACCAGCCGCTGACCTGAGGCCACCGCGTTGGTGGCCACCAGCGCGGCGAGCAGCCCGATGGTCATCGCGGTGCTGGCCTGTTGGTGCCATGGCGCGGCCAGAAGCCTGTGGGGCAGCAGGTAACCGACCAGTTTGGTGGCGAAGGCGACTGCGCTGGCCAGCAGGATCCAACCCAGTACGTCCATCCCTGCCGATCCCGCTGCCACCAGTAGGTTCCGATCGCCACCAGTGCGGCCACCGGCAGGGGAGTACCCGGCGGCGTGATGGGCACGGCCACCAACGTGACCAACGCGCAGCCGACCGCCAAACCCATCGACTCGCGGTCGCGTAGGCGCGGCCACAACAAGCCCAGGAAGGCGGCCACCGTGGCCCCATCCAGCCCCCAACTGAGGAGATACCACAGAGCCCTGTCGCGAAGCCCCACCCGGGCCGCTGGCCCGAGCCGTTCTTGGTCGGTTGGCTGGGGCTGGGATACCTGACCACCGTACCCCAATGGATCGCTGCCAGGCCCGGTCCGGCCGGCAGGTGACCGGTCTCAGCCACCGCGTCGGATAAGGCCTGGCAGGGGGTTCTCGATAGGGTAATCGCCCCCGGCACGCCATCGCTGAGACTGTGCTCAAGCACCGGGGAAGCATGGCCATCGCCCCCAGCGGGCTGCGGCTGGAGCCCCGGATCGTGCCGGGCACCGATGTCCGCGGAACGTAGGCTGGGATGCCATGGCAGATGTGCTGCGCGGCTTCTTCACCATTTGGTTCGTCATCGGTATCGGCTGGGCGGCGGCCCATCTCAGGGTGCTGGACGGCACTGCGCAGCGAGTCCTGGCTCAGGTGGCCTTCTTCATCGGGATTCCTGCCCTGTTGTTCGGCAGTATGCGCAAGGCCGATCTGCAGCGCATCTTCTCGACAAATGTGATCGTCTCGCTACTGGCCGTGGCAGCCACCCTGATGCTGTACCTGCTGGCCGCCAACCTGATCTGGCGACGCAGCGGCAGCCACCAGGTGATCGGCGGTTTTGCGTCCTGCTATGTCAATGCCAACAACATGGGCTTGCCGATCGCCGCCTACGTGTTGCACGACACCAGCTGGGTGGCCCCCATCCTGTTGTTGCAGATCTTGGCTTTGCAGCCGTTTGGGCTGAGCCTGCTCGACGCCATCAAGGCCCGCCGGGAGGGCCACCCAAGCTCTTGGCTGCGCAATCTCAGCCTGCCCTTCCGCAACCCGATGACCGTCGGCACGCTGGCTGGGCTGGCAGTGAACCTGACCGGTTCGAGCCTGCCCGGCCTGCTGACCGGCACCATCGATCTGGTCGGCGGGATCGCGGTACCCGCCATGCTGATCGCCTTTGGCATATCGCTGCGTACCGGACCGTTGCCCGGGCAGCGCAATGTTGTTGAAACCGTGACGATCGGCGTGTTGAAGGTGATCGTTCAGCCTGCGGTCGCCTTCGGACTGTCCATGGTTTTTGGCCTGGACCAGGTGACCACGCTGGCTGTCACCGTGATGGCCGGGCTGCCCACCGCGCAGAACGTGTTCGTTTTTGCGATGCGTGGCCAGACCGCGGTGCAATTGGCCCGGGATGTGATCTTCATCACCTCCTTTGCCTCCATTCCGGCGGTAACCTTGCTGGCTGCCCTGGTGAATGCCGGCTGAACCGGGTCGAACCCGGGTACCTTTGGCCAACCATCGTCGAGCCCCGGGCTGCTGGTTAGCCGGCTAGTTGCCCGGTCGCATAGGCTTTCGGATGGTATGCCAGCAGAATCACCCACTCATCGGCCCAGGATCGATTTCGATCCCGGGCTGCCGATCAGCGTCCACGTCGCCGAGATCGCCCAACTGATCGCCGACCATCAAGTAGTGGTGATTGCCGGTGAGACCGGGTCGGGCAAGACCACTCAGTTGCCCAAGATCTGTCTGCTGGCCGGTAGGCGCCGCATTGGCCACACGCAGCCACGCCGGATCGCTGCCCGCAGCGTGGCCACCCGGATCGCTGCTGAACTGGGGGGTGAGTTGGGCGACCTAGTCGGCTACCAGGTGCGGTTCACCCGGCAGGCCAGCAGCCAAACCCGGATAAAGGTGATGACCGATGGCATCCTGCTCGCCGAGATCGGCCACGACCGGGAACTGCGCCGCTATGACACCATCATCATCGACGAGGCCCATGAACGCAGTCTGAACATCGACTTCCTGCTGGGTTACCTGAAGCAACTGTTGAATCACCGGCCGGAACTGCGGGTGATCATCACCTCGGCGACCATCGACACGGCCCGGTTTGCCGCGCATTTCGGCCAGGCTCCAGTGGTGCAGGTCTCGGGGCGCAGCCATCCGGTTGAAGTGCGCTATCGCCCCCTGATCGATCCCGACCAGCCGGAGGCCGAGCCGCTGGATCAGGCGGAGGGCATAGTGGCGGCGGTGGCCGAATTGCGTGCTGCCGGCCCCGGCGACATCCTGGTGTTCTGCTCCGGCGAGCGCGAGATCCGCGATGCGCTGGACGCTCTCGCCGAGCAACACCAGCCGGATACCGAACTGGTCGGGCTGCACTCCAGGTTATCGGCGGCCGAACAGCAGCGCATCTTCGCGCCCCACGCCGGCAGGCGGATCGTGGTCGCCACCAATATCGCTGAAACCTCGTTGACCGTGCCTGGGATTCGGTATGTGGTGGATGCCGGCACGGCGCGCATCTCCCGCTATTCGGCACGCACCAAGGTGCAGCGGCTGCCCATCGAGCCGATCAGCCGTGCCTCGGCCGACCAGCGGGCAGGTCGCTGCGGGCGGGTCGCTCCCGGCATTGCGATTCGCCTATATTCCGAGGCCGATTACTTGGCGCGCGACGAGTTCACCGAACCCGAGATCCTGCGCACCAACCTGGCCGCGGTGATTCTGCAGATGGCCAAGGCCGGCCTGGGGGATATCGCCGACTTCCCCTTCGTGGAGGCACCCGACGTCGCCCAGATCGGGGATGGCCTTCGACTGCTGACCGAACTCGGGGCTCTGCGCGAACGCAAGCCGATACGTCTCACCCGGATCGGCCGGGACCTTGCCGGGCTACCCATTGACCCACGACTTGGACGGATGCTGATCGAGGCCAACCACAGGGGCTGCCTACGCGAGATGCTAGTGATCGCCAGCTTCCTGGCGATCCAGGATGTGCGTGAGCGGCCCGCCGAACATCGCGAGCAGGCCGATCGGCTACATGCCAGGTTTTTCAGCGATGCCGCGCTGGCGGCCGCGACCCAACCCGCATCGGACGGTGCAGCGAAGGAGCCGAATGCCGCGTCCAGTTCGCGGGATAATCGGCACACGGAGTGGCCAGCGGCCGGCTCGAAACCGGGCCCCGAACCCTTACGGCACACCCCACATACCTCCAAGACGGCGCGCATCCAAGGTCTGCGGGGAAATCCGGAAGACCAGCCGGCCACTTCCATCGACCCGGGTGGGGATATCACCGCGATTCTACGGCTGTGGGGCTACCTGCAAACCGAGAGACTAACCCGCTCGGGAAACCAGTTTCGCCGGCTCTGCCGGGACGAGTACTTGAGCTTCTTGCGGGTGCGGGAATGGCAGGACCTGCATACCCAGCTCAAGCAGCTGTGCAAGGATCTCGGCATGCGCCGAAATGCCACGGCTGCGCCAACCGATCAGGTATTGATCAGCGCATTGTCGGGCCTGCTCAGCCAGATCGGGTTGCAACAGCCGCCACCGCCAAATGCTCCGGGTGGCCGGGGCCGCCGGCGAAGAACGATGACCGAATTTCAGGGTACCCGGGGGGCGCGGTTCGCGATCCAGCCCGGTTCGGCCCTGGCCCGTCGGCCACCCCAGTTAGTGATGGCAGTTGAACTGGTCGAAACAGCCAGACTGTGGGCGCGCACGGTGGCGGCGATCGAGCCAGAATGGCTGGAGCAGGTCGGCGCACACCTGCTTAAACGCACCTACTCGGAACCGCACTGGTCGGTTTCCTCAAGCCGGGTGGTGGCTCGAGAACGGGTATTGCTATTCGGGTTGCCGGTGATCGTCGACCGGTTGATCGATTACGGGCGCATCGATTCCCAGGCGGCCCGGGAGATCTTCATCCGCGCCGGGCTTGTCGAGGGGCAGTGGCGGCCCACTGGCCCGCATGCCAACCATGGCTTCCTGAAACACAACGCAGAAGTGCTACGGCAGGTCGAAGAGATAGCCGACCGGACCAGGCGCCGGCAGGTGACCATAGACGACCAGGTGATCCATGACTTCTACGACCGGCGGCTGCCCAGCACGGTTTGTTCCCAGAGCAGCTTCGATGCCTGGTGGCGCGAATATCCCGATCCCGGCTTCCTGGAGTTTGACCTCGGCCTGCTGATCGATGGCGATGCCTTGGATCGGGTTCGCCGCGAGTTCCCGGACTGTTGGTCAATCGCCGGGCTGAACCTGCCGATCGGCTATGTTTTCGAGCCCGGCACCCAACAAGACGGCGTCAGCATCCGGGTGCCGATGGCTCAGCTGAACCAGCTGCGACCCGAACCATTCAGCTGGCAGGTGCCCGGGCTGCGTCTTGAGCTGGCCGAAGAGCTGATCCGCAGTCTCCCCAAACAATCGCGTACCAGATTCGTCCCGGCACCCGACCACGCCAGTGCGGCAGTGCGCTGGCTGGCGGCCAATCGAGCCAACCGGTCCCGTCGGTTTTGCGATGAGCTGGGCCGCGCACTGACCGCATTGACCGGTGAATCGGTACCCGCCGACCACTGGCATCCCGAACAGGTACCCACCCATCTACAAGTCGGTTTCGAGGTGACCCAGCCAGGTAGGCCTACGCGTTTTAGCCGCGATCTGGGCGAACTCAGGGCCGAGCTATCTCAACAGGTCAGCCGAACGATCACCAGGGCCGCCCCCGAAGTTAGCAAATCTACCAGCTGGACCTTCGGCGAACTGGCCGAACAGGTAACGATAAGGCATGGCGGTCTGCAGGTGGTCGGCTATCCGGCGCTGAAGGATCTAGGCGATGGGGTCAGCGTGATATTGGCCGAGACCCCCGCCCAGCAGATGGCCAGCCATGGGCTGGGGATCCGTCGACTGCTAGTGCTGACCAACCCGGATCCGACTCGTTGGGTGATATCGCAACTGACTAATTCCCAGAAGTTGGCGTTGCCCGGGGGACCCTATCCGGCGGTGCCTACGCTGCTCGCCGATGCCCGGCTCAAAGCGGTCGACCAATGCGCTCGGCGGCACCGGGAGCCGTCGTCGATCCGGGATGCCGCAGCCTATGATCGGCTTGGGTTGGCGGTACGCCAGGAGCAGGCCGATCAGATGCGCAAGGTGGTGGCGGTGGCCGCCGAGGTCTGCGAACTGACCGGCCAGGTGCAGGCCCTGGCGGAGACCTCGGTGATCGGGCCCGAGATACTCGATCAACTCGACAATCTGGTCTTCCGGGGTTTCATCGGCTTCACCCGAGACCCCTGGTATGAGCAGTTGCCGCGCTATCTGAAGGCCATGCTGGCCCGCATGCGGCAAGCAGCCGGCGATCCGGCCCGGGACGCCAGACTTGCTGCCCCGATCGCCGAACTACAGGCCGAATACGATGCACTGCGTGCCGACCAGCCGCCGGGGCGGTTACCGGATGCGATGGACGATGTCGGCTTTTGGATCGAGGAACTGCGGGTTCAGGCCCATGCCCAGATCCTGGGAACCGTGCTCAGCGTGTCTACGAAGCGGATTCGGCGGGCGCTGGCTGAACTCGCCTGACTGGTGATACCCGCCCGGCCGTACCGTCGGTCAATCGCGCAGCACAACGACCGAATGCCCACCCAACTCGGCGATACCCGCGGCGATGCGGACCGTACCCCATCGAGCGGCGACCCGGTTGCGGTGTTCCGCGACCCTGACCGGGCGTGACCCGGGACAGATCAGCACCGTGAACGGTCCATGAACCATGCGGAACCAGTCGTCGCCATGATCGGTACGAATCGGCTCACGACAATCGCCCAGTTCCATCCGCAATCCTATCAACCTGCGATGCCAGTCGAGCAGGGCGGCGTGTTCGGGTTGAGCCAACTCGGACCAGTCCAGTTTGCTGGCGGTGAAGGTTTCGACGGCCTGTGGATCGGGAATCAGCAGGTCCGGTCCGTAGATCGCCTGCCAGTCGTGTCCGGCGAACTCGGCCAGTCGGCCAGCGGTAACCGCCGCACCCAACTCGGGCTCGTGATCGGTAAAAAATTGGAAGGGCCGGCGCGTGCCCCATTCCTGTCCCTGGAATAGCAGGGGCGTGAACGGACTGAGCAGCAGAATCGCGATGGCCCCGGCCTGGGTACCGGCCGACAGGCGCTCGCTGGGACGGTCACCGCGTCCCCGATTGCCAACCTGATCGTGGTTCTGGGTGAAGACGACGAACTTGCGGCGGGGCACCTCGGGGCCGACCGGGGAACCCCAAGGTCGGTTCCGGAAAGTGGACCACGAACCATCATGGACGAAGACCTGTTCGAGAGCCTTGCTGAGTACCTCGGCGGAACCGAAGTCCACGTAATAGCCAAAGGTTTCCTGGGTCAGGTAGGCGTGCAAGGCATGGTGCACATCGTCATCCCACTGGCCGTCGATGCCCAGGCCACCGGCCTGGCGGGGTAGCACCATCTTCACCTGGTTGAGATCGGATTCGGCGATCAACTGCACCGGTCTCCCGAGCTCCAGACGTAGCGCAGCGATCCGGTCAGCCAGTTCGGCCAAGATATTGGTTGGGGAATCATCGATCAGGGCATGCACCGCGTCCAACCGCAGCGCGTCCATGTGGAACTCGCGGATCCAGCGGACCGCGTTGTCACAGATGAATTCCCGGACTCCTTCGGAGTGCTCGTCGTCCAGATTGATGGCGCTGCCCCACGGGGTATCGTGGCGGCTGGTGAAGTAGGGAGCGAAGACCGGGGCATAGTTCCCGTCCGGCCCGAAGTGGTTGTAGATCACATCCAGGCACACCGCCAGCCCCATCCGATGGGCGGCATCCACGAACCGTTGCAGGGCTGCCGGGCCGCCGTAGGCCTCATGCACCGCATAGATGGCGACCCCGTCGTAGCCCCAACCACGTGAGCCGGGGAATGGCGTCAGTGGCATCAACTCAATGGTCTGGACGCCCAGCCATGCCAGATGATCGAGTTTCTCGATGGCCGCATCCAAGGTGCCTTCAGGAGTGAAGGTACCCACATGCAGTTCGTAGCAGACCGAACCGAGCACCTCCCGGCCAGCCCAATCGGTGTCCTGCCAGCTGTGGGCGGCAGTATCGAAAACCCTTGAGCAGCCATGCACGCCGTGGGGCTGCTGGGCACTGCGAGGATCGGGGCGCGGTTCTTGACCATCCACGGCCAATAGATAGTCGGTGCCGACCGGCAACCGGGTCGTCCAGTGCTCGCTGTCGGCGCGTTGCATGGTGCGTCGTTGATCCCCAACCACCACCTCGGCGGTGGTGGCCAATGGCGCCCAGAGTCGGATGGTCTGCTCAGCCATGGCGTTGAGGGGCCTACTCATTGCCGTCCTCGCTGGGTGCCCGGCCGAGGGCCCGGGTCAGCCAGCCCAACAACCCACCCTCTTCGGTTTCGCCTGGGGGCGATTTCCGTATGGGATGCGGACGGTGCTGGGCAAGCACTGCCGGCAGCGATGTGGTGTGTTCGGTTGTGGAAACCTCCTCTAGCACGGCCACCGGGAACCGGTCCAGTAGCTCCGCCAGATTCACCGCGCCCCCGGAGAGTTCCTCGCCGGTCAGCACGTCATACCAGTGACCCTCGGGCAGTACCACCGTATGCCCACCGAAGGCATCCGGGGTTTCCATAGGTCGGCCCAGGCGAACGGCCACCGTGACCACCTGGGGTTCCTCGCCACGGGCGAAGGCCACCACATGTCCCGAAGAACTCGGCAGCGGACGATGCGCAGCGCGGGCACCCACGAAGGCGTCCGGTCGGCGCCGCCGCAGCCGGAGTATTTGGCGGGTCAGATGAAGTTTCTCGGTGCCCAGATCGGCAGGCTCGTTGTTGTGCATGGCGTGTACCTGCTTCGCGAGCGACGAGAAATCGACCGGCACCCGGTTGTCGGGATCCACTAGGTAGTTCTGCAGCGTCTCGCAGGATTGGTAGTTGTCGGCCACTCCCAGGCAGGTGAGCTGGATTGCCTTGCTGGCCAACACCGCGGTGCGCACCGTCTCACCGGTGAACATCGCCCAGTCGCTGAACGCGCCCATGACATCCTCATCGGCATAGAGCGCGGCGATGGTGTTCCGCAGGGACTGTTCGGCCTCGGTGTCGGGATTCGTCCAAGTGGTCCACAATTTCTGTTCCCGGGCCGCCTTGATCAGATATTCGCCTAGGCGTTCGGGTTCGATCGGGCCGGCGGCGGTCCAGGTACCCGCCAGGGTCTGCCACATCAGGTTTTCGGTGTGCCCTTCCAGCATCTCGGCATAGGGGTGCAGCCGGGTGACTAGGGCCCGCCACTCGGCGGCGTACTGGGACAGCACGGTGATCCGGGCCCGCACGTCCTCGGAACGTTTGGTGTCGTGAGTGGTGCCACAGGTCATGGTCGCCGGCCAGGTGTCGGCCAGTTCGGTGCACCAGCGGTGGAACTCGTCGGGGTTGATCCCGCCGCGGGCGGGCGCTCCGCCAACTTCATTGAGCGATACCAGATGCGTCCAACGGTAGAAGGCGGTGTCCTCCACGCCCTTTGCGGTCACGGCCCCACAGACCTGTTGGAAACGCACCACCAGTTCGTCGCGTTGGGCCCGTTGAGCGCGGCTGCGGGAACCCACTTCCCGGCCGAGTACCAGGTCAACCACCACCTCTAGGGTATCGTGCAGATCGCTGTCCAGACTGGCGCGGGCCAGCGTCGCGGTGTGCTCTATCAAGCTGACAGCCTCCTCGGAGGCTTCTTCGCCGGGCACGACATATGCCCGGTAGCGCGGGAAGGCGACCAGCAGTTCGGTCAAGCAGCGGGCGATCCAGGTCTGGGTGTGATCGCGCAGCATGATGTCGTCGCGGCAGATCTGGTAGGCGAGGTCGGCTATCCGGTGTACCTCGGCCAGCAGTGAACTGGTGGTGATTTCGCGTTTGGCGGTGGCCATCACCTGGTCGAGGGTGCCGGGAATGTCTCCGGCGATCGTGTGGGCCAGGCTGCCCAGTTCGCCATAGCCGTTAGGGTCACTGTTGAGGGAGACGATCCGCCATGCCGCGTCGTAGCCGGTGGTGCCGGCTACCGGCCAGTCGTCAGGCATCTGTTCATCGGGCTCGAGTATCTTCTCGGCGGCAATCCAGGCGCCGCCGGTGGCCATCGACAGCCGCCGGAAATAGCCACGCGGGTCAGCCAGCCCATCGGGATGGTCGATACGGAAAGAATCGATATGCCCGGATTCAAAAAGTTCCAGCAGCAGGGCGTGGGTGGCCTGGAAGACCTGTTCGTCCTCGACCCGCACGGCCAGCAGGGTGTCCACGTCGAAGAAGCGCCGGAAGTTCACCTCTTCGGCGGCTACCTTCCAGAACGCCAGCCGGTAGTACTGGGCAGCAACGCAGTCGGTAAGGGGCAGGTGTTCGGTGCCCGCCCGCACCGGAAAGACGTGGTCATGATAGACCAGTACCGGCTGGGGGCCATCGGCCTCGAAACCGGGAATGACCTGGTCGGTCATGGTGATCTCGCCGTTGGCTAGCACGGTGCCGATCCGGGCGCCCAGGAAGGGCATCAACAGCCCATCGCCATCGGCGTTGTCGGTACCGTCGAACCAGGCCGCATGGGGGGAGGCTGGGCCATCGCGCAATACCGACCATAGTGCCTTGTTGTGGTAGATCGGCGTGGGTACGCCCATGTGGTTCGGCACCACGTCCACCATGATGCCCATGCCGCGCTTGTGGGCTGCCTGGGCCAACTGCTCGAAGGCGTCCCGGCCCCCGAGGGCGGTACTGATCTGGGTGTGGTCGACGACGTCGTAGCCGTGGGTGCTGCTGGGCGCCGCCTGAAGTATCGGGCTCAGATACAGGTCGGTAACCCCAAGATCGTCCAGATAGTCGAGCTGGGTGCGTACCTGGTCGAACCCAAGTTCGGGACACAACTGGATTCGATAGGAAGACACCGGCATCCGCCGGCCGGACGAGGGCAGATGCGCTCTGCTGGGGGGCGACGCGGGCGATGCGAGGGGTACTTCTGGGTTGGCCGGCGACTTGCCCGCAGTGCTGGTGGATTGCATGTTGCCTCACTGGTGGGAAACCTATTGGCCTCCAAACTACCTCCAGTGCCCGCCTTCTTGACCGATACCGCGGTTTCTCGCCTTCTGGCCCGAGATGACCCGCGGCTCATTAGCGTTATGCCTGTCACTCGACGAAAGGCATGAGCATGGACATCACCGACAAGCTGGAAGCCCTGGCTAAGGAGACCCAAGGCCGGCTGGGGCAATTTGTGGACTCGGTCAAGGAGAAGTATGCGGACTCCGATCTGGACGACAAACTGGCCAGTTTCCGCTCCGAGGTCGGCGATCGGTACCACGACTTTGCCAGTTCGGTGAAGGACAAGCTGGACGAGTCCGAACTGGATGACAAGTTCCTGGGCTTCACCCAATCCATCGGCGACAAGTACCGCGAAGTCGCCGAAACGGTCAAGGCCAAGTATGCGGACTCCGATCTGGATGAGAAGTTCGCCGGTTTGCGGCAGGATCTGGGTGATCGTTTCACCGACTTCAAGGCTGCTTTCCTCGGTGCTCGAGACGACGTCGAGGGTCGGGTGGCTGACGCTTCCGAGAACGTTGGGGACGCCGGTGAGGCGGCCGCCGAGGAGACCGCAGAATAAGCGGACTCGGGGCGAACTGGCCGCGGACAGCTGGGGCACCCTACCGCCGGGCGGCAACCATCCCTGAGTCCTGCATCGACCAGATCTTGCGTTTTGCGGGATCGATGCCGGCCTCTGCCGTTCGGGCTGGTCTCGGGGCTGGATCTTGCGCAGCGTGATCGATCGCTGGGCGTTAGCCGTGCTCTCGCGAGGACTGTGGCAGGGTGGTCGAGTGCCTGCGAACACAGCTGAATTGGTGGACCTGCTGAATCTGCAACCTGTCGACGAGCGTAGCTTCCGGGGTCACCATCCCCAGACCTTGATGCAGCGCACTTACGGCGGCCAGGTGCTGGCCCAGGCACTCACCGCGGCCTATGGCACCGTCAGTAGGGAACGGGTCGTCCATTCCCTACATGCGTATTTCGTCCGGCCCGGTTCGGCGTCCGCCGATATCGACTACCGGGTCCAGAACTCCCGCGATGGTAAGACGTTCAGTTCTCGACGGGTGGTGGCCTATCAAGGGTATGAGGAACTGTTTTCCATGTCGTGCTCCTTCCATGCGCCAGAACCCGGCCTGGACCATGGCGATCCGGCACCCGAACGGGTGCCTGCGCCAGAAGATTGCCCCACTCTGGTCGAAGTCATGGACGCGCGATTTGGGGTTCACCCGATCTGGCATGAATGGGATGTCCTGGAGGTTCGCTTCGCCGGCGACTCCGGCCCCGACGGCGTCATCGCTTCCGGAGCACATCGGGCGCATATGCGGGTCTGGGTGCGTACCGAGGCTCGGCTGCCCGATGATATTCGCGTCCACCAGGCGATCTTGGCCTATCTTTCGGATCTGACGCTGCTTAGCGTGAGCACCGTGCCGCATGAGGTTGCCTTTATGTCCAACCGGTTGCAGACTGCCTCTATCGATCATGTGATGTGGTTTCACCGCCGGTTTATGGCAGATGAGTGGTTGCTGTATGACATGATTTCGCCTTCGGCCTCACATGCCCTGGGGTTTGCTTCCGGACGGCTCTTCCAGGGCGGCAGGATGGTGGCATCCTGCGCCCAGGAGGGGCTCATCCGGCCGGTCGCCGGCGGGAGTTGCTAAGTCGAACCGCGCTGGGCCGGCTGCCTCGGTGTCTGGTTCAGGCGACCGCGACTGCGCTGCTGGCGCGCAGCGCCAACAGCGCTGCGCGCTCGATTTGCCGGACGCGTTCGGCAGTGATACCCCAAACCTGGCCGATATCGGCCAGCTTGGCCTGGCGGCCATCCAGCAGGCCATAGCGGCGTCTCACCACATCTGCGGAGCGCTCGTCCAGACCCTCGAGCATGGCGTCTAGCCGGTCACGATCCTCCTGGCTGAGTACCAGTTCATCGGGACCGGGAGCGGTTTCACGGGCAATCAGGTCACCCAGCGAGGTATCGCCATCCTCTTCGACCGGGGCATCCAGGCTGACGTGGTCCCGCGAATAGCGGATCAAGTCAATGACCTTGTCCTCGGTCACGTCCAGTTCTCGGGCGATCTCGCCTACCTCGGGCTCGCGGCCTAGGGTGCGCTCCAGATTGCGGCGTACCGCGGAGATCTGGTTTACCTGTTCGGCCACATGCACCGGCAGCCGCACGATCCGGCCCTGTTGGGCAATCCCGCGGCTGATGGCCTGCCGAACCCACCAGGTCGCGTAGGTGGAGAACTTGAAGCCCTTGGCGTAGTCGAACTTCTCTACTGCCCTAATCAAGCCGGTATTGCCTTCCTGCACCAGGTCTAGCAGCGGCATCTGCGAGCGTCCATATTTGCGGGCCACGGAGACGACCAACCGGAGATTCGCCTGAACGAAGTGCTGCATCGCCCGGTCTCCTTGGCGGGCAATGATCTGGAGTTCTTCACGACTGGCGTCGGTGGCCGATCGGATGCGGCCGGCCAGGATGGCCTCGGCGTATTGGCCGGCCTCGATCAGGCGGGCCAACTCGACTTCTTGCTCGGCAGTCAGCAACGGGGTCTTCGCGATGGACTCAAGGTAGAGTCCAACCGAGTCCTTGCCGTCGATGCCGTCGTTCGAACGAACGCGAGTCTTGGTGTCCATCTGCGCCTTTCTTGTCGTCGAAAGATGTAACGCACAGATCTGTGGTTTTGCTTCCCGAGAGCTGTGAACTGGGGAACAACCAGTTGGTCGCCGATCGAATTACGACTCTGGTCACAGGTATTTTCCCAGGATAACCCGACCACGGTTCGATGCCGTTGCTGCTGGGCAGTGTTCGTTCGGTTTGACGGCCGTGGCAAAATGAATCGAGGCGCACCTATGACACTACCGGCCTGGTGCGTCCCTTCGTAGCGACGGCCCCGAAAGGTCCCTAGTGACTCCAAGTACCACCGATCAGGCTGCCTCGACCACCAAACCGACCACCCGGTCTCGGAGCAAGAAAGCAAGTCAGTCTATGGAAGTCGGACTGCAAACCGCTGCTCGCCGCACTCGGCGGAGTACCGCGGCCGAATCTGTGCAGACTGCCGCTGAGCAGTCGGTAGCGGAGATCGCGGCACCGGTTTCCAGAAGTACAGCCAAGTCAAAGACGAAAGACGGATCGGCTGTTGTCAGGCCAGGGCGAGATGGGCATCAGCCCCGTGGGAGGTCGAAGGCCTCGGCAGCCGGTTCGCCAACCAGGCGTGGTGCGCGAAGCACCAAGACCACCTCGAAGGCTTCCGTCGACGGGCAGCCCGCGGAGCCCACCTTGCGTGAAGTGGTAGAGCAGGTTGTCGATGTGACCGTGCAGCGCGACGGCGACGATGTGGTGTTGACCGTTGGCGGCAAGAAGCGGAATCTGGACGATGTCGATGATTCTCAATTTGATTCCCGGCAGGCGGCCCGGGACGAGGCTGAGTTGGTGGCCGACGAAGAGGCCTTCAATCTGTCCGACTCCGACGACGCCGATGAACCAGAGCAGCAGGTTGTCTCGGCTGGCGCGACCGCCGATCCGGTTAAGGACTACCTGAAGCAGATCGGCAAGGTCGCCTTGCTGAATGCCGAGCAGGAGGTTGACTTGGCGCGGCGAATCGAGGCCGGGCTTTTCGCCGAGGAACAGCTGACCGAAGGACAGGTCACCACCGGTGACCATGACGACTATGACTGGATCGCCCAGGATGGGCGGCGTGCTAAGAATCATCTGCTGGAGGCCAACCTGCGCCTGGTCGTCTCGCTCGCCAAGCGGTATACCGGGCGCGGGATGCTGTTCCTGGACCTAATTCAGGAGGGCAACCTTGGATTGATCAGGGCAGTCGAGAAGTTCGACTATACCAAGGGGTACAAGTTCTCAACCTACGCCACCTGGTGGATCAAACAGGCCATCACCCGTGCGATGGCCGATCAGGCACGCACCATTCGTATCCCCGTGCACATGGTCGAGGTGATCAACAAACTGGCCCGCGTGCAACGTCAGATGCTGCAGGATCTGGGCCGGGAGCCGACTCCGGAAGAGCTGGCCAAAGAACTGGACATGACCCCCGAGAAGGTCATCGAGGTACAGAAATATGGTCGCGAGCCGATCTCGTTGCATACCCCGTTGGGCGAAGACGGCGACTCAGAGTTCGGCGACCTGATCGAGGATTCCGAGGCCATCGTGCCGGCAGATGCGGTGAACTTCACTCTTCTGCAGGAGCAGCTTCATGACGTGCTGGATACCCTGAGCGAACGCGAGGCCGGGGTGGTCTCCATGCGCTTTGGGCTCACCGATGGCCAGCCCAAGACCCTTGACGAGATAGGCAAGGTTTACGGCGTCACGCGAGAGCGGATCCGTCAGATCGAGTCCAAGACGATGAGCAAGCTGCGGCATCCTTCGCGTTCCCAGATTCTGCGGGACTATCTGGAGTGAGCGGCCGGCCCAGCCGATGGGGAGATGAGTTGGCGGGGCCGGCCTGGCTGACCTCGCCGTGCAGCGCCGGCAATTGGTTCATCCGCCGACCGGGGCGGGAGCCATGCCACGGCAGCCGTTTTTCGGCCAACGGCTTTGGGTTTGGTTTGCGGAGTGGCCTGCCGGTGGCTGCTTGCCCGATGGGGCTTCTAGGATTGTGGTCACGCACGGCCAACGGGGCCTGCCCGACCGGAGGGGAACGCCATGATCTTCAGGGACGAAACCGGATTGCTCACCGAACCGACCATGGAACGACTCGGTGATGGCACATTGCTTGCCACCTGGGCCGAAGGGCCGGTCTGGTTGCCTACGGAGCGGGTACTTCGCTATTCCGATATCCCCGGAGATCGGATTCTGGTCTGGGACCAGGCCACCGGCATGGTCGGCATCCATCGCGACCAGGTGGGTTTCACTAATGGCCGCACCACCGGATTGAACGGTGAGGTAATCCAGTGTTCGCACGGGAACCGGAGCATTGAGATCGAGGAGTCGGGTACCGTACGGACCCTGGTGGATTCGTGGTGCGGGCATCGGTTCAACTCGCCCAACGATGTGGTGGTCAAATCGGACGGCAGCATCTGGTTCACTGACCCGTCCTATGGCATCCTGCGGCCCCGGGAGGGGCATCCCGGTGTGCTGGAATACGGTGACCACTGGGTGTTCCGCTTCGATCCGCAGAGCGGCGACTGCGATCCGGTGATCACCGATATCGAGATCCCCAACGGCATCGCCTTCTCCCCGGACGAGTCCTTGCTCTATGTCTGCGACAACTCCATCGATATGCCCAGTGAACAGCCCAATCCGAGCGGTACCCATGCCATCCGGGTGTACCGGGTGGTGTCGGGACGCAGGTGCAAGGGCGGCCGCGATTTCGTCACCGTAGCCGACGGCATCGCCGATGGCATCCGGGTGGATGAACTGGGCAACGTCTGGACCGCCCAGTTCAGTGGCATCCACGTATATGACCAGACCGGCCGCGAGATCGCCTATGTTGCCTCGCCGCATGGTCATGTCGGCAATCTCTGTTTCGGCGGGGACGACGGCACCGATCTGTTCATGTTGTGTGCCACCCAGGCCTACCGATTGCGCACCAGGGTGCGCGACGCCTCTCATCTCCTGCGGGTGCGGCAGGACTAAGCGGGGTCTTGCCGGCGCTGCCGCAGCCCGCGACGCTCGACCGGTCGGAGCATTGTCTGATCGCATCGGATGCTGTGGTGGGCGTGTTGGCGGCTCGATGTGCCGATTCCGGTAGCGGTATCGCCGCCGCTGTGGTCGCGAGCTGACACTAACCGGCGTTCAAGTGCTCGAGTGGATCGTCTGGATTTGGCGGCGGGGTTATGCGGAACCACTCGTGGCGGTCACGACGCCGGAACGGGCGGCTCGGTGATATCGGCGGCGGTGGCGTTCAATGCGGCCAGCATAGTGTCTGCTGTCAGGCAGATGGCCACTCCCGGCGCTCCGGCGCCCATGGTTACTCGTCGACCGAGGATTGCGGCGTCCGCGATCACCGGCCATGGTCTGCTGGCGCCGAAGGGAGTCATGGTCCCCGGGGTAAAACCGGTCACTTTTAACGTGGTCTGGGTATCCGGCGTCGACAACCGCTGGACGCCCAGCAGCTTGCGCAGCTTGGGCCAGTTGCATTCCCGATCCCCGGGGATCAGGACGAACAGGTAGTCGTCGGGGCCGCGACGCACCACCATGGTCTTGATGACATCGCGGAGTTCGACTCGGCATTGCCTGGCTGTTTCTGCCAGACTGGCAACCTGACCATGCCGGATCACCGTGCGTTCCAAGCCAAGTGTCTGCAGCGCTGCCAGTACTCGGTCTTCGCTCATCGTCTACTCCTTGCCGGGTACACTCTGCCTGCAATGATGGTTCTGGCCCGGCTCAATCGAGCCGGGCCAGAACCATCGTGGTTTTGAGGCTACACTCAGCCCAGCCGGTCGGTTTCGTCCTGGATCTTCAGGGCTACCTGCTTGATCTTGTCGGAGTGCTTGCGTGCATGGTGCACGCAAAACAGCAATTCGCCGCCCGATGGCAACGTGACCCGAAGATAAGCCTGGGCGCCGCAACGATCGCAGCGGTCGGCGGCGGTCAAGGCCTGGTTTTCCATAACTTCGGTATTCATCGGCACGCTCCTCGCTCGGTCATCGGGATCGACCAATTCGCTCAACGCTTTGCGTGACCGTGGTGTTCCCGCTGCACCAAAGAGTACCCGGCGAGCAGAGCGAGCCAAGCCTCTCGGCGGGGTCGGTTCGGCCGGGGTCCGGAACTGTTGGGTCGATGCGGAGACCGGACTGGCGGCCTGCCCGGCCGGACCTTCGGGCGGGCGTACCCGGTCGCGGTATGCGATCGATGGACCGAGCGGCGGGCCATGCCGGAGACAACCGGATGGGGCCGGGCTGGTGCTTGGCCATCTGCCGGAGGCGGTGAGGGGCGTTGCCCGAATCTGTTGGCGTGCACCGGTATGCTTCACGCCGTGCCGCCCAGAACCAATACGCAAAGCAGTCCCAGCGCCCCGAGCAGAGAGTACGAGGCGAAGAACCTGCTCGTCCTCGAAGGGCTAGAGGCGGTTCGTAAGCGCCCGGCCATGTACATCGGCTCTACCGACACCCGTGGATTGATGCACTGTCTGTGGGAGATCATCGACAATTCCGTGGACGAGGCGCTTGCCGGTTTCGGCGCTCTCATCGAGGTTGAGCTGTGCGCGGACGGTTCGGTGCGGGTGGTGGATCGCGGCCGGGGTATCCCGGTGGGCACCGAGCCACGTACCGGGCTAGCCGGCGTGGAGGTCGTCTACACCAAGCTGCATGCCGGCGGGAAATTCGGTACCGGCAACTACAACGCCACCGGTGGGTTGCACGGAGTGGGGGCCTCGGTGGTCAATGCTCTCAGTTCCCGCCTGGATGTAGAGGTGGACCGGAACGGCGCGACTTGGGCGATGAGCTTCCAGCGCGGGGTGCCCGGGGTGTTCGCCGCCGAAGGGCCGGATGCCGCCTTCACACCGGCCCATGGCCTGCGCCGGATCGGCAAGGCGGGACGTGATGTGACCGGCACGCGGGTGCGTTACTGGCCGGATCGCCAGATCTTCCTGGCCGATGCCCAGTTGTCGGTCGATCACCTGCTGGACCGCGCCCGGCAGACCAGTTTCCTGGTGCCGGGATTGGAACTCGTGGTGGCCGATCGGCGTGGAGCTGAACCGCTGGTGGAGCGTTTCAGGCACGATGGCGGCATCTCGGAGTTCGCCGGCTTCCTCGCCCCGGATGAGCAGGTCACCGACGTCATTCGGATCAGCGGTACTGAGTTCTTCACCGAAACCGTGCCGATGCTGGACGAGCATGGTGCGATGACCCCAACCGATGTGGAACGGCAACTCGATGTCGATATCGCGGTGCGCTGGGGGACCGGTTATGACACCGTGGAGCGCTCTTTCGTCAACATCGTGGCCACCCCGAAGGGCGGCACTCATGTCCAGGGATTCGAACGGGGCCTGCTGCGTGCCTTCCTGAACGGTCTGGACGGTACCCGGTTGCTGAAGGCGGGGGAGGATATCGTCAAGGACGATGTGCTGGAGGGCATGACCGCGGTGATTACCGTGCGGTTGCCCGAACCCCAGTTCGAGGGTCAGACCAAGGAGGTGCTGGGTACCCCACCGGTTGCCCGGCTGGTTTCCGGGATCGTGGAAACCGGGCTAGGCAGATTCCTGAACTCCACTCGAGCCGCCGAACGCCCCGCCGCGCGGTTGTTGATGGAGAAGGTCGTGAACGCTTCCCGGACCCGGGTCGCGGCCCGCATCCATAAGGAGAATCAGCGCCGCAGGAGTGCTCTGGAATCCTCCAGCCTGCCGCCCAAGCTGAAGGACTGCCGGGCCAACGGGGTGGACAATAGCGAGTTGTTCATCGTCGAGGGTGATTCGGCGCTTGGTACCGCGAACTTGGCGCGCAACTCGGAGTTTCAGGCGCTGTTGCCGATCCGCGGGAAGATTCTCAATGTGCAGAAGGCGTCGGTTGGCGACATGCTTAAGAACGCTGAATGCGCCGCGATCATCCAGGTGGTGGGGGCCGGGTCGGGACGTAGCTTCGATATCGATGCTGCCCGCTACGGCAAGATCATTTTCATGGCGGATGCGGACTCCGATGGCGCCCACATCCGCTGCCTGCTGGCCACCCTGTTCTTCCGCTATATGCGTCCTCTGGTGGCGGCGGGTCGGGTCTTCTCGGCGGTGCCGCCCCTGCACCGGTTTGAACTGACCAATCCGCGCAGAGGAATGGACAGGTTCATCTACACCTATTCCGATCCCGAATACCAGCGCAAATTGGCCGAACTCACCAAGAAGGGACTCAACTTCAAAGAGCCCCAACGTTACAAGGGGTTGGGTGAAATGGATGCCGATCAACTGGCTGAGACGACCATGAACCCGAGACGCCGGCTGCTGCGGCGGCTCACGGTGGACGATGCCGCGCTGGCCGAGGCCACCTTCGAGATGTTGATGGGCAATGATGTGGCGCCGCGTAAGGAGTTCATCATCGAGGGGGCCTATCAGCTGGACGGTGAGCGCATCGACACCTAAACCGGTCGTGGCGGCCGGCTGCCGGCCTGGCGTCCGCTGCACGGCTGGTCGCGCAGCGGACGCCTGCACAGGATATGGTCCTGCTCGTGAGCGATTTAGTCACGGATCGACCTGCCACGGCACTGGCCGTGCCCAAGGATCGGTCGATCGCCAAGATCATCAGTTGGGCCATGTGGGACTGGGGAACCCAGCCGTTCAACACCGTCATCACCACGTTCGTCTTCAGCGTCTATATCACCAGCGCGGCCTTCGGGGACACCAACTTCACCTCCCAGGCACTGGCCACTTCAACCACGATCGGCGGGCTGTTCGTGGCGCTCGCCGCACCCGTCCTAGGCCAGACCACCGATCGGTCCGGACGCACGGTCACCGTGCTGCGCTGGCTTACCTGGCTATTGGCCGGAATCTCGATGGCGTTGTTCTTCGTGCGACCCGAACCGGGTTACCTGTGGCTCGGACTGGGTCTGCTAGCGGTCGGATCGGTGGTCAGCGAAGTCGCCGGGGTGAACTACAACTCTTTGCTGGAGGATGTGGCTGGCCAGGGCAATGTTGGCCGCATCTCCGGGTTTGGCTGGGGAATGGGCTATCTAGGTGGCATCGTGGTGCTGCTGATGCTCTATTTCGGATTTATCTCACCCGAAGTGGGCCTGTTCGGGGTGACCGGCACCGATGGCGTGGACATCCGGGTGTCCATGGTGGTGTGTGGGTTGTGGATGCTGGTGTTCACGATTCCCACCTTCGCGATGCTGCATGACCAGACGGTCATCGACCGGGTGCCGATACCCGGGGTGGAACGATGGGATGGCCGGCGTCCTGGGTTCGTCTGGGCCTGGCTGGCACCGGTGGCGGCGTCCTATGTCGAACTTGGGCGGACGGTGGCACGGCTGTGGGCTATCAGCCGGCAGACCGTGCTATTCCTGCTCGCCTCGGCGCTGTTCCGTGACGGACTGGCCGGGGTATTCGCCTTCGGAGCGGTCATAGCCGCGGGCACTTTCCAATTCTCCGGTGGTGAGGTGGTGATCTTCGGCGCCGCAGCCAATATCGTCGCAGGACTATCCACCATTGCCTTCGGGTTGTTGGACGATCGGATCGGACCGAAGAAGGTGATCACGATCTCCCTGATCGCCCTGGTAATCATGGGGCTGGGGATCTTCTTCTGGCACGACGGTGGCAAATCGGTGTTCTGGGTGGCCGGATTGGTCATGACCATGTTCGTTGGGCCTGCCCAGTCGGCCTCGCGCAGCTTCCTGGCTCGGCTGATACCGGTTGGCAAGGCGGGCGAGGTCTTCGGGCTGTACGCCACCACCGGCAGGGTGGTTTCCTTCCTGTCTCCTGCCCTGTTCGGGATGGCGATCTCGATCGGTGCCGTCTTGACCGATTCGGACAATACCCAGTACTGGGGCATCTTGGGCATCGTGCTGGTGCTGCTGGCCGGCCTGCTGGTCATGCTGCGGGTGCAGGAACACGATCAACACGCGCCGGTGCGCTGAGAAGACCTGTGAGGCTTGCCCCGGGTCTTCTAGCTTCGTCCCGCATCCGCAGTGCGCCTACCCGTGTGGGGTGATCATGATTGCGGAGTTCGCCAATTCGGTGGCTGGGATGGGTACCGGGCGGGCTTTGCCGAACGGGTTCGCCATCGAGCTGATCGGGCGAGTGATCGATGCGGTGAGGCCGCCGGCTGCGGCTCGCCCGCGTCAAGAAATGACCGTGTCTCGCGCGGCCGCCTCGGTGGCCTCGCGGGTCGCTTGGACCCGGTCTTCAACCTTGCTGAACAGCCAGGACGCGACGGTGCCGGCGATGAGAAGCACCACGGCGAAGGACACCGCTGCGGGTAGGCTCAAGCCGGCTTCGGTTAACCCTGCGGGGCCGAACGCTGGGAACACCACGGTAGGGAAGATGGCCATCGAGGAACCCACGACCATGCCGAGAATGAAGTGGTACATACCGGCGTAGTAGTGGTCAAAGGCCCAAGTGGCGGCCTTGGCAAGGGCCAGCACGCAGGCAACCAGCCCGATCAGGAGCGGGACGATCACCGCGAAGTTGAAATCCTTGATGCCGGCGGCCATTTTGTCGTACAGGCCGAAATAGATCAGGAAGTTCGAGGGGCTCATACCGGGCACGATTACACCCAACCCGATGAGGGCACCTGAACCAAACCAGACCAGCACGTTCGGGGTTACGTTCAGGGCGGCCTGGCCGCCGGCCAGCATGATGACGAAGATCAGCAGGGCAGAGATCGCCATTATGATCCACTGGGCGGGGCCGCGGCCCTGTTTGCCGGCTTGCCGGAACAGCGATGGGAAGGTGCCCACCACAAAGCCGATGAACAGGCAGATGAACTGGGCGGCGTATTTGCCGAAGGCCGCATCCACGACCACCGAGAAGAGCACCACCCCGATGCCGGCTCCGATACCGATGGGGATGAAGTAGCACACCTGCCGGATGAAGCGGTGTTGCGGTCGGGCCAGGAAACGGATGATCGGGTCGTAGATCCGGAAGATCACGGCCAGCACGCCACCGGAGAGCCCTGGCAAGATGAATCCGACTCCCACCAGGATACCCTTGAGAAGTCGGATCAGCCAGCCGGCTGGCGTCTCGGGCTCGTCCAGGTAGCCGGCCTCGGTCTTGGTGCTGACTTGGTTCATTACATCCTCCGATCGGTCCGGCGACGATCCTACCTTGCCTTGCCGGAAGCTCAGAGTCGCTGGCCGGGCCGGCCGTTCGAGATGCCGCAATGGTAAACCGCTGATCTCGGCGAAGGAGTCAACCAATGGGTGCTTAGCGCAATCCGGCCGCTGCGGCCTGCGCGGTTCCCAGCCCACCGGCCACGGCCGCTATCGGTTGGGCGGCCGGTGTACCCGAACCGTCCCGTCGGCCGGTGGCTGGTGGCAACTCGACTGGTGAGCCCGATGCCGTTGCTGCCCTGGCCGGTAGACTGCCTGCCCAACCCAGCAGCAGAGTGTCCTCGCCCTTCAGGAAGCGGTGGCAGCGCACCCCGCCGGTGGCCCGGCCCTTGCCGGGGTATTCGCTAAACGGGGTGACCTTGACGTTGCCGGCCTCGGTGCCTGGCAGCGAGGCCGAACTGCCCGAGACGGTCACTACCACGGCATCGGTGGGAACCACCGCGCCGAACCAGATCGCCGTTGCGCCCTGCGACAGCCTGATCCCAGCCATGCCGGTACCGCTACGACCCTGTGGACGAACCTTGTCGATCGGAAAGTGCAGCAGCTGGGCGTCCGAGGTGATGAAGGTCAGTTCAGCGCTGCTGGCGCCCAGTTCAAGGGCACCCACCACCTCGTCGCCATCGGCCAGGCTGATCACCGGCCAATTGTCCTTGCTGATGAGGATTTCCGGGTTGACCCGTTTGACGATCCCCCTGCGGGTTCCGATCGCTAGGCCGAGCGAGTCGGGGCGCAGGCTGGTCAGCCCCAGCACGCGTTCTCCGTTGTCCAGGTCGAACAGTTCCGCGGCCTGAGAGCCACCCTGCAGGTTCGGGGCGGCCGCGGTGGCTGGCAGGGCGGGCAGTTCGATCGCGCGAGCCCTGATCAGCCGGCCGTTGGAGGTGAGTACTCCGTACTCACCATGCGCGGTGGTGTGGAGCATCGCCGATATGGCGTCATGCCGAGCCCGCGGGCCGGTCACGGGCAGCTGCTGGCCTGGGGAGGCATCCAGCCGGGCCAGCAGGCCGGTGGAACTCAGCAGTACCTGGCACGGATCGTCGGGAATCTCCAGGGCCGGTGCCGCGGCCATGGCCTGTCCCGAATCGGCTAGCAGAACGGTGCGGCGCGGATTGCCGAATCGTCTGGCCACCTCATCGAGTTCGGCGCTGACCAGGTTGTGCAGCACCTCGGGGTTGTCCAGGATCTTGGTTAACTCGGCGATCCGAGCGGTCAGTTCGTCGCGTTCGGCCTCCAGTTCGATCCGGCTCAGCCGGGTCAGCCGACGCAACTGCAAGTCGAGGATGTAGTTGGCCTGCACCTCGGTGAGCTCGAAGGCCTCGACCAGCCGGCTGCGGGCCTCGGCCACATCATCGGAACTGCGAATGATCGCGATCACGTCATCGATGTCCAGCATTGCCAGCAGCAGGCCCTCGACCAGGTGCAGCCGCTCGGACGCCTTATGCAACTGGAATCTGGTGCGCCGGGTGGTGACCGCCAAGCGATGATCCAGGTAGACCCGAAGCAACTCGGCCAGCCCCAGGCTGCGGGGCTGGCCGTCCACCAGGGCCACCGCGTTTATGGCAAAGGTGTCTTCCAACTTGGTCAGCTTGTAGAGCTGTGCCAGCAGGGCTTCCGGGTTGATGCCGTTCTTGACTTCGATCACCAACCGGGTGCCGTTGGTCAGATCGGTCAAGTCCTTCACGTCGGCTATGCCGGTGATTTTTTTGCGCTGGATGGCGTCTTTGAGCTGTTCGATGATCCGTTCCGGACCGACCCCGTAGGGTAGTTCGGTGATCACGATACCGCGACGGCGAGGGCTCACCTGGTCGATCCGGGCGGTGGCGCGGAGTCTGAAGCTGCCGCGGCCGGTGGCGTAGGCATCCCGGATGCCATCCAGGCCGATGATCTTGCCGCCGGTGGGCATATCGGGGCCCGGAATGAAACGCATCAGGGTTTCCAGGCTGGCTTCGGGATTGGTCAGCAGATGCTTGAGCGCCCCGACCACCTCGATCAGATTGTGTGGGGCGATATTGGTGGCCATCCCGACCGCTATTCCGCTCGCCCCGTTGACCAGCAGGTTCGGGAAGCTGGCCGGCAACACCGCCGGTTCCAGTTCCTTGCCGTCATAGTTCGGTTTGAAATCAACGGTGTCGCAGTCCAGATCCTCCACCATCGCCAGCGCCGCCGGGGCTAGCCGGCATTCGGTGTAGCGATAGGCGGCTGGACCGGCGTCCAAGGAACCGAAGTTGCCGTGACCATCGATGGTGGGCAGCCGCATCGACCAGTGCTGGCCAAGCCGTACCAGCGCGTCATAGATGGCGGTGTCGCCGTGCGGATGCAACTGACCCATCACCTGCCCGACCACTCGGGCGCATTTGACGTGCGGTTTGCCGGGTCGCAGCCCCATGTCGTGCATTGTGTACAGGATTCGTCGTTGCACCGGTTTCAGGCCATCGCGGGCATCGGGTAACGCCCTGGAATAGATGACGGAGTAGGCATATTCGAGAAAGCTGGTCTCCAGTTCGCTGGAAACGTCGACATCGATGATGCGTTCCTCGAAGTCTTCGACCTCGACTTTGGTCCTGCTGGCCATGCTGTGGCGCTTCTCCTGCTCTGCCAGGCCCGTGCCTGGCGAAAATGATCCGAGCCCGATTCGTACCGGATGCATCGGGCGGGCTGCCGTTCCCTAAGGAATTGTGTCGTGCCGAACGACAGGTCGGTGCGCGACATGCTCAGAGGCTGTTTCCGAGTGTCTCCTCGACCAGTGGCCCCAGGCTGTCGCCGTCCGGTGCGGTCACTTCCGGGACGGTCGGCGGCTGCCAGCCCAGGTCGGCGCTGTCGCGCAGTACGGTGATTGTGCCATGGGCCAGGATCTGCTCGGTTGGCGATAGCTGGCGGATCGCGATCGCCCGTACCCGGTCGGGGCGTAGGTCGGCGAACTCACGGTAGAGCACCGGATCGTGCTGGCCGTCGTCGCCGACCAGAATCCATTTGATATTGGGGAAGTCACGGGCCAGCTCGGCCAGCGCGCGACGTTTGTGTTCCTGCCCGCTGCGGAACCAGGAGTTCTGGGTGGGGCCGAAATCGGTCAACAGCATTGGTCCCATGGGAAAGCCGTGCCGGGACATGAACCTGTTCAAGAAGGGCACCGTATTCCACGAGCCGGTGGATACATAGACGATCGGTGCTCCAGGGTGGGCTGCCAGAAAGCGCTGATAGAACCGCGCCATGCCGGGTACCGCTACCCGGTTGCCTTCGGTGAGCACGAAGGAGTTCCAGGCCGCCAAGAAGACCCGAGGTAGCCAGGTCGACAGGATCGTGTCGTCAACATCGCTGATCAGTCCGTGGGTCTGATCCGAGGAGACCACCTTGACCGGGGCCTTTACCGGGGCGGCCTCGCCGGTGTACAAGATGACATCGCTCCAGTCATTGGGCAGATCGTCGATGCGTACCCGGATATCGATGTAGCCACCCCGGTCGGTGACCAGTTCCAGCTCCCGGTCGCCCACCTTGACCGTCACCGGCCGGCGGGGTACCGGCGTGCTGATGAAGTTGCGCCAGCCGCGTTGATGCAGGAATGTCTCCGCGTATAGCCCCAGAGTGGTACGCGGTTTGGCG
The DNA here is from genome assembly GCA_938036835.1 of uncultured Propionibacterium sp. Taxonomy (GTDB): domain Bacteria; phylum Actinomycetota; class Actinomycetes; order Propionibacteriales; family Propionibacteriaceae; genus Brooklawnia. The sequence continues at coordinate 33,432 of CALHWB010000009.1, forward strand.
GGTCGCAGGATTAGCCGGCCCAGCACCCGGACATGGTCGTCGGTACCGTAGCCGGTGAAGGGCACGATGACCTCGCGCCAGCCGCGGCGGCGTAGCATGTGCCCGACGTGGCGAGTGATGAAGTCGTCGATGCGCATGCCGACGAACTGGCGGGACCTCATGGGGGCCAGCCTAGCGATGCGGCCCACAGGGGGCGTAGGTGGCAGGATGGGTCGGGTGAAGCAACAAACGGCGACCGCGCTACCGGCCGAACTGGTGCACGAAATCAACGATTGCGGATTCTTTCCCCAACTCGTGTGTGATTCGGTTGACCTGGCCCTGGGCAGCGAACAGGTGGATACCTTCCTGGTGCATCATGAGGCAACCTTTGCCCACGACGGGGTGGGCCGCCACCTTTCGGTGCTGGTGCTGACCCCGACCAGGTTGCTGATCTGTCACACCGATGAGGACCATGAGCGTCCGGGCGAGGTGGTCGCGGTGAGCTCCACCGAGTCGGTGCCGTTGCGCAGCCTGGGGGCGGTGGCGCTGAGCCGAGTGGTGTCGCATCCGGAATGCTTCGGCTCTGCGGGGGCCGAAGTGGTGGAGACCTGGCTGACGTTGAGCTGGGATGCGATGCGCAAACTTGATCTCGTACCGGCTAATTGCGCAGACCCGAATTGTGAAGCCGACCACGGCTTCACCGGCACGAATTTCGCTGAGGACATGGTGATCAGGATGAGTCCGGCGGCGGACGGCATCCGGAATGTGGATCAGCTGGTGGCTTTCGGCACCATCCTGCAGCAACGGGTGGGTCGATGAGCGACTGGTTGGTGCTTCCGGAGTACGGCCGTTCGACGCTGGCCGAGATCCTGCCTGCGATGGCTGCCCATCTGGTGCCCGGCCTGGCGGGAACGAACGATCCGTTCGGGTTGCCGGCGGCCCGTCGCTACGTGCTGGCCATGATCGACGGCTTGGGACTGGAACTGCTGCGTACCCATCGGGCGCGGGTGCCCTATCTGGCCGGTCTGGTGGATCGGGCCCACGAGTTGACCAGTGCGGTACCTTCTACCACGGCGACCTCGCTGACTTGCCTGGGCACCGGGATACCGCCCGGCCGCCACGGCATTGTCGGCTATTCGTTTCGGGCGCACGACTGGATCCTCAACGCGCTGTTGTGGGATGACCGGCTGGTGGCCGAGGAGTTCCAGCCCACGCCAACCTGGTTCCAGCGATTGAACGACCGGCAGGTGGCCACCACGGCGGTGACCCTCGCCCAGTTCGAGGGCTCTGGGCTGACCCGGGCAGGACTGCGCGGCCCACGGTTCGTGGGTTTGGCCGATGAGCAGGATGCCGCCGATCGCATAGCCAGAATCGTCCAGGCATCCCGGGCCGGGATGAGCAGCCTGGTGTACGCCTACGATCGCCGACTGGACCATACGGGGCATGGTCTGGGTTGCGGTTCGACGGCCTGGCTCGACACCCTTGATCGAATGGACGATTGGCTGGAGCGGTTGCGTGCCGAGTTGGATCCGGAGGTGTGTCTGCTGATCACTGGCGATCATGGCATGGTCGATGTGCCCAATGATCGGCAAATCATCCTGGAGGACACCCCCGGGCTAGCCAATGGCCTGGAACTGATCGGCGGCGAAGGCCGGCTACGGCAGCTCTATACCGCTCGTCCCGATGAGGTGGCTGCCCAATGGCGGCGACGGCTGGGGGATCGGGCCCTGGTGGTGCGCCGGGAGGAGGCGCTGGAGGCCGGCTGGTTCGGTCCGGTGGCCGAGGAGTTCCGGCCCCGGATCGGTGATGTGCTGGTCGCAATGGCCGACGATTGGGCGGTGATGACCTTGACCAAGCAGGGAGAACTGACCTTGGTCGGGCAGCATGGTTCGCTGACCTCGGCGGAGATGCGCGTCCCGCTGCTGGTGGACGCCGGGCGTTGACCCGGTCACGGCCGGTCAGTCACTGGTCGTTGGCGGCCCGCCGAACATGATTTCGTCCCAGCTTGGTACGGCGGCTCGTCTGCGCCGGCCCCGTGGTTTGGGTGTGGGCGGCGACTCGGGTTGGGGACCGCCCGGCGGCTGTTCTGATTTGGCTTGTTGAGATCGGCTGGCATCGGGGGCATCTGGCTGGTCCGCTCGACGCGACTTGGCGTCCAGCCGGTTGGCGGTGTCCTTTCGGGTGTGGCTGGGCTCGGTCTTCCGGCGGGTCTGGGCGGGCCCGGATTTGGCCCCACTCCGGCGGCGTGGCTTGGGCTGCTCGGACGTGACCGGGGTTGGCATCACCTCCGACGTAGCGTCGTCGGTCATGCTGCGTTGGGCCGGTTCTAGGCTCGGCGGTGGCGCCACCGGTTCCCCGATGGGTGCCGTATTCACCGGCTGGGTGAGTCCGGTGTAGATGCGCACGGAGTCCTCGTTGAATCCGGCGAGCATGTCGTAGAGCACGTCCATATCGCTGCGCGGGTTGGGGATGATGTCGTAGACCCCATCGACCTGCTCCAACTCGGCGGGGGAATAGTCATCGGGCTCATCGTCGTCCGAATCCTGGTCGGCGGTGCCGGCTCGGTTGGGAAGTTTGATGATCCGGGCGGCCGGTGTGTCGGGTAACGCACTGGGTGGCTCGGTGTGATCTTGCACCACCCGCACGATGGCCAGTTCGTCGTTCAGGTCGACGGTGGGTTCGCTGTCGGGGTCACCGGGTGCAGCCGGCGCAGCCGGCGGGTGCTCGGCGATGAGGGTCCGGGCGGAATCGTCGGCTGCGGTGGAGAATCTGCCGCGTTGATCGAACTCGAAAACCGCATGCCCGTCGGGCCAGCCCACCCGGACGCTCCAGCGGCGGTCCTCATTGCGCCAAGCATCCCAGGTGACGTCTTCGGGAGCTATCCCAGCCGCGGTCAGCGCGTCATTCACGGTGTCTCCGAGCAGGCGGTGCCCACCGCCCTCACCGCGCCGACGCACCGGCGCCACTCTGGCCATGGTGACGGCGTGCTCGCGTTCGGCGAGTACCGGACCGGCATAGGTTTCGATATTCTCCTCGGGGACTCCGGCTGCCATCGCAACTTCAGCCACCGATTCGCCGGCGCGGATGCGGGCTTGAATCTCGCGCGGCGTCAAGGCGCTTTCCATCTGCCGGTCTCCTGGCTGTCTTGTGTGTGCGGGGCTGCCCCGGGTGGGCGTGCCGATGGCCTTTCCTGTAACCTACCCTGCGGCCGGAGCCCGAGAGTGCCTGCCGCGCCGAATCCCGGCCGCCAAGAACTGTCATCGGGCTTGATTCATTGCGCCGATATGGTACAACATGCATCGATGCGCACGCGGGGTCTCCGCGTCGCGATGGGCCACATAGCGTGGAAGGGCACCATGGCAACCGACTACGATGCTCCTCGCAAGACTGACGAGGAGATAGGTGAGGATTCACTCGAAGAACTCAAGAGTCGACGCAATGACAAGGCCTCCGGTCAGGTTGATGAGGACGAGGTCGAGGCGGCCGAAGCCTTTGAACTGCCCGGGGCAGACCTTTCGCACGAAGAACTGACTGTCCGGGTGCTACCTAGACAGGCTGACGAGTTCACCTGTGCGTCCTGCTTCCTGGTCAAGCACCGTTCGCAGTTGGCGGAATCCCGCGGTGGGTTCGACTACTGCGTCGATTGCGTCTGACTGCCAACCCCCAAATAACAATCTGCAACCGGGCCAGCATCCCCAGTGCTGGTCCGGTTGCTTTTGGCCGGACGCCCGGTCTCAGTTCCGTCGGGCGATCCTGGCGCTCCTCTTGGTCAGGGCATCGCTGTTCTTGGCGGTGTCCCGTGCCGCCCGGCAGCGGCCCAGGTTTGCATAGCGTCTGGCGGTGAAACGGCGGGTGGCCACCTGCGCCACGGCGACCCCGACCGCGCTGGCAGCCACCCAGGCGACGGCGGACATCGTGGTGGCCTCGGGATCGTCCGGATCCGGCGGTTCCTGGCCAGTGATCTGCTTCCACCCGGCGCGGACAAGCCGCTGCACGGCGAAGGTGGCGACGGCGCCCAGCAACCCGGCGACGATCTTGAACTCCAGGCTGCCGACCGGATTGGGTTCTAAGGATGAGTTGGTCACGTCGGCCATCCTATCGACGTTGCCGAAGCCGGGTGCCTGGTCGGTGGCGGCAGTCCGAGGGAAGTGTGGATCGCGGCGGGCCGATAGCTCCGGGGTCGCTTCGAAGTGCCGGTTCGATCATGTTGAGGTGCCGGTTCGATCGCGGATCGAGCGATCGATTCGGTGGACGGCTACCCTTGCACGGGTGAGTCCAAACCAATCCGAGCTGGCGGTTGCGATCAAGCTGGTGGCCGACGTCCCGCCGCCCGTCTATGCCCATCCCGGGGATGCGGGAGCCGATCTGCCCTGTGCGGTGGATGTGGTCATTCACCCGGGAGAGCGCGTCCTGGTGCCGACGGGTGTGGCTGTGGCATTGCCGCCCGGTTATGCCGCCTTCGTGCATCCGCGTTCTGGGCTGGCGGCTCGCTGTGGGCTGACCATCGTGAACGCCCCCGGCACAGTGGACGCGGGTTATCGGGGCGAGATCAAGGTCTGTCTGCTCAACACCGACCGCAGCGCACCGATCAGCCTGCATCGGGGAGACTACATAGCCCAACTGGTAATTCAGCCCGTTGCGTACGCAGCTTTCGAGGTAGTGGCCGAGTTGCCGGAAAGCGAGCGGGGCGCTGACGGATACGGGTCGACCGGCGGGGTCCGGGCGTGGCGGTCCGAATCGGCGCCTGGCGACCCAACCAGTACGCTGGTACGGGTCGAAGAAGGGGAATGATCGTGATCTTTGGTTTTGGTCGTCGCAAGAAGTCCGTGGCCGCCGATTCGGCCGAGTCCGGTGTCGAAGACACCCAGGACCATCTTGACGAGGCTGAAGACGACTCGATCGAGGAGGCCGAGCCGGCCTCGGATGCGGTGGCTGACGATGAGCGGGCCACGGCCGAGGATTCCGAGACAGCCGTTGATTCCGAAGACGATGGGGAAACCGTCGATGATCGTGACGAATGGGAGAGGCTGGATGCCAGCCGCGACTGGCGGGTGGATGGTCCCTTCGATGTCGGCGAGGTCGATTTGGATGCCGACGATGTGGAGCGCCTCGACTTCGGCTGCATGGTGTTGACTCCGTTCGAGGGCATGCAGATGCAGTTGCAGGTCGATCAGAAGACCAAGCGGGTGCAGGCGGCCCTGGTGATGTCTGGTTCTTCGGCTATCGAGGTGGCCTTGTTCGCCGCCCCGGCGCACAGCTCGATGGTCGCCGAGATCCGGCAGGAGATGATTGAGGCGACTGAGAAGGCCGGCGGCCATGTCACCTTGGTGGAAGGACCGTTCGGCACCGAGGTCCGGCGGGTGATCCCGCTGACCGATCCGCGTGGCAACCGCGTGGTGCATATCTCGCGCACCTGGTTTGCTCAGGGGCCGAAGTGGTTACTGCGTGGCGTTGTGATGGGGGAAGCCGGGCAGGCCAGCGGGGTGGATTCGGGCACTGCCGAGTTGCTGTATGAGTTTTTCTCCAATACCGTCGTGCGGCGGGACCATCAGCCCAGGGTGCCGGGTGACCTGATCCCGATGACGCTGCCTACCTCGCTGGCCAGGTCGGTGCCGGACGCCGAGGATTCTAAGTAGGCGGCGGGCGAACCAGCCGAGGGCTAGCTCTCGGCCGCGTCCTGTTCGATCAAGGACAGTACCTCGGCCAATCCCAGGCCGGCCGTTTCGGCTGCCCGGGCCAGATCGTCGTACTCGTACTTTGCGCGCCGCACCCCATGGCCATGGGCCAGCTTCCTGCGGATTGGGCCAAACCTGGTGGGCACATCGGTTTGGGTGCGGGTCAGGGTGTGACGGCGCATGGTTTGTTCACGGATGCCGAGCGTGACGGTGTGCGCGAAGATCGCCTTGACCAACCTCGCCCGATCTCCGGGACGGCACAGCACGGTGAGCACCGTGCCCGGGCGGCACTTCTTCATGCCGGCCGATAGGGTGTAGACCTCCAACGCTCCGGCTGTTAACAGGGCGTCCATGGCAAAGCCGATCGCCTCGGCGGTCATGTCGTCCAGATTGCAACTCAATTCGAGCACGACTTCATCGCCGGTTGATTCATCCCGGGCGTCCCAGGCATCACCCAGCAGCGCTCGGACGCAGTTGACGGCCGTGAAGTCCTTTTTCCCCATGCCGTAGCCGATCCGATCGGCCCGTAGCGGCGGCATAACACCGAACTCGTGGGCGAAATGCCTGACCAATGCGGCACCGGTCGGGGTACATAGTTCACCGCGGATCTCACCGGCGTAGGTAGGGATGCCGGTCAGGATCAGCGCGGTGGCGGGCGCGGGGACCGGCATCAGCCCGTGCGCGCAGCGCACCTGTCCGGCTCCTACCCGGATGGGCGAGGCGATGACCCGCTGCGGAGCCAATCTGGCTAGCAGCAGACAGACCGCGGTGATATCGGCGATGGCATCCAGGGCACCTACCTCGTGGAAGTGAATCTCGCTCACCGGCACCTGATGGATTTGGCTTTCGGCCTCCGCGATTAGCCGGTATACGGCCAATGCATCGTCCTGGACCGTCTTTGGCAGGCCAAGCCCGGTGATGATGTCGGTGATGCGGCTCAGATCGCCATGTCGGTGCGGGTGACCGGTTGCCTGCTCGCTGCCGTGATCGTGGCGGTGGCCGGCATCGGGGGAGCGCCCGGGTAAGTGATCGGTCTGGGCTTGCTCCACATGGTGGTTATGTTGATGCCGGTTATCGGGGTCGGCCTGCTCTGCCACCCCGTTGACCAGTACCTGGAAACTGGTGCCTCCGACGCCGAGTTTGCTCGTCCGGGTGGCGCCGACCCGCACACCGGGTAGGCCGAGCGAGTTGAACTCGGCGATGAATCCCTGCGGGTCGGGTAGTAGTTCCAGTAGTGCGGCCGCCAGCATGTCACCGGCGGCGCCCATTTCACAGTCCAGATAGAGCGTCCTGGTCATCGCACCCCCATGTGGTTGATCACGCTGGCCAGATAGCCAGCGCCGAAGCCGTTGTCGATATTCACTACCGACACCCCGCTGCTGCACGAGTTCAGCATCGACAGTAGCGCCGACACGCCCCCCAGCGAGGCTCCATAGCCCACACTGGTTGGTACCGCGATTACGGGACAGGCCACCAGGCCACCGATGACACTGGCCAAGGCCCCTTCCATGCCGGCGACGGCGATGATCACCGACGCGGTCATGAGCTCATCCAGGCTGGCCAGCAGACGGTGTAGGCCGGCCACCCCGACGTCGTTGAGTCTTGTCACCTCGTTGCCGTGGTATTCTGCGGTGAGCGCGGCCTCCTCGGCTATTGGGATATCGCTGGTACCGGCGGCGGCTACCACGATGCGACCCAGACCGTCGGGTGTGGGAGGTGTTCCGATGGCCCCGATCCGTGCGGTCGGGTGATAGATCAGGTCATGCCGGTCGGCCACCTGTTCGGCATGTTCGGTGGTCAGCCTGGTGATCAGGATCGTACGCTGATCGGCCTGTACCAGGGCGTCTATGATGCCGCAGATCTGTTCGGGTGTCTTGCCGGCACCGTAGATGACTTCTGTGGCACCTTGGCGTATCCGGCGATGCACGTCTACCCGGGCGAAGCCGAGATCCACGAAGGGTTGTTTCCTGATCGCCAGGATCGCGGTGTCGATATCCAGTTCGCCGGATCTGACGGCGGTCAGCAACTCGCGTAGCTCGGCTGTCATGGCCGGGCCTCAAGGTCGAGCAGTACCGCGGAGTAGTAACGTTTGAGTTCGGCGACGATCTGTTCGCGTAATGCCAGTGCACGCTCGAATTGGCTGGCGGGCACCTGTAGTCTCGCTGCCGTACCGAGCATGCGAACCCGGAAATCGGCGAAACCGAGTTCGTGCAGATGCTTTTCGGCCGATTCGGTGGCCTGTAGTTTTTCGCGGGTGATCACCTCGCCGGGTGGTATCCGGGTGGCCAGGCAGGCATAGGCGGGTTTGTTCCAGGTGGCCAGCCCGGCTTGCTTCGATAATTGCCGGATTTCCTGTTTGGTCAAACCGCATTCGCGTAGCGGGGAGCGAACCGCCAGTTCACGCAGCGCCCGCATGCCCGGGCGGTCTTGGGCGCTATCGGAGGCATTGGTGCCATCCAGCAGGACGGGGAACCCATCGCTTTGGGCGGCTCGGCCGATGAGTTCGAAGGCCACTCGCTTGCAGAAGTAGCAACGGTTCTGCGGGTTCGCGGTGATCTGATCGTTGGTCAGCATATCGGCTGGAATAACCCGTAGGCCGATGTCGAGTTCGGCGGCGATCCGGGTCGCGTCCTCGAACTCGAACTGCGGCTGGAAGGCCGATTTTAGGTAGTATGCGCCGACCTCGGCTCCGCAGGTGACGGCCATGTAAAGTAGATAGGCTGAATCCACGCCTCCTGAAAATGCGATTGCGACCTTGGGATTGGCTTGAAAGAAGGTCTGCAGATCCATCGCTTCAATGCTCCTCGACTCGGCCCGGCAGCCATCCGTGCGGTGGCCGGCTGCCGCCCGGTTCCATCAGCGATATCGCAGACTCCCGGAAAATGCGCTACCGCTAGCCTACCAGCAGGGTATTCGACGCTATGGCCCGCGTTGCAGCCCGTGGACAGGTGGTGGAATGGTCGCCATGGTGAGCACGTCAGACAGCGCATCGCGGGGTGGTGCCTGGATGGACCCGGTGCGTCTGGGAAGGATCGCGCATGGCGGGCATTGTGTGGCCAGAGTGGCCGGGCGGGTCGTTTTCGTCCGGCACGGCATACCGGGGGAACTGGTCCGCATCGCCCTCACGGACACGTCGAGGCCGCGGTTCTGGTGGGCCGAGGTCAGCGAGGTTCTCGAACCTGCTGCCGACCGTGCCGTCCCGCCCTGCCCGGTCGCCGGTCTCTGCGGTGGGTGCGACTTCCAGCATGTGGGCTTGGCCCGGCAGCGAGTGCTCAAGGCGCAGGTAATCGCCGAGCAACTGCACCGGCTGGCCGGCATCGACCATCCTGTGGTGGTGGAACCGGTACCGGGTGATCTGACCGGGCAGGACTATCGCACGCGGATGCGGTTCCTGGTCCGCGAAGGCCGGGTTGGCCTGCGCGGTTGGCGTTCCGATGGGCTGGTGGTCTTGCCGGCAATGGGTTGTCGGATCGCTCATCCGGCGGCCCGGCGGGCGCTACGGGATCTGATGCTGCCAGATGGTGAGATCCGGGTGGCGGTCGGGTCGGATGCCGTGAGCGTCCTGGGTCAGGCGGCGGTGCCCCTGCTCGGGCCGGAGTTATTGACCCAGCAGGTGACCGGGCGCAGATATTCGGTACGGGCTGCGGGGTTCTGGCAGGCCCACTCCGGAGCGGCTGAGCTACTGGCGCGGACGGTCATCGAGATGTTGGCTCCCCGGGTGGGGGATCGGGCGCTGGACCTGTACTGCGGGGCCGGGCTGTTCGCTGGGGCACTTGCCGATGCCGGTTGCTTGGTAACCGGCATCGAGGCCGAACCCACCGCGGTCGAGTTGGCTCGCCGTAACGTGCCCTCGGCTCGGTTCCATGCCGGACGACTTGCCCAGTTGCTCGGCAGGCTACCCGGCTGCACCGATCTGATCGTGCTCGATCCGCCCCGGGCCGGGGCCGGGGAACGGGTGAGTAGGCGTTTGGCCGGTTTGGGGGCGCGGCGAATCTGCTATGTGGCCTGCGACCCGGCGGCGCTGGCCCGCGACCTGGCCACCTTCGCATCGGCCGGTTATCGGCTGGTCGAATTGCGGGCATTCGACCTGTTCCCGATGACCCACCATGTGGAGACCGTAGTATTGATGTCACGCGTTTAGTGCTAAAGTGTGAAAAAGTGCTGGAAATAAAGGCTTTTCAGACATCTGATCATCTGTACGGGATTGCTTTCACAATCAAAGCGGGCAAGAAAGACAATCATCGGATTGAGGGCTACTTCGATTATGTTGGGCCACCGCTGGAGGGCTTCTGGTGGCAGGATGGAATCGCAGGAATTGACTACGCCCACAGGGATAGGCCATGGCATCAAGCAAAGAATACTTAGATTTTATACTGGAGCAGCTATCAGATCTGGAAGATGTATCTTATCGCGCCATGATGGGAGAATACATCATTTATTATCGCGGCAAGGTGGTTGGAGGCGTTTACGATGACCGCTTCCTCGTGAAACCTGTGAAGGCAGCCGTGTCCATAATGCCGGCTGCGGTTATGGAACTTCCGTATGAAGGGGCAAAGGAAATGCTGCTCGTTGATGATGTGGAGGGCAAGGAGTTCCTGAGGAAGTTGCTGGAAGCGATGTACGAGGAGCTGCCTGCTCCGAAGAAAAAGAAGAAGTAATGGCAAGCGCAGTTATATGAATTGGTGTGCCACGTAAACCGGAAAATAAGGATGGAAGTACAATATAGAGAAACCGGAAGTGGGCAGCATCAAGGATTTTGAAGGGCCCGGCAAATATTACAGGTGCAGGGAAGACTGATAAGGATCTGTAAAGCGCGTGGACTTAGAGCCGATGGCGGCAAGATCGAATTAAACAGAGTGATCGAGTCATAGTTCTCCGGCGAAAGATGCTGCCGGTTAATAAGGACTCCGGCAAAAGGATTCCCAAGGGCCTTTCGGGCCGAGGGGATACCTAGGCACTTATGCCAGGCCATCGATTCCGGACCTTGGGACGTCGAACCGGCCCGGTTCTCGGCTCCAGGCGATCACTCGATCTGGAGCCGGGGAACCGCTCCGGCAGGTGCGGCGCTCGATCCGAGCGGGTTCGCTGCGCCTGCCGGAACCGGGAACGGTACCGCTCAGCAGGGCAAGGAGATGTACTTGGTCTCCAAGAATTCCTCAATGCCCTGCTGGCTGCCCTCGCGTCCCAGCCCAGACATCTTGACCCCGCCGAAGGGTGCGGCGGCATCGGAGATCACACCCGCATTGATGCCGACGATACCGCTCTCGATACGGCGGGCCACCTGGACGGCGTGTGCGATGTCGGTCGAGAACACGTAGCTGGCCAGCCCGAAGTCGGTGGCGTTGGCCAGCTCGACCGCCTCGTCTTCGGTGGCGAAGGAAATGATCGGGGCGAAGGGCCCGAAGATCTCCTCGGTGAGGATTCGGGTACCGGGCTGGATATCGGTAACCACGGTGGGCGCCATGAAGTACCCCGGCCCGTCGATCGCCTGGCCGCCGGTGGTAAGGCGACCGCCGGCGTCGATGGCATCCTGCACTAGCTCCAGCACCTTGTCGCGCTGGGCGGCCTCGACCAGCGGGCCGACGTCGGTCCCTTCCTCAAGCCCGTAGCCGACGCGCTGGGCGGCCATCGCGGCCGTGAAACGGTCGGTGAACTCGTCGATCAGCGATTCGTGCACCAGCAGCCGGTTGGCTGCGATGCACGATTCGCCCAGGTTACGCATCTTGGCATCCATGGCTCCGGCCACCGCCTGGTCCAGGTCGGCATCGGGCAACACTATCAGCGGTGCGTTGCCACCGAGTTCCATCGAGGAGCGCAGCACCCGGTCGGCGGCGCTTTTCAGCAGGCCGATGCCCACCTCGGTGGATCCGGTGAAGGTGATCTTGCGAATTCGCGGGTCGGCGATCAGCGGGCCGGTGGTCGCTCCGGAATCGGCGGTGGTGAAGATGTTGACCACCCCGGCGGGGAGCCCGGCGTCCGCCAGCACCTGAGCGAACAGCAGCATGGCCAGCGGGGTCAGTTTTGCCGGTTTGCAGACCACCGTGCACCCGGCTGCCAGTGCTGGAGCGATCTTGCGGGTGGCCATGGCCAACGGGAAATTCCAGGGAGTGATGGCCAGCACCGGCCCGACCGGCACCTTCTCAGCCAGGATGCGGCGACCGGAGGCGGGCGCCGGGGCGGTGTAGCCCTCGATCCGGCAGGCCTGCTCGGAATACCAGCGGATGTACTCGTTGCCATAGGCGACCTCGCCGAGAGCCTCTTTGTAGGTCTTACCCATTTCCATGGTCATACAGGTAGCGAATAGCTCACGGCGTTCCTCGATCAACTCGAAGACCCGCCGCAGCAGTTCGGCACGGTCGCGCGGCTTTGAGGCTGCCCACTCGGGTGCGGCGGCCACCGCGGCATCCAGGGCCTGGCCGGCCTGTTCGGGAGTGGCATCGGCGACTTCGGCGAAAACCGCGCCGGTGGCTGGGTTCTCCACCCCGACCCCAGTCTGGGTGCTCACCCACTCGCCACCGATGAACAGGCCTTGCGGCAAGGCGTCGATGACCTGTTGCTCGCGCTGCTGGATGCTGGACATTGTGCTCCTGATTCTTGGGTCCGATGCTGGTGTGCGGTGTCTGGCGTCGGGTTCAGCCGGCCATATAGTGGCCGCCGTTGACGGCCAGGGTGATGCCATTGACGAAGGACGCGGCGTCCGAGCAAAGGAAGGCCACCGCACTGGCGACCTCCTCGGGCCGGCCATGCCGGCCCAGTGGGGTCTCGGCGGCCAACTCCGCACCCTTCTCGGCGAAGGTCGCGGCATTCATCTGGGTATCGATGAATCCGGGGGACAAGACATTTACCCGGATCTGTCGAGCGCCCACTTCGCCGACAATGCTGCGGGCTAATCCGTTGATGGCGGCCTTCGAGGTCGCATAGGCGGCCTTGCCGGGGCTGCCGCGCCGACCGGCGTCCGAACTGAACAGCACCATAGAGCCGCCGTCGGCCATCATCGGCAGCAGTTCGCGCACGATCTGGAAGACCGCGCGCACGTTGATGTTGAGTACGCGGTCGAAGTGAGCGTCGCTCATCTGCTCGATGGGGCTGCGATCGATGATGCCAGCCGCCGGCACCAGGTGATCCAACCCAGCCATGGTGGTACGCACCAACTCGCCAAGCGCGCCCATCCTGGCTGGATCGGTGAGGTCACCGGCCAGGGTCTCCACTTGGGTGGCTCCTGCAGCCCGGCAGTCTGCTGCGGTTTTTGCCAGGCCCTCGGCGTTCAGATCGACCAGCACCAGGCGGGTCTGTTCGGTGGCCAGCAGCAGCGCGGTGGCGCGGGCGATCCCGCTGGCGGCTCCGGTGATCACGAACCGGCGCCCGGTCAGATTCCATTGCATAATCGCCGGCCTCCTTGCCCGGCCCGGTCAATCGTAGCGTCCGCTCATGGGATGCGTGTGGTTTCGTTGCATCCAGGAAAGGCAATTGGATACAATTGTGTATCGCGCAGGGTGCGGCGCCACTCGGTACGCCACCCATCCAAAACCCTGGAGAGGTCCATGAGTCACGAAGAAGTGCTAGTTCCGGCGGTCGCGTGGAAGCGGCTCAGTTCCACCCCGGAGGACTGGGCGGCTGCCGATCCGCAACTCTTGCGGGCGATGCTGGTCCAGATGCAGGTCATCCGGTCGTTTGAGGAGATCGCTCTCAAGCTGGCCGCCGAGGGCGCCCTGCACGGGCCCGCCCATTCCAGCATCGGGCAGGAAGGCGGAGCGGTCGGTTCGATCATCGGTCTGCGCCCCAGCGACGCGGTCAACGGCACTCACCGTGGCCATCACCAGTTCCTGGCCAAGGGATTGAACTACCTGAAGGGGCTTGACTTCGATCCCGGACATCCGATCGATGAGCGGGTGCATGCCTTCATCAAGAAGACGTTGGCCGAGATCCTGGGGCTTGACCAGGGATTCAGCCACGGTCGGGGTGGATCGATGCACCTGCAATGGCGTGAGGCCGGCAACTTGGGCACCAACGCGATCGTTGGCGGCGGTGTGCCATTGGCCAATGGTTCGGCCTTTTGCCAGAAGTATGCCCAGGCCGAGCACCCCCAACCGGGTGGCAGCGACCTCACGGTCACCTACTTCGGGGACGGTGCCTCCAACATCGGATCCACCCTGGAGACAATGAATCTGGCTAGCGCCTGGCATCTGCCGCTTTGCTTCTTCATCGAAAATAACCTGTATGCCGTTTCCACCAACGTCTTCGAGGCCACCAATGAACCACGCCTGTCGGCGCGGGCCTCCGGTTTCGGCATGCCCGCCTGGCGAGTGGATGGAATGGATCCGTTGGCGGTGCATCTAGTGATGCAGCAGGCGGCCGAGTACCTACGTTCTGGCCGGGGCGCGGTGGTGGTGGAGGCGGAGGTCTACCGCTACTTCCACCAGAACGGCCCGTTCCCCGGTAGCGCCTTCGGCTATCGATCCAAGCAGGAAGAGGCTGAATGGCGGGCCCGGGATCCGATCCAGCGGGTCGCCCGCGAACTGATGGCCCGGCAACTGCTGACCGCCGGGGTTTTCGATGCGATGGTGGAGCAGATCGATGCGGTGCTGGCCGGCTTGATGGACGAGTTCGCCGGAAACGATCCCACCTCCCCGCGACCCCGAAAGCGAATCCGTCCCGAACTGTGGCCTGACCCGGCATTCGTGGATTTCGGTATCCGCGGGGACGCCAGCGAGCTTGCCGCCTGGCATGTGCTCGAGGACGACCAGGTCACCGACTGGCGGGCGGTCAAATTCGCCGACGCGGCTGCCGATGTGATGCAGCGCCGGATGCAGACCGATTCGCGCTATGTCACCCTGGGCGAGGACGTACACAATCTGAAGGGGGGAACGAACGGAATCACCCGCGGCCTGAAGGCCGAGTTCGGGGACCGAATCCGGGGCACGCCGATCAGCGAGAACGGTTTCGCCGGGCTGGCCGGCGGTATCGCGATGGATGGCCGCTATCGGCCCGTGGTCGAGTTCATGTATTCCGATTTTATGTGGGTGGCCGCCGACCAGGTCTTCAACCAGATCGGCAAGGCCCGGCATATGTTCGGCGGCGGGCATGGCATGCCGCTGGTGCTGCGTTCGAAGTGCGCCATGGGGGCCGGGTATGGCTCACAGCATTCGATGGACCCGGCCGGGGTCTATGCGGCGCATCCGGGCTGGCGGATCGTCGCGCCTTCGAATGCCTTCGACTACGTGGGTCTGATGAATGCGGCCCTGGCGCTGGAGGATCCGGTGCTGGTGATCGAGCATGTCGATCTGTACGAGAACCCAGATCGGGTGCCCGCCGATGATCTGGACTACATCATTGCTCCTGGCAGCGCCAGAATCCGGCGTGCCGGCTCGGAGTTGACGATCCTGAGCTACCTCAACATGGTGCAACTGTCATTGGACGCGGTAGCTGAGACCGGCATCGATGCCGAAGTGATCGATTTGCGCTGGCTGGACATCGCCTCGATGGACTGGGATACCATCGGTGAGTCGATTCGCAAGACCAACAATGTGCTGTTGATCGAGCAGGGTTCGCCCGGGCCCGGCTACACATCCCGGATCGCCAACGAGATCACCGAACGATTCTTCGACTATCTCGATCAGCCGGTGCAACGGGTGTACGGGTCGCAATCCACTCCGACGATCTCGAAGGTGCTGGAACGGGCAGCGCTGGCCTTCGGGCCGGAGATCGTAGCGGCCATCGGTCGCGTCCGGGCTAACCTGGGCCAGCGGGCCTGAGAAGGGGGATCGATCATGGCTAATGTGGTTTTGATGCCAGCCGTGGTGGCCGATGCCGTCGATGCGGTGCTGACCAGCTGGCTGGTCGAGATGGGCGATCAGGTGACCAAGGGCCAAGCGCTGGCCGAGATCGAGACTGACAAGGCGAATGTCGAGGTGACTGCCGAGCGGGCCGGCAAGGTCGGCCGGCTGCTGGCGGCGGCCGGGGATCGAGTCGCGGTCGGGGCACCGATCTGCGTTCTTCTGGCGGCCGGTGAGGACACCAGCGCGATCGCTGCCGCGCTCGGTGAGGCTGCCGAGCGGCCCGTTCCGGTCGATGTCGGCGAGGCGGCCGCCAACGCCACCGCTGGGTCGCCTCCGGCCTTCGGCACCGCTGCGGCAGCCACCGGTTCGACTGCCTCGGCTAGGGCCAACGGCAAGCGGCTGTTCGCTTCTCCGCTGGCCCGTCGGCTGGCTGCCGAGTATGGACTGGATCTGACCGGTGTCCAGGGTCGGGGGCCGCGCGGACGGGTGGTGCGGGCAGATGTCGAGGCCGCCGTGGCTGTTCGCAATGCCAGTAGGCCAGCGGTCGCGGCCGACGAGCCGACAGGTCAGGCATCCGCCGGCTTCGAGGACATTGAGGTGACCCGGATGCGGCAGGCCATCGCCCGTCGGTTGACCGAGTCGAAATCGACGGTGCCGCACTTCTACGTTACCTGCGATGTTCGGATGGACGCGCTGCTGGCCTTCCGGAGGCAGGTGAACCAGATCAGCGCGGTGAAGGTGAGCATCAACGATCTGATCATCAAGGCCATCGGGATGGCACTGCTCGCGGTCCCGGACGCCAATGCAATCTGGAATACCACTTCGATAAGGAGATTCACCGGAGTGGATGTCTCGGTTGCGGTGTCCACCGGTACCGGATTGGTTACCCCGGTGGTGCGTGGAGTGGACCGGCTTCCGCTCCCCGAACTGGCCGCGGTCACCGCAGACCTGATTGGCCGGGCACGCGCGGGCCGGCTCAAGCAGTCCGAGATCGAGGGGGGGTCCTTCTCGGTCAGCAATATGGGCATGTACGGCGTGCGGGAGTTCTCGGCGATCCTGAATCCGCCGCAGTCCGGGATCCTGGCCGTCGGGGCCGCCGAACAGCGTCCCGTGGTGGTTGATGGCGCGTTGACGGTGGCGAGCGTGGCCACCTTGACCCTGTCGTGCGATCACCGGGTGATCGACGGAGCCCTGGGTGCCCAACTGCTGCAGGCCATCAAGGCCAGCCTGGAAGAGCCGCTACGACTGGTCGTCGGGGCGGGAATCCGAGGATGAGGGCGCTGGTCAAGTTCGCTCCCGGGGCGGAGAATGTGGCGCTGCGCGAGGTGCCCGTGCCTACTGCCGGCCCCGGGCAGGCGCGGATCGAGGTGATCTACACCGGAATGTGCGGTACCGACGTGCATGTCATGCGCGACGAGTATAAGGTCAATCCGCCGGTGGTCATGGGGCACGAGGTGCTCGGCCGGGTCATCGCGGTCGGCTCGGCGGCGGATCGGCATTGGGTAGGACAGCGGGTGGTTGTCGAGACCTTCTTTCGTTGTTGCGAACGTTGTGCGATGTGCCGGGCCGGCCGGCGGAATATGTGTGCCGAACGGGAGTCTATCGGCTCTTTCCGGGACGGTGGATTCGCCGAACAGCTGGTGGCGCCGGTGCTGAACCTGCATGCGGTACCGGAGAACCTACCCGACAGGATCGCTGCCTTGGCCGAGCCGTTGGCCTGCACCTGCCATGCCCTGATCGTGCGCAGCCGGATCCCCGCCGGGGCTCACGTGTTGGTCACCGGCCCGGGCCCGATGGGTTTCCTGAGCGCCCAGGTCGCGCGGGCGTCCGGGGCCCAGGTGACTCTCGCCGGTATCGCCAAGGATGCCGGCAGGCTGGCGTCCTTTGCGGGTAACGGTATCGCCATCACTACCCAGACGCCAGCGGAGAACGGCTTCGACGTGGCTATCGAGTGTTCCGGGTCGGCTACCGGGGCGGGGAACGCCTTGCGTGCGCTTCGACCGGGTGGTGCCTATATTCAGGTAGGTATCTTCGGTCGGGATGTATCGGTTCCGCTGGACATGCTGATCCTGCGCGAACTGGTGATGACTGCCGGATTCTCGCACTCGCCGCAGGCCTGGGATGTCGCTTTGGATCTTATGGGCCGCGAAGCGCTTGATCTGGCACCGGCTGTTGGCAGAATCTATTCATTGGCAGACTGGCAGGAAGCATTGGCTGCGCTCGCTGCGGGCAGCACCATGAAGATCCTCATCGACCCCAGGAGTTGAACCATGGCCGTTCCCGGTATTCGCGGAATGGATCACGTCGGATTCACCGTGCCCGATATCGAGCAGGCGCATGATTTTTTCGTCAATGTGCTGGGATGTGTGTATCTGTTCGAGCTCGGACCGTTCGAATCGGTGGCGGGTGGCCATTGGTTGAGTGAGCATGTCAACGTGGACGATGCGGCCCGCTTCCGCAACCGGCACTACCGCTGCGGGCATGGCTCCAACTTCGAGATCTTCGAATACGAGTTGCCGGGACGCAGCCTGGCGCAGCCGGCCAACTCGGATGTCGGGGGGCACCATCTGGCCTTCTACGTCGATGACCTGGATGCCGCAGTGGACTACCTGCGCGCCGTTCCCGGGGTCCGGGTGCTCGGCGAACCGACCGACAGCAGCGGTCCGAACCTGGGGCAGCGCTGGGTTTATTTCCTGAGTCCTTGGGGTATGCAGATGGAGCTTGTTAGCTATCCCGGTGGCAGGGCGTATGCTGCCGAGGCCGCGGTTCGGCTATGGAATCCCACTCGGCCGGCCGAATGACCAAGCGATCCGACAGCGAACGGTCCCGAGCCAGGTCGGTGCAGGGTCAGCGCATCGCCGATCAGTTGCGCACCCAAATCCTGGACGGGGATTTGGTGCCTGGCAGCAGGCTGGGTCAAGAGTTGCTGGCCGAGCGGTTCGGGGCGAGCCGAATGCCGGTGCGAGAGGCATTGCGCACCTTGGAATCCGAGGGGCTGGTGCGGATCAAGGTGCATTCGGGTGCCTGGGTTTCGGGGCTTGATCTACAGGAGTTCGAGCAATGCTATAAGCTGCGCGAAGCCATCGAGCCGGTGGTGATCGTCGAATCGATGGCCAATCTCGGTCTGGCCGAGATCGATGAGGCAGCCAGGTTGGCGACGGCCATCGAGCAGACTGGGGGCCCGGATGGCCTGCGTGTCTTCATGCGGCTGGACCGGGAGTTTCATCTGCTCACCTATTCGGGGGCCAGCTATCCACTGTTGACCGAGTTGGTGGATCGGTTGTGGAATATGACTCAGCCCTATCGCCGGGAACTGGTGCGTCAAATGTCGGCCGAAGCGTTTTCGGCCACCTGTGCTGAACATGCGCTGATCGTGGATGCCTTGCGCCGTAGGGATACGACCGCTGCGGCCGGATTGGTGAGGCTGCATATCCAGCGGACCCAGCGTGCTTTGGCGGAATATGGCAATGTCGAGTGGGAGCGGCATGCTTACTCGTCTCGGCCCGCCGGCCGGGAACCGACCCGGGAGCAATCATGATCGATGTTCCGCAAGCTGGCATTCTGGAACTGTTCAGTCTGGCCGGGCAGCGGGCTATTGTGACCGGCGGCGGTCGCGGGATAGGTCGGGCCATCGCTCAGGCTTTCGGCGAGGCGGGTGCTCGGGCGATCCTGGTGGCTCGCAGCCGGGATCAATTGACCCGGACGGCAGCCGAGTTGCCGAATACGGTGGCCATGCCGGCTGATGTTACGAGCGCCGATCCCGATCAGTTGATCGCGGACTGCGAGCGGGCGCTGGGTGGGCCGATCGATGTGATCGTGCATGCGGCAGGTTCTCAGCATCGTGAGCCCAGCGTCCGGTTTCCCTTAGCGGAGTGGGATCGGCTGCTGCGGGTACATCTAACCGTGCCATTTCTGCTCAGCCAGGCGCTTGGACGGCGGCAGCTGGCGGCTGGGCGAGGCGGCAGCCATATCTTCATCGGTTCGCTTAACAACTACCAGGCAGTGGTGCCCGATATCGTGGCCTATGGTGCTGCCAAGTCTGGTGTGGGTGGGATTATGCGAGCGTTGAGCCGGGAGTGGTCCGGTCAGGGTATCCGTTGCAACGGCATTGCGCCGGGCTGGGTGGTTACCGAGCTGACCCGCAGCAAGTTCGCGGAGCCCGAATGGGCCGAACGCATCCTGGCACGCATCCCGATGGGACGAGTCGCCGAGGCCCGGGAGATCGCCGGTGCCGCGGTCTTCCTGGCCAGTGCGGCGTCCAGCTATGTCACCGGGCAGATGCTGGTGGTAGACGGCGGCTGGACTACATCATGAAGCGCTGGGTGCAATGGGGGCAGCTATTTGTGGCTCGGATGCAACTCGGGCGCCGTCGGTCGCAGTTCAGCGAGCGGCTGATGGGGCGGTGGCGGCGAAACACCGGCAGGTTCTGGGCGACGCGGAACTGGGATCCGGCCTCGGCCGGTGCACTGCACCGGATACGCGTTCTAGGCGGTGGCCTCGGCCGGGTGGCTGTTCGATTAGGTGATGACCTGCTGGCCACTGGCCGGGCGAAGCCGGGAATTCGACGAGGGATGCGCACCGCGGTTGGTGCCGGATTGGTTACCACTTTGCTGGTCGCTCTGGTGCTGTGGGGCGGTGGACAGCGATTGAACGCGGCACAGCCCCAGTCTCCGCAATCGACCGTTTCCCAGCGCAACGAGCGCTCACGAGCCGAGGACGCCGCAAGCCGGGGCAGCGGGCTGCCCACCGGGCCGCATCAGCCCAGGGGTGGGGTGGCCGGATTGCTTAAGCTGCAACCCGGCACCAACTACATCTCTCTAGAAATCGGCGGTCTGGTGCGGACCGCAATCGTCGAGGTGCCCCAGCCGGCCCCGGATCGGGGTCGGCTGCCGATGGTCGTCGCCATGCACGGCGCCAATGGTACAGCCGAAGACATGATCTCGACCACGGGGCTGACCGGGCCGGCGATGGCGGCTGGCATCATCATGGTCTACCCACAGGGCTGGAATGAGTCGTGGAACGCCGAAGGATGCTGCGGGCAGGCCAGGGATCTAGACGTCGACGATATGGCGTTCTTGGATGCCCTCATCTGGCAGTTGCGTACCGACGCGATGGCCGGATCGGTCTACCTGACCGGTTTCTCCAATGGCGGCATGATGGCCTACCGATACGCCTGCGAGCGAATTGTTTCCGGGGTAGTGGTGATGGGGGCGTCGTTGGTAAACATGGGTTGTGCTGCGCCGGCGCCGGTATCGGTGCTGGCCATGCACGCCATGCCGGATGATGTGGTGCCCTATCGTGGCGGTGGTCCCGATGATTTGTCGGCCACCGGTTGGCCCCACATCGACGAGGTGATGGCCTACTGGTCGGCTAACGGTCGATGCGCGGGCCATACCGACAGCACCGCCAGTAGCGGGCTGTTCACTCGCACTTGGCATGGTTGTGCCCGGGGAATAACGGTTGAGGAGCGGCTCAGTTCCGATGGCAGCCATCTGTGGCCAACCGGGGCTGGTCAGCTGAATGCCACGCTCGCTTTGATCAATTTCGTCTTGAGCCATGAGCGGTAGCTTCGCCAGCCCGGTGAATCGGGGCATATTGGCCTTGCCGCGGCCGGGAGCATGCCGATCGTCCAGTCGGTGCGGTGACTGTCAGGTGCGGCGGATCCGGGCCCCGGAGAACCTATCGTCCCCGATGAGCGAACGGTTAGCGAGGCGGTGCATCCGGGGTTTGCTCGGTCCAAGGAGTCTCACGGCTAATCGGTCCTGCCGAATGACACCGCCCTGGGCCGGAAGGCTGCGGACTGGAAAACGGGAGGCCCAGGCATCTATAGGCGCCTGAACCTCCCGGTCAAAGCGGCTTGAGATTATTTCTCGCGCTCGACCTCCAGGGTCAGCCGGGCCATCGCCCCACCGATCACGGCTACCGTGCTGAGTAGGGGAGCCATGAGGAAGGCAAGCGCCCCACCGGCAACGCCGAAGGCCAACGGAATGCTGAGCAGTTCCTTGCCCTCGTGAGAACGGATGGTGACACGTTTGGCGGAGGCGTCCTCGAAAAGGCTCTTGATGGTGTTGACGAGCTGTTCGCCAGCCACGTCGATTCTCTCGGTGAAGGTCTTCTTGCCGTCGGCACTGTGATTGTCCTGGACCATGCCACCAACCGTAGCTCCAACCCGGATTCGGATCCGGCTGAGGCATGACGATCCCGGGTAGGTTGGGTGAAGGCCCTGAATCGCTGGTGCCGGGTAGGCTACCGTCGGCTTTATGCCGGTGTTTCTGCCGGCGTCCCGACGGCTTGGCGGCGGAGGCATCGTTGGGGCCGGGGCGAGGTCGAGATGTAGTATCTTGACGTCAAGGTAAGTCTCGGAGGCGGGGAGTCACATGAGCGTTGACAGTTTTGGCGCCAAAGACGCACTTAAGGTCGACGGCATCAGTTATGCCTACTATCGGTTGGGCGCAGTTCCTGGCCAGGAGAAGCTGCCCTTCAGCTTGAAGATTTTGCTGGAGAACCTGCTGCGTGCCGAGGATGGCGTCAATGTCACCAAGGAGGACATCGCCTTCCTGGGCGACTGGGACGCGGCCGCTGAACCGGATCACGAAATCCAGTTCACCCCGGCCCGGGTGATCATGCAGGATTTCACCGGTGTACCGTGCGTGGTGGATCTGGCTACCATGCGCGAGGCGATGGTTGAACTGGGTGGCGACCCGGCACGAATCAATCCTCTGTCACCAGCCGAGATGGTGATAGATCATTCCGTGATAGCCGAGGCTTTCGGAACGCCCGAGGCGCTGGCCAAGAACATCGAGATTGAATACCAGCGCAACCGGGAACGCTACCAATTCCTGCGTTGGGGGCAGGGCGCCTTCGACAATTTCAAAGTTGTGCCCCCGGGTACGGGCATCGTCCATCAGGTCAATATCGAGCATCTGGCTAAGGTCGTGTACTGCCGCGAGATAGGTGGCGAGTTGGTCGCCTACCCCGACACCTGCGTAGGCACCGATTCGCATACCACCATGGTCAACGGCCTGGGCGTGGTCGGTTGGGGTGTCGGCGGTATCGAGGCCGAGGCGGCCATGCTCGGCCAGCCAGTCAGCATGCTGATCCCTCGGGTGGTTGGGTTCAAACTGTTTGGCGAACTCCCCGAGGGTGCCACCGCCACCGACCTAGTGCTCACCATCACCGAACTACTGCGCGGGCACGGTGTGGTTGGCAAGTTCGTCGAATTCTACGGGCCGGGTGTCAGCGAGGTGCCATTGGCCAACCGGGCGACGATCGGCAATATGAGCCCCGAGTATGGCTCTACCGTCGCGGTCTTCCCGATCGACGACCAGACCATCAACTATCTGCGGCTTACCGGCAGGGATGCCCGGCAACTCGCCCTGGTCGAGGCCTATGCCAAGGCCCAGGGACTGTGGTTCGATCCGCAGGCCATTCCCGAGTTTTCCGAATATCTGGAACTCGACCTGGCCACCGTGGTGCCATCGATCGCCGGGCCCAAGCGTCCCCAGGACCGCATCACCCTCACCGATGCCCGGGTCGCGTTCAGCGAGGCCCTGACGGGCTATGCCTCCGATCCTTCGATGGCGCTCGACACCACAGTTGAGGACATCCGGGTGCGGCTTGGGCATGGCGTCATCGGCGTGGCTGCGATCACGTCCTGCACAAACACATCCAACCCATCGGTGATGGTCGCGGCCGGCTTGGTCGCCAAGAAGGCCGTCGAGAAGGGTTTGGTCCGCAAACCCTGGGTGAAAACCATGCTTGCCCCGGGCTCGCAGGTCGTTACGAGCTATCTACGGGCTGCCGGTCTGGATGGCTACCTCGACCGGCTCGGTTTCGGGGTGGTCGGTTACGGCTGTACCGCCTGCATTGGCAACTCTGGCCCGCTGATCGGTGAGGTCAGTCGGGCCGCCAACGCCGACGACTTGGTCGTGGCCGCCGTGCTGTCGGGCAATCGCAATTTCGAGGGACGTATCAATCCCGATGTCAAGATGAACTACCTGGCCAGCCCACCGTTGGTGGTGGCCTATGCGATTGCCGGCACCATGGATGTCGATATCATGACCGATCCATTGGGTGCGGACACGGCCGGCAATCCGGTGTATCTGCGCGATATCTGGCCAAGCGCCGCCGAGGTGGACGAGGTCATAGGTAGCGCAATCAATGCCGAGATGTACGAGCGTTCCTATGTCGATGTTTTTGCCGGGGACGAGCGCTGGCAGGGCCTGTCAACCCCGCGAGGTGACATCTTCGAGTGGAATGAGACGTCCACCTATGTGCGCAGGCCACCCTATTTCGAAGGCATGCCAGCCGAACCCGAGCCCGTGGGCGACATCGCCGGGGCCCGGGTGTTACTCAAACTGGGCGATTCGGTGACCACCGACCACATTAGCCCCGCGGGATCGATCAAGGCCGATTCGCCGGCTGGCCGGTACCTGATCGAGCACGGTGTGGAACGCAAGGACTTCAACTCCTATGGTTCTCGGCGGGGCAACCATGAGGTGATGGTCCGCGGCACTTTCGCCAATATCCGGCTGCGCAACCAACTGGCACCCGGCACCGAGGGGGGCTTCACTCGCGATTTCAGTCGGTCGAATGCCCCAGTCAGCACCGTCTATGACGCCTCGGTGAGCTATCAGGCCGCCGGGGTGCCGCTGGTTATCCTTAGTGGCAAGGAGTACGGTTCGGGCTCATCGCGTGACTGGGCGGCCAAGGGCACCCGGCTGCTCGGGGTACGTGCGGTGATCGCTGAGAGCTATGAGCGTATCCATCGCAGCAACCTGATCGGTATGGGCGTGCTGCCATTGCAGTATCCCGCGGGCCAGAACGCCGATTCTCTGGGCCTGACTGGCGAGGAGATATTCGATATCGCCGGAATCGCCGAGCTGAACAACGGTGTCACCCCGAGGACGGTTCGCGTGCGAGCCACTCGGGCCGATGGCGAGGCGATCGATTTCGATGCGGTGGTGCGCATCGATACCCCAGGGGAGCGGGCCTACTACCTGCATGGCGGCATCATGCAGTATGTGCTGCGCAACCTGAAGAACTGCCGGGTTGGCTAATCGCTGGTGTCCGTGGCCGGTGGAGTTCGGGTGATGTCATCGGCCGCGGACTTCTTCTCATCTTCGACTGGCTTGTTCAGCCGGACGCGGTGCGGGTTGCCGATATCGGTTGAGGTCTCGGTGGCGGTTCCGGTGCGATCCCTCAGCACCATGAAACCTTCCTCCAGGTCAACTCCGCGCGAGCCGTCGTTTCCCTGTTTGGCGTCCACGAGGAGCATCTTCTCGGCCCGTTTGACTTCCTCCCAGTGGGCGCGACCGGGCATGAAGATGCTGAATACATCGCTCATGACTGCTCCTCAATGTCCAGCGCTGCGCGCAACTGCTCACCAACGATACGCAACTGTTCGGAGCTGGGGCGTGAACGTGGCCAGAAGAATCCACGCAGGCCATCGCCGCGGCGCCGGGGTACCACATGCAGATGGAAATGCGGTACCGATTGGCTGATCACGTTGTTCTGGCCGAGGAAGGTGCCCTCGGCGCCGAAGGCTTGCCGCTGGGCGAGGCCGATCCGTCGGGCAGCGGCGAGAATCTCTGGGTAGAGCTCCGCGGGTAGATCGTAGAGGGTCTCATGATGCGCTACCGGGCAGATCAGGGTGTGCCCGGGGAACAGCGGATGAGCGTCCAGGAAGGCGATCACCCGTGGGGTACGAAAGATGACCTCGGCGGGTATCTCACCGGCAACGATTCGATCGAACACGTCCACGGCACAAGTGTGTGCCTGCGGTTCAGGCAACGTCCACTCGATGCGCGGACGGTTGCAAGGTGTGGGGTTTTCCACAGATTCGGTCGTTGTGGGGTTGACAGGGGGGTTCGGTGTGGAACAATGAGTGGCACCGGGCCGCTACCCCCTTGCGGGCCACACCCCCCTTTGGAGGTTTCAATGCCGACACCCCGACCAATACCGATACCGCGATTAGCAGCCATCCCGCTTCTACTACTGATCATGCTGCTGGCCGGTTGCGGCCCCGGCAAGCCGGCCCCGGAGCCGTCGCCGACACCTGTTTCCGAATACACCCCAGACCCGACCTCGTCCGAGGCGTTGGTGTATGCCAAGGCGGAGCAGGTGTTCTGGGGGTATATCGAGGCTCGCCGCAAGTACGAGCTGGCCGGGGACTATTCGC
>CALHWB010000010.1 GCA_938036835.1 uncultured Propionibacterium sp.
GCGGCCGATCTGCTGGCCGAATTGCTGGCGCTCGCCCCCGGCCGGCGGCCACGCCCGGTGGCGTTGCTGCCGAGTTCCGAACGCGCCCGGCCGCTGCTCGCCGACGGCCTGCGCACGGCCGGTTGGCGGGTACGCCGCACGGCGGTCTACCGGACCACGAACCGGCGGCCGCCCGCCGGTTCGGCGATCCATCGCGGCGCCTTCGATGCGGTGCTGGTGCGGTCGCCCAGCGCGGCGGAGGCGCTGGCCGGGCTGGGCGTGCCGATCGCCGGGCTGCCGGTGTTCGCGGTGGGCCCGGTGACCGCGGCCAGTTGCCGGCGCCGGGGCTGGCGGGTGATCGAACTCGGCCAGACGGCTGCCGGCGCGGTGGCCGAGCGGATCGGGGCTTGGCGGGCGGCTGGGTGAGGCCGGCTCACCTGGCCGGGGCGAACGCCCTGCACAACGGGTACCGATTGCGGAGGAAGAACCGATGACAGATCGAGGGATCGTGCAACGACCACGGCGGGCCAGGCAGAGCGCCGGAGTGCGCAGGCTGTTGGCCGAGACCCGCCTGCATCCGGCGGAGCTGGTGCTGCCGCTGTTCGTGGTGGAGGGCCGGGCCGAGCCACGCCCGGTGCCTTCGCTGCCGGGAGTCGTCCAGCACACCCTGGATTCTCTGGGCGAAGCCGCCCGCGCCGCGGCGGCGACCGGAATCGGCGCCGTCATGCTGTTCGGCATTCCCCGGCGCAAGGACGCGATCGGTTCCGGCGCCACCGACCCGGAGGGCATCCTCGCCCGCGGTATCCGGGTGCTCGCCCAGGCCGTGCCGCAACTGCCGGTCATCGCCGATCTCTGCCTGGACGAGTTCACCGATCACGGCCACTGTGGTGTTCTGGCCGACGACGGCCGGGTGGACAACGACGCCACCTTGACCCGCTATGAGCAGATGGCCGTGGTGCTCGCCGCGGCCGGCGCCACCATGGTGGGCACCTCGGGCATGATGGACGGCCAGGTCGGCGCGGTCCGGCGTGCCCTGGACGCGGCCGGCCACCAGGACACCATGGTGCTGGCCTATGCCGCGAAGTATGCCTCGGTCTGCTACGGCCCGTTCCGGGACGCGGTCGAATCCTCGCTGCGGGGGGATCGGCGCAGCTACCAGCAGGATCCCGCCAATGGCCGGGAGGCGCTGCGCGAGGTGCGGCTGGACATCGCCGAGGGGGCCGATGTGGTGCTGGTCAAGCCGGCGCTGACCTATCTGGATGTGGTCGCCCGGGTGGCTGCCCGGGCCGAGGTGCCGGTGGCGGCCTATCTGGTGTCGGGTGAGTTCGCGATGATCGAGCTGGCGGCCGCGGCCGGCCTGTGCGATCGCCGGGCCGCGATCTTGGAGGCGCTGACCGGCGTTCGCCGGGCCGGGGCCCGGATCGTCGTCACCTATTGGGCGGCCGAGGTGGCAGGCTGGTTGCAGGAGGCGACCCGATGACCCACGAGAACGCGACAAGACCGATGTCCCGCCAGGCGGTAGCCCGGCTGCTGGCCCAGGATGCCGCCGATGTCCCCTTGAGCAACGAGGAGCTGTTCGCGCGCGCGCGCCGGGTGATGCCCGGCGGGGTGTCCTCCCCGGTGCGGGCCTTCGGCGCGGTCGGTGGGACGCCCAGGTTTGCCGCCAGCGCTCAGGGGGCCTGGCTGACCGATGCCGAGGGCCGCCGGTACCTGGATCTGGTGGGTAGCTGGGGGCCGATGATCCTGGGGCATGCCCATCCCGGGGTGCTCGCCGCGACGCAGCGGGCGGTGCAGGATTCGACCTCATTCGGCGCCCCTAGCATCCCCGAGTTGCTGCTGGCCGAGCAGGTGGTCGCCCGCGTCGCCCCGGTGGAGCGGGTGCGGTTCACCTCCAGCGGCACCGAGGCGCTGCTGACCGCGGTCCGGCTGGCCCGGGCGGCCACCGGCCGGTCGAAGATCGTCAAGTTCGCCGGCTGCTATCACGGGCATTCCGATGCCCTGCTGGTGGCGGCCGGATCCGGTGTGGCCACGCTGGGGCTGCCCGATTCGCCGGGGGTCACGGCTGCCGCCGCCGCGGACACCGTGGTATTGCCCTACGGCCGGCTCGATCTGGTGGCCGAGGTCTTTGCCGCCCATGGCGATCAGATCGCCGCGGTGCTGACCGAGGCGGTGCCGGCGAACATGGGCGTCGTGGTGCCTCCGGAGGGTTTCAATCGGGGGTTGCGCGAGTTGTGCGCCGCGGCCGGCGCATTGTTCGTCATGGACGAGGTGTTGACCGGGTTCCGGTTGTCGGCCGCGGGCGGCTGGGGGCTGTCGGGTGAGCCGGAGGGTTGGGCGCCGGATCTGTTCGCCTTCGGCAAGGTGATCGGCGGTGGGCTGCCGCTGGCCGCGGTGGGCGGGCCGGGCGGCCTGCTGGACCGGTTGGCGCCGGCCGGGCCGGTCTATCAGGCCGGGACGCTCAGCGGGAATCCCGCCGCCGCGGCCGCCGGGCTGGCGACCTTGCGGCTGCTCGATGCCGACGCCTACCGCCGCCTCGACCGGATCGCCGAATCGGTCATCGGGCTGGCCCGCGACGCCCTGGACGCGGTTGGTGTGCCCTACCGGATCAACCGGGTCGGCAACCTGTTCAGCGTGTTCTTCACCGACACCGATGTGGTCGATTATGCGACCGCGCGCCGCCAGGACGCAGCCCGGTTCGCCCGGTTCTTCCACGCCATGCTGGCGGCCGGGGTTTGGCTGCCGCCGAGCGGTTACGAGGCCTGGTTCTGTTCCACCGCGATCGGGGACGCCGAGTTGGCGCATCTGGCCGCCGCCCTGGCCGAGGGGGCGCAGGCCGCCGCCCGCGAGGCCTGAACCCGGTTTACACCCGGCCGATCGCCGGGTCGTCGTGGTGTCCCGCCACGGCGGGGGCGAGCCCGCCCGGTATCGGCGGGATGCGGCTGCCGCAGGTGATTCCCGCGCCTCGCCGGTACCCGGGTGGGCGGCGCCCTCAGGGCTGCTCGACTACCCGGCCGCCCACGAACCGGTAGCTGCGCTGGCTCATGGCCGCCACCAGATCGTGGTCGTGTGAGATGAGCAGCACGCTGACGCCCTGCTCGGCGTGCAGGCGACGGATCAGGGTCATCATCTGGGCCTGTACCGACAGGTCGAGCATCGAACTGGCCTCGTCCAGCAGCAGGCACCGTGGGGATACCACCAGGCAGCGCGCCAGCGCCAGGCGTTGCAGCTGTCCCCCGCTCAGCTGGTGGGGGTAGCGGTCGAGCAGGCCGTCCTCCAGGCCCAGCGAGGCGAGTTGTCCGGCGATCTGCTGGGCATGGTTCGCCCCGGCCAGTTTGAACAGCCGCAACGGTTCGGTCAGCGAACGGCGGAGCAGCCAGCGGGGGTTGAAGGCGTTGCGCGGATCCTGGAAGACCACCTGTACCTCCCGATGGATCAGCCGGCGTTCGGCGCGGCGCAGGCCGGCCAGGTCGGTGCCGCGATAGCGGATCCGGCCGGCCTGCCAGTCGGTCAATCCGAAGAACATCCGCAGCAGGGTGGATTTCCCGCAGCCGCTTGGCCCGGTCAGCCCGACGATCTCGTGTCGGCCCAATTGCAGGCTGACATCGGTGAAAACCCGGATCCGGGGCCTGCCGAGAGCCGTGCGATAGCTCTTGGCCACCTGCTCGAACTCGATCAGTGGGCCAGGCACAGCATCCTGCTTCCGGTTTCGGTTTCCTGCATCGCCGTCAGCTCGCGGCATCCGGGACGCGCCAGCTGGCAGCGTTCGGCGAAGGGGCAGCCGTGCGGCACGGTGTAGAAGCTGGGCGATTCGCCGGGAATCGGGTGCATTCCCCGGCTGGGTAGCGCGGCTATCAGGCCCCGGGAATAGGGGTGGCCCGGGCCGGCGAAGAATCGGCGCGCCGGGGCCTGCTCGACCAGCCGGGAGCCGTAGAAGACCCACACCTCGTCGGCGACCTGTTCGGCCAGGGTCACGTCGTGGGTGATCACCAGCAGGCTACGCCCGGCGGCGGCCAATCCGGCGATCACCGAACGTACTCGCCGGACGTTCCCGGGGTCCAGGCCCTTGGTCGGTTCGTCCAGGATCAAGAAACCCGGCTCCAATCCCAGGCCGGTAGCGATCAGGGCGCGCTGGGCCATACCGCCGGACAGCTCGAAGGAGTATCTCCGGGCCACGCCATTGGGCAGCGCGACCCGGTTTAGCAGGCGGTTGGCGAACCCGGCCTTCTGCCGGCGGCGGATGCGGCGGCGCCGGATGGCCGTTTCGGCCAGCAGTTCATCGATGCGGTAGGCCGGGTTCAGTGCCGATAGCGGATTCTGGGCAACCCAGCCGAGTTCGCTGCCCCGCAGCAGGTCCCAGTCCCGGTCGGCCATCCCCACCAGTTCGCGTCCGGCAAACCGGATGCTGCCCCGCAATTCGGCGTTGTAGGGCAGCAGGCCCATGATTGCCGCGCCGAGTACCGATTTGCCGGAGCCGCTTTCGCCGATAATGGCGGTCACCTGGCCGGCCGCGATATCGGCGGTCACCGCGGTGACGGCATATCCCCAGCCATGCGCGGTCCGGAACCGGACGCTGACCTCGCGCAGTTCGACGATCGCGGCCATCAGCCCACCGCCAGGGTGTCATTGCGGTGGATATCCCAGTGGTCTCGCAGCAGCTCGCCCAGCCGGGCAATCGAGAAGGCGGCGGCGAACAGCATCGCGGCCGGTGCCAGCAGGGCCCACGGTTGCTGGCCGAAATACTGCCGGGCGTCCTGGATCATCACCCCCCAGTCGGGGGTGGGGGGTTGCAATCCCACCCCGATGAAGCTCAGGGCCGCTATCGTCAGGACCATCCGCCCCATCCGGTGCATGGCCAATACGATCAGGGTGGGCATGGCCAGCGGCAGCAGATGGTGGACGATCAGATAGCCGCTGCCCGGCAGATAGACCTTGGCGGCGGTCACGAACTGCTCGGCACGCAGCGCCCGCAGCTGCGACCTGACTACCCGGGCCACCCCGGACCAGCCGGTCAGCACCATGGCCAGGAAGATGGAAAGGTTGCTGGCGCCCAGCACCCCGACCACCGCTATCGAGATGCTCAGCCCGGGTAGGCCCTGGAAGATGCTCAGCAGGGTCTGCACGGCCGCGTCCATCGCCTTGCCGAACCAGCCGGCCAGCGAGCCGAAGAAGATGCCGATGAGCATGCCGGCGATGGTTGCGGCGCTGCTGATCAGCAATGCCCCGCGTCCCCCATACAGCACGCGGGAGGCGACGTCGCGTCCCAGGCTGTCGGTGCCCAGCCAGTGGGCGAGGCTGGGTGCCTGGTTGCGGCTGCTCATGTCGGTGGCGATGGGATCGCCCGGGGCCAGCAGCGGCGCCAGCAGGCTGATCAGCACCACCGCTGCCAGCAGCGCCGAGACCGCCCAGATCGCCCGCCTGGTCTTCATATCGCCTGGCGCAATCGGGGCTGGATGAGCAGTTGCACGGTGTCCACGAGCAGGAAGACCGCCAGACAGCACAATCCCATCGCCACCACGTAGGCCTGCACGGCCGGGTAGTCGTGCGCGTTGATCGATTTCAGGATCCACTGCCCCAGCCCGGGCAGCGCGAAGATCGACTCGGCCACCGTGGATCCGCCCAGGATGCCAACGAAATAGTTGCCCCACAGGCTCAGGACGCTGGCCAGCGCATTCGGCAGGGCGTGTTTGGCCGCGGCGAACCGGAAGGA
Organism: uncultured Propionibacterium sp.; assembly: GCA_938036835.1. Taxonomy (GTDB): domain Bacteria; phylum Actinomycetota; class Actinomycetes; order Propionibacteriales; family Propionibacteriaceae; genus Brooklawnia. The sequence goes on from CALHWB010000010.1 coordinate 5,687, forward strand.
GAATCCTTTCGCCCGGGCCATCTCGAAATACTCCGCGCCGAAGGTGGTCAGCAGATCGGCGCGCAGCACCCGGGTGATCTGGGTGGTGGAGCTCATCGAGATGGCCAGGGCGGGCAGGATCAACGAACCGGGGCCCCGGTAGCCGCTGGTGGGCAGCACCCGCAGCGTCTCGGCGAAGACCAGCACCAGCACCAATGCCACCAGGAATCCCGGCAGCGCCGAGAAGATGCTGGTCAGCCCCAGGAAGATGCGGTCGATCAGGCTGTTGGCGTGCATGGCCAGCAGCAGCCCCAGCGGTATCGAGGTGATCACCATGATGGCGATCGCAAGCAGCGACAGCTGGGCGGTGACCGGCGCCCGAAGCATCAGCTCGTGGGCGATCGATCGGTTGGACATGAACGAGACCCCGATATTGCCTTGCAGCAATTGCCCAAGCCAGCGGGCATACTGCTCGATCAGGGAACGGTCCAGGCCCAGGGCCTGGCGAACCTGGTCGAGTTGCTCCTGGGTTGGCACGCTGACCCCGTCCGAGGCGAGGATCGCATAGGCGGGATCTCCCGGGGCCAGCTGCCCCAGGAGGAAGCTGAGCACCGTGATGCCGAAGAAGGTGAGCACCCCCTGGATCAGGTGCCGCAGCAATACCCGCACCATGCCGGTCAACCAGCCCAGTGCATCTGGGACAGGGTGACTCCGTAGGCGGTGGCGTCGTAGCCGGCCAGATCCCGATGGTGCACCACCAGGTAGTGGTCGTGGTAGAGCGCCAGGGTGGGCAGGGTCTCCAGGGCCAGCTCTTGCAACTGCTTGTAGAGCTCCATCCGCCGTCCGGAGTCGAGTTCGGTGGCGGCCTGGTTGAGCAGGGCGGTGGCCTCGGGATTGTTGTAGCGTCCACCGTTGTTCGGGCCCATGAAGACCTTCAGCATCGTCACCGGGTCGCCGTCTGGCATGCCCTGGGTGTGGAAGGACAGGTCGAAGTTGCCATCGGCCCGCCGTTTCTGCTGTTCGCTGCCCTCAAGGATGGTGATGGTCACATCGATGCCGATCTCCTTGAGCACCGACTGCACGTATTCGGCCTGCTCCTTGTAGGGGTAGCGGTCGATGCCGTACTGGGGCACCAGCAATTCCAGCGGCAGCCGCCGGTCGCCCAGCACCTCGGCGGCCAGCTTCTTGGCCTGCTCCGGGTCGTGGACGGGGTTATCGGCGACGAAGCCCAGCTCCGAGGCATTCAGCGGGTTTGCCGAGGCCAGGGCGTAGCCCCGGTAGAACTCGTCGACGATGAGCCGCCGGTCGATGGCCCAGGACATGGCCTTTACCAGCCGCGGATCGTTGAGGTATTCGCGAGATTGGTTGACCTGCATGAAGTGGGTGATGGTGGAGGGCCGCGACGAGATCACGAACTCGTCCGACTGGGCCAGTTCGGCGGCCTGGGATGGCCAGATCGCCCCGATATCCAGGACGCCTTGGATCTCGCCGGAACGCAGCGCAGCCGCCCGGGTGTCGGCGTTGGGCATGGAGAGCACCTTGACGCTGTGCACCTTCGCCTTGTCGCCCCAGTAGTTCTCGTTGGCCTCCAGGACGGTGTACTGGTCGGCTTGGTGTTCCACGATCCGGAAGGGGCCGGTGCCTTGCACCACGGTGCCGAAGTCGCCGTTTTCGTCCAGGCATTTCGGGCTTACCATCGGGCTGCCGAAGTTAGTCAACCGTTGAATGGCCGATGGCGAGGGGACGTTGAAGACGAGTTTGACGGTGTGGTCGGCTACTTTCTCGACGCGTTCCAGGCCCGGGTAGGTTTTGGCGGCGTCCAGGGTGTAGAACGGCGACTTTTTGGGGCTGTGCTGTACGACCCGGTCGATGTTAGCGATCACCGCATCGGCGTTGAAGGGTTCCCCATCGTGGAAGGTGACCTGCTCGCGCAGCGAGATCGTCCACTCCTTACCGTCGTCGGACATCTGCCAGTCGGTGGCCAGGGCGGGCGCCGGCGCGCCGTCCTCGCCCAGGTTCACCAGCGGTTCCCAAACCTGCAGGATCAGGCTGGAATAGTAGCCGTCCTTCTCGCCGGGGCTCAGATCGCGGGGTGCGGCCAACACGACCTGCTTGTTGTAGAGCTCTTCGGCTGGGGCCGACGGTGCGCCGGTGCCACCGCCCGAGCAGCCCGCCAGGGCAAGTAGCATCGCCAATAGCGCGGCGAAGTAGTGGATCAAACGCTTCACTGCGTCTCCTAACCAGAGGTTCCGGATATCGACCAGGAGTCCGGCAACAGACCAGAGGCGAGCGCGACATCCAGGGCCGGCCGCCGGATCCGCGGCCCGCCACCCGGGCCGGCCGGATCTAGGCGGACGCATGCGTTTGGATCGCGATCATCCTCGTGACCGCACCATCCACCTATTCACTTTGAGAGGTATCTGACTGAGCTTGCGCATCACAGTTACGGGATAGTTCCGGATTCGCACCGGATTCCCTCCACGCCCGGGAGTATAGCCACCCGGATCGCAAGACGGCATCCGCGGCTGCCCGAGGGCCGCGCAGGGGCATCGCCCGGCACCGCGGCCACCCCCGCCGACGGGACGGCTGCCGGCCGCCGCGACTCGTGGCGCCCAAGGCATTCCTGGCCGCGGATCCAGCCGGGTCAATCGGCTACCGGCAGCATCGCACCGGTCACTGCCCGCTCTCGCGGAACGGTTCCGGTGCCGGGCGATGCCCACCGCGCGGACGCCGCCCCAGCGGGTAGCCGGAGCGCCAGATGTAGAGGCCGACCACGGTGAAGCCCGCCGCCAGGCCGACCGCCCACCACGGAAACCTCGGCACCTCGGGGGGCCGGCCTGCCGAAGCCAGGTCGCGCGTGGGAGTGGGCACGATACGCTGGCCGGTCACGAGGATGCGATGGCTGTTGATGCCCAGCGGGGTGCAGGTGACCAGGGTGAGCAGATCGCGGCCCTGCCAAACGAGCAGCGATTCGGTCTCGGCTGGCAGCACCACCTGCGTCTTGATGATCTGATAGGTGAGGACCTCGCCGAAAACCTCCACGGTGAAGGTGTCGCCCGTCTTCAGCCGATCGAGGTGAGTGAACAGTTCGGCGCGGGCCAGCCCGCGATGCGCGGTGAGCACGGTATGGGTGTCCTGCCCGCCCACCGGTAGGGACGTGCCCTCGAGATGCCCGACTCCCTTGAGGAGGGTTTCCTCCGAGGTGCCGTGATAGATGGGCAGGTCGAGGTCGATGGCCGGTATCTTCAGCCGGGCCATCAGGCCATCCGCGTTGGCTTGCAGGATGGCGTTGTAGTCTAGGGATTCGTCGGCGACCGTCCCGGCACCGGTCGGAAGGTTGGTGTCGGCCTGCAAGACGGCACCGGCGTTGAGGGCATCGTTGTAGGCATGCGCCTGGGCCAGTTGCTCGGCCGGCGGCGGGTCGGCCTCCTCCAGGCTGCCTTCATAGTCGGTGATGACCTGCGATTGGTTGTACTGCGCGATCCAACTCGCGATGGCCGGGTAGGCGAGCACGACCATACCGACGAGCCCGATGACGGCCGGAAGGAACGCGGCCCACGAAAAGCGCCAGGCACCCGGGTGCCGGCCACGCCGTTGGGTATTCTGCCGGCTCAATCTTTCCCCCTCACCATGGGGTGGCGGGAAGGCACCCGGCCTTCCCGCCACCCCGTCGCGGATCGGCCTCCGGGTTCACGCCGACCCCGGAGGCAGTCGACTCACTGCACCGCGACGCTGCGCCTGCGCGAGCGGGCGGCCAGCGCGGTTCCTCCGGCGATCAGCAGCAGGGCGCTGCCGCAAACGACCATCAGCACCTGGCCGGCGGCACCGGTCAACGGCAGACCGGGCACCCGCTGCTTGCTGTTGGTGATCCTCGCGTCATAGGCAACCGAGATGTCGGTCGTACCGGTCTTGACGGTCAGCGGAGTCTCGACATTGGCCGGCAGGACGAAACCAGCCGGCGCGCCGGTCTCGACCAGCACATAGCACCGCTGGGTTGCGTCGATCGGAGCGTTCTTCGAGTCGGAGACGAACAGGCCGGCGATCGACACCACACCATTCGAATCCGAAGTGAAGGTCGTCTGGCCGCCGACCTGGATGGCGGCACCGGTCCGCTGAGCGGAAGAGCAGTCCGCGGCATAGGGATCCTGGGCCTCGTACACCTCGAAGGTCGCACCCTGCAAGCCCTTGTCGGTCTTGTTCGCGTCCACCTTCAGCACCTTGACATCGCCCCAGTGGGTGACGACCTCCGGGGTTTCCGGCGGGTTCGGCGGGACCGGCGGGGTTTCCGGTTCGTCCGGCGGCGGGGTCACGGCATACTCGGTATCGGTGATGAGTTGAGCCTTGTTCCGGATATTGCCATCGCCGATGGCCGATACGGTGCCCTGGAAGGTGACCTTGACCACCGAGCCCGGGGCATTCTTGAGAGCGGTCAGGCCCGCCCTGGTGAAGTTCACCGCGACGGTATTCCCCGTGACGTTGACGTTGTACTCGACGCCTGAGGTCAGTTGGTTGCCGCCGAGGGTGACCTCGGTGACGCCCACATTGGTGAAGCGGGCGTCCATGACATCCTTGATCTGGTAGTACTTGAAATAGGATGTGGCGTCCAGGGTAGGCACGGTGGTTGTCACCGGGAAGGTGACCACGGATCCCAGACCGTAGCCATGCTGGGCTTGCGGGTCGATCGACTTGTCGATCGAGACCTCTTCGTTCTTCGGGTAAACGTTTACGGCATAGAGCCAGTTACCCGCCTCGCCGGGGGCGGTGTTGGGATAGGGAATCGTCACGACGAAGGGCTTCGCCTTCTGGACGATGTTGGCGGGCGCCGCCGTCTCGCAGACCAGGTACGCCTTGACCGGCAGGTTGGCGATGGTGGCGATACCGCCACCGGCGGTCGTGGCCTCGCCGGCGGACCCACCGAGGGTCTGCCCGGTCAGCGTCGGGTTTGCCGGGTCGGCGCAGGCGTCGTCTGGCACCGACAGCCTCGACAAGGTTTCCCAGTCGGCCGGCTTTGCCAGGTCGAGGCTGGTGATCGGGTAGGCGGCGAAGGTCACGCCGTCAACGGTCTGCGCTCCCTCATTCCCGCTACCGTCGGGTTTGCCATTGGTACCATCGCCGTTCAGGTGCTTGTGCACGATGATCGAACCCTTGGCCTGCTGATCGATGTTGCCATAGGGCGGCTCATCGTCAGCATTGGCCACCGTGGCCCCCCCGACCAGGCCCAGCAGACCCAGTGTCACGATTCCTGCGGTGACGCTCAGGCGTCTGCCGTAGGAACGGGTGCTTGCATTCATCAGAGTCGGTCCTCTTCTTTCTCTGGATTCTTTTCTGGAATCGATATCGCTGGCTGCGATTCGGTTTCCGGTTCGCTACCGGCGCGTGCGATCGCCGGCGGTTCGGGTGTGCGGACCCGAAGGGGCCCGCACAGGTGGGGCATCAGGGTCGCCGCGCACGGCGTTTCCGGATGGCCACGCCGCTGGCCAGCGCTGTCGCCATCAGCATGCCTCCCGCGAGCAGCACGATGTCCGTGCCCATTCCCCCCGTCAACGGCACCGTCAATCCTTCCCGCGGTCTATTGGTGAAGGCGGTATCGAAGACATAGTCCAATGCGTCGGCGGTGATCCGGAACTCGTGGGTCGTCGCATCGAGCCGGTACCCCGCGGGAGCGACGCTCTCCCGCAGCGAATAGGGCTTGTCGCTCCACGACAGACCCGTCACCTTGAACGATCCTGCCCGCGGATCGGTGTCGGCGAACGCACCTCCGGCGCACTGGCCGGCGGTATCGGCCACGCAGTCGGCGACCGTGGTTCCGGCGGGCACATCGGGCCCGGTGAGCAGCCACTGCGAGCCGGACAATGCATTGGAGTGCATATCATGCTTCTGCCAGGCCACCGAACCGGTCAGCCGCTTGTTGACGATGCCGGAATCGCTGACGGTGCCATCGGGATCGGAGCTGTCCGCCAGCCGGGCGCTCAGGGCGGCACCGGTGAGCTGTGGGAACGTGAACACCTTGCCGGCCGCCGCGTACCCGGTGGGCGCCTGGGCCTCCCGGATGGAGTAGGTGCCCCACACCAGCCCCGTCAATTCGAAGGCGCCCGCGGCGGGATCCTGGTCGGCATAGTCACCGGCCGGGCAGGGAGCCTGCGTGCAGTCGGCGACCAGGGTTCCACCGGGCACGCCCGGCCCGGTGAGCAGCCACTGCGAGCCGGCCACCTGGGTTCTGGCGTCTTCATCCAGTTTCCGCCACACCAGTGAACCCGGTTTCGCCGAGTTGGTGATCTCGCATGTCACCCGGTCCTGGTTGTTGACCGAGACCCGTGACCCCGAGACGGTCGAGGAGTATGCCTGGCCGCCGGCCGCGGTGCCCTCGGTCTGCCGGCATGACCATGCGGAGGCCGTGTAGCCGGCCGCGCTCGGATCTGCCGAGGTCTCCGACAGCGCGAAGACCCCCGCCACGACCACGTTGCGTCCGGCGCTGCCCTGGCCGGTCACCAGATGGTGCCCGTCGGTCTGCGAGCCCTGCTGGCCCGTCAGCGACCACCGGTCGGCATCGAGCGCGGGCACCTCGGCGCTGGCGTACGTACCATCCACTCGCTTGACGAGTTCGAGGGTGGGTACCCGCACCGCCACCTTGTAGTCCTCGACCTCGCCGGTCGCCGTGTTGCCGGTCGGCGCCAGGGCACCCGGGTCGTCGGTGATGCGGACACGCATGAACGTGTCGGGCTGGCTTCCGGCCTCGCCGTCCACGCTGCGCACCACATCGCCGGGGACCGTCCAGGTCAGTTGCACGCTGTCGGTGGTACAGGCCACCTCATCGCTCTTCTCGCCGGGATCGAAGATGCCATTGTGGTTCCAGTCGATCCAGCCCGCGACCCGTCCGGGACCGGTGCACCTGGCCTGCTGCGTCCATGTCGCGCCGGGCTGGGTGCGGATGCCATCCGCCGGCAGCGCGACGCCATCCTCGTCGTCCGGGGTCCCACCATCGTCGTCCCCCTGCGCGTCGGCGCTGTGCAGCTGATAGCCCTCGGCGTCGATGTAGTCGCCGAGCCGGGTATTGGACTGCCCGAACTCGGCCTGCGGGCTGACCGCGAACAGATCCCGCGTCGAACCTACGGTGCCGCCCTGCCAACTAGGCTGGAACAGGGACGAGGCCTTGCCGTAGGACTCGGGGGCGTCCCCGAAATCGGTGGCGATGATGAGCCCAAGGGCGACCGCGCTGTATCCCGATCCCTGCAACGTGATCGTGGCGCTGGTGGCCCCCTCCATGAACATGACCGCGTCGGGCCCGCCCAGGCCATTGGGTTTGGAATAGCTCCCGTAGTTTTGATACACGCACTCCATGCCGGTGGGCCGCAGTTGCAGGGTGCGGCCGCCATCGGAGAGCACCCCGTCGGTGGTGATCTGCCGCCCGGTTCCGCCTCTCGTGTCCCGGCAGTCGGCGCTTCTCAGGGTGTCGAGCACTCGCCAGGTCACGCCGGGCTGGACGGTGGCCTGCACCCATTCGTTCTGGTACTCGTCGGTGGCGCTCCGGGTGCTGGAGGCCTCCGCATCGGCGAAGACCAGGCCGCTCAACGGTACCGCCCGAGCCGAACCGTCGGGCGCCTCAAGCCGGGCAGAGCAACTGAGCCCGAATCTCACCCGGGCCGCATAGCCGGTGGGCGTGGTATCCGCACCGGGGGTGCCCCAGGGCTTGCCGTCCCATGTGTTGCCGCCGTTATAGGCATATCCGTTGGCCAGGCCGATGACCATCTGGTTGTGGTTGGTGTAGTCGCGAGGGTATGCCAGCGGGTCGTGCCATTCCGCCCCGCCGTCGCTCCAGCTGGCGGGGCCCCCGATGTTGTACAGGTTGTCGAGGGCATCGCCCGCCCACGCGCCGGGAATGGTCGCCACGAGCGGAGCCTTGGCTTGGCCCTCGGTGACATCGGGTGCGTGACCGAGATGCTCAAGACCGGACAGGGTACAGGTGGTGATCAGGCGTCCGGCTTCGCCCATATTGCGGAAGTTGGTGAAGGTTTTCTCCTCGCCATAATCGAGGACCGGGACGTTCGGTCTCGCTACGCCGGCGAAATCGGCGTAGTCCCCCCACTGGAGCCATTGGATGGATTCCTTGAACCGGCCCGACCCGCCGGTGGCGAACACCGCGGGCAGGGTACCTGCCCTGGTTTTCCGGGGCGCCTCCTGGGCGAAGACCGCGGCCCCGGCATCGCCGTCGGCCGCGCCGGCCTGGCTGGATTCCGCGGCCGGCCCGGCGTCATCGGCCGTGCTCTGGGAACTGGCCTGCGGGGTGCTGCGGTCCTGGTCGACCGTCTGGGGCGATGCGTGCTGCTCCTCAGGCGTCGCCGTGCCGGGCCCAGCGGTCGATACGGTTGCACCGGCATTGCCCGTGTCCTCGGCGGTCGCCGTGGCCGTCGGGCCCGAGCCGACGCTTGCGACCAAGCCAAGAAGCGCGATCGTGCAGGCGCCTACCCGTGCGATACGTGACCGGCCCGCCGACGCGTGGGGACGGCTTTTCCCCCGAAGTCTTACCATACAATCTCCCCCGAAACGATATCCCCCGAAGAATCCTTGAGTGCCCAAGAGGCCTCCAAGGATTCACCCTATCAGCGTGTGCGCTGAGGTTGGTAGGCTAACCCGAGCCCAAACCCAAATCAACTCCTGGCGATTTGGCGTGGAAACAGCATGCAACAAGACCCTGAATCGCCGGCTGGCCCGGCCCCATCGGGGCCGGGC
>CALHWB010000011.1 GCA_938036835.1 uncultured Propionibacterium sp.
CTAATCGGGGTATCGGTATTGGTCGGTGTGTCGGCATTGAAACCTCCAAGGGGGGTGTGGCCCGCAAAGGGGGATAGCGGCCCGGTGCCACTTATTGTTTCATACCGAACCCCCCTGTCAACCCCGCAACGGTCAAAACTGTGGAAAACTCCACGGCCCGCGACCGGGGAGCGTGCCCGGTTCAGCCACCAAGAGCATCGACCGGTCGCGCCACCACCGACCGCATCGCACCGATACTCGGAATCCCGGCACGCCGGCGCCGGGATTTTACGCGATTGCGATTACGATGCCGCCATCGCGCATTCCCCAGCCGGGAAACGGCGGGGCGACACGAAACCCGCGAATCGATCTTGAGAGGAATCCCCGATGGCGGCGAACGACCCCCGGGTGCCCGCGGCACGACCCGACGGCGCCGTGTTCATCTCCTACCACCAGAAAAGCGGCGCCCAGACGGCCGAGTTCGTCGAGACCTATCTGCGCAGCGGAGGCATCGTCCCCTGGCGCGATGTGCGCGACCTGGAGGCCGGGGCCGTGCAGCGTTCCATCCGGGAGGCCTTCGCCGACGGTCTGAGCGGCGCGGTGCTGCTGATCAGCGACGGCATCGAAGAAAGCGACTTCGTCCCCCAGGAGGAATTGCCACTCATCCTGGACGTCACAGAGAAAGACACCGGCGACTTCCGGTTCCTCCACATCGTCAACACGATCCGCAAACCCGGCACCGACCAGCCGGATATCAACGCCCCGGCCGACCGGCTCAAGGCAAAATGCCCACGCGCGAACACGCTCAGCGCTCACCTGCAACGGGCCCTGCTGCACAAGACCGGCCCGGAAGAGAAGGCCGTGAACGAACTCGGCATCATGCTGCGAGACCTCCTCAGGGCCCGGCTGAGAAACTGGCCGCGCGACAAGACTCTGGAAGTCGGCCTGCAGACGCGGCCTACCCCCAGCCATCTGGCTGTCAGTTCCCGCACCCCCGACGACTCCCACCTCCACATCCGTCTTCGGCAGGACGCCACAACCCAGATCCCCGAGGAACTAGACCTGCACTGCCTGAAGCAGACGCTCCCGCAGCTCATCGACGAGATCCACGGCCACGGCGTCCAGCGCATCCGTTTCCGGGGAGGCTGCCACCCGAGCCTCGCATGGACCCTGGGCACGGCCCTCCCCAAGTCACGGGATGGGATCGAGACCTTCACCTGGCACGACGTGGCCGGCAACGATTGGTGCTCCACCGACAAGCCGACGGATCCGAAGACCACCATCCAGTGCCTAGTCCTTGCTCCCGAGAGGGAGGCGAGCGACCCCGTCCACGTGGCCGCCGACGGGAAGGCACTGCGCGATGCCCTGTCGCTAGGGGAAGGCCGCAGGAACGTGGTCGTGCTGCTGACCACGGAAAACTACCTGCGGGAGCCGCTCACCGCGCTGGCCCGATCCATCGGCCCGGCACCGGTACTGCTGATCCAGTTCGTCACTCAACCGGACGCCCACGGCAATAAGATGATCCACCACAGCGAGGGCGCCGAGCTGGCCCGACGGACCGGTGAGATCCTGCGGCACCTGGGCGACGGAGCCAACATCCATCTCGCCGTCCAAATCCCGGTGGCCCTGGCCGCGCTGACGGCCAGGCAGTGCAATACCCTGACGATGGACTTCTACGAACTCGGGGACTTCTCGCTCGGCGCCAAAAGCTATATCCGGGTGCTGCGCATGGCGGCCGGGAACCGCTTCCCGATCACCGAGGTGTACGCCCGGGCCACCCCGCAGATCGACAGAATACGCACCCTAAGAAACCTGACCCCACACGCGGTCACGATCTTTCCCGAGGCCGGCACCCCATTCAGCTGGGCGCCGGACTCCCCGGACGCCTGGATCGACCGGCAAACGACGCCAGAGGAACTGCCAACTCTCCGGGTTTGCGGCCAGGAGATCCCCGTGACCCGGGTCCGGCATGGCCGTATCCAGCCCTCACCGCCGATGATCCCCGAAGTGGGCTACATCGTGCCGCGAGCCTTGGCCGAGGCGGCTCGCCGTCCCGACTTCTTCTTCCCCCACGGCGAACTCCGCAGCGAATCCGGCGCCATCATCGGGTACCGGGGGCTCGGGTGCTTCGAATCCGTCACCGACCGCACCCGCCCATTCCTGGACTGGATCGATCCGCTATAGCCTGCCGCGTGCCGGGACGGCGGCGCCGGCTGGCGGCATGCTCCGAGCCGGAAAGCACCGGCCTGGATCGCATCGGGATACCATTGCGGAATGGTTTCACCAGGCGGCCGGTTACAGCGCACCCAGCTAGGTCAGCGCCGAATGGGGACGACACAATCCAGCAGCCTGGATCGGGCCCATTCCACTCCACGGAACGCCGGGACGAGACATGGGCTATGCATCGATCTCACCTGAGAGTCTTCTTGCCGAGGGCGCTAAACCCGCCCGGCGGCGGGCCGGCCGCGGGCTGTCTCGCCGGCCGGCGTGCGCAGCGGCGGGGTCCGGACGCCCAAGGTCATGATGCCGATCGGCTAGGTGCGCTCTCGTCGCCCAGCCAAGATCGCCCCCGGGCCATGGGCGAGGATCGTGGGCGATCTGCCCGGGCGCGAGAGACCGGCTCCGGCGACCGCGGTGGAGCCGGCCCGTGAGGGACGAGCTGGCCGCACGGATCCGGCTGGCGGTCTCGCTGGTTCCCGCCGGGTCGGTGGTGAGCTACGGCGACGTCGCCGCCCTGGTCGGGACGGGGCCGCGCCAGGTGGGAGCCTTCATGCGCGATCACGGAGAAGACCTGCCCTGGTGGCGCGTCGTGAACGCATCCGGTGAGTTACCGCCCCGGCTGCGCGGCATGGCCCGTGCCCTGTGGGCGGAGGAGGGAATCGCCGAGCGAACGAACGGATCGGGTTGCCAGATAGAGCGTCATCGCGCCGACCTACCCACCTGGGCGGACGCCGTCGAGGCCGCACAACGCTGATTCCCCGGTCACAGCCGTGCTCGGCTGCTCTTCGATGCCCGATTCCTGTCTTGGGGCGGCTAGAGACCATCGCCGAGGGTCTCCGGAGCGCTGACGCCGAGTCTGTCGTAGTGCCCGCCTTCGAGGCCCCTGAGACCGTCACGAGCGACTTGTTGCTGCTGGGAGCGCCCACGCACAATGGCGGACTGCCGTCTCCCCGTTCAAGGGAGCAGGCGGTTGCAAGAGGAGCTACGGAAGTACCCCCTACGGGTATCAAGGAGTGGCTGTCCAGGGCGGATCTCACCTCGGTCCTGAAGGTGGCGGTCTTCGAAACTGTGGTTGACGGCCTGTGGGTCGGATCTGCGGCACGCGCCCTGAAGAAGGCTGTGGCGGGTAGGAAGCGTGTGCGTGTGGAGCAGCACAGGTTCGTCGTGAGCGGCAAGGCGCCGGCACTCAAAGATAACCAGACCGAGTCCGCCCGTGCGTGGGGAATGGCCATGGCGCGCGAAGCGTGACCATATGCCCGCATGACTCGTGTCCCCTCAATCACCGGGCCGGCGACCCCAGCTACGCGCATCATCCGCCTTGATCGGGCTGGGCTGCCTTGCTAGATTGTGACTCACCAGTCATATAACTGTCCAGTCCTGTAGGAGCCGTCGTGGCCACCCTGACGTTCCAGAACCTTCCGCCGGCCGAGAGGGACCGGCTCGCGACCGTCCTGGAAACCGAATTCGCCCAGCGAGATTTCCGTGCCGCGGCGGTAGATCGGATCGCCCGACTCCCCAACCTCACCGAACCGGGCCTGCCTGCTGAGGAGATCCGGGCGCAAGCACAGCGAACCGTTTCTACGGTGCTGGGCATGACCGGTCGTTTCCTCACCGCCAGGAACGACCGATGACCACCGCCATCGCCGTATCGGGTCTGGGATTCACCTACCCGGGCAACCTCACCCCCACGCTCCACGACATGACTTTCGACGTATCGCACGGCGAGGTCTTCGGTTTCCTGGGCCCGAGCGGCGCGGGTAAATCCACCACCCAATGCCTGCTCACCGGACTACTCAGCGGGTATACCGGGAGCGCCATGGCACTCGGCAGAGAGATCTCGGCCTGGGGCCGTGAATACTACGAACGGGTGGGAGTCGGCTTCGAGACCCCCATCTCGTTCGGTGGGCTGACGCTGGCCGAGAATCTGGCGTACTTCGCGCATCTCTACCGCGGGCCAACCGCTGACCCCATCGAACTCCTGGAACGGGTGGGGCTCGCCGACGATGCCCGGCTAGCCGCCTCCAAGATGAGCAAGGGCATGGGAGTACGCCTCAACGTTGCCCGCGCTCTGCTCCACCGGCCGGAGCTCATCTTCCTGGACGAACCCACATCCGGGCTCGACCCGGTGGGCGTGCGGCGCATGATGGATCTGATCGGCGACGAGCGCGCAACCGGGCACACGGTGATCATCACCACCCATGACATGTCCCTGGCCGAACGCATCTGCGACAGGGTGGCGTTCATCATCGAAGGCCGCATCGCTCGGATCGGCGCCCCCGAGCAACTGCGCCGCCAGCACGGGGCTGACACCGTGAAGGTTTCATGGGCCGGCGGGGAAGCGACCTTCCCCATGGCGGGCCTAGCGGACAACCCCGGCTTCCACAAGGCACTCCGGCACACTTCTTTGCGCTCGGTCCACTCCCAGGAGGCCGATCTGGCGGATGTCTTTACACGCCTGACCGGTGCGAGGCTGACATGACTCGCAGACTGGCAGCGACGATGGCGATCGACCTGCGGAGGCAGGTCACGGAAGGATTCTGGCTCGTGGCTGTCGTGGTCGCCCTGCTCGTGGCATCCGTGCTTCGCGCGTTCGATGTCGGGTGGGCCACCTTCTGGCCACTGATCGTGTTGGCAGATCTCACCGTCACGGCATTCTACTTCGCGGCGATCCAGGTACTCATGCAACGTTCCGAGGGGACCCTGGGCGCGCAGGTAGTCACTCCCCTGCGAGCCTGGGAGTACCTGCTGTGCCTAGCGGGTTCCCTGGGGATTCTCTCGTTGGTGGAGATGTCGGTGCTGGTGCTGATCGGATTCGGTTGGCGGCTGAATTGGCCGGTCTACCTCGCGGCAGTCGGCATCACCGCCTTCCTGTACGTCACCTATGGGTTCATCGCCGTGTCCCGATACCGCTCGATTACCCAGTTCCTCCTACCCTCCGGTGCGTGGACCGCAGGGTTCGCCATCCCGATGCTTCCCATCTTCGGCTTCCCGACCGGGTGGTGGATGTGGTTGCACCCGCTCCAGCCCGTCGTTGCGTTGATTCAGGTGGCGTTCGATGACCGGGAGGCCCTGTGGATCGCTCCAGCCCTCGGCGCGGCCCTGGTGTGGATGGCGGTCGGGTTCAAGCTGGCGACCGCCAGGTACCACCGGTTCGCAGCCGGAAGGTACGGCTGGTCATGAACTGGGCAGCCCTCCGAAGCCTCGTGTGGGCAGACGGTCGGCGTGTGGCTCGTGATGCCTTCCTGGGGTGGATGGCCGTGGTCCCGCTGGCGATGGCCCTGACGTTGCGATCCTTGGCGGAACCCATTCGTGGCGCCGTCGACGGTGCCGACGAGGCCAACCGATGGCTGGGCATCATCGACGGGGCCTTCTTCGCCATCGTGCTGCCTCTGGTGATGGGTGCCGTGCTGGGATTCATGCTGCTCGACGAGAAGGACAATCACACCTTGACCGCGATCCGGGCGACCCCGGTGTCAGTGGGTGCCTATCTGGCCTGGCGCACCACCGCGGTCGGACTGTTCACCATCGTCGTGGTGACCGTGACCCATCCGATCGCAGGGCTGAGCTCGTCTGGCGGGCTGGGGGATTTCCTGACCGCGTTGGCGGGCGCCCCGTTGGCGGGAAGCTTCGGTATGGGGCTCGCAGCCGCAGCAGCCAACAAGATTCAGGGGTTTGCGCTGGTGAAGCTCGCGCTGGCGGCCCTGCTGCTGCCCTGCGTAGGCGCTGCCCTTGGAGGTGCGTGGCTGTGGGCAACGATCTGGCTACCGAGTTGGTGGCCGCTCATGGTGCACAGCGCCGGCGGTCAAGGCGGCCTCGGGTGGGCGCCGCTGATCGGCGATTATGCCGTCAACGTCCTGATCATTCTCACTGCCGTCCGTCACCTGGGCGCCACGAACTGACGGCCGCATCGCCCGCGGCAACCCTCGTCAGGGCGAGCACACCAGCCCTCGATGCCGCATAGTCCGCCTGCCCGGGAATCCCGGTCATGGTGCTGGTTGCCGAGACATCGATGCTCTTCCCATAACCATAGGGCGCCATCATTCGTATCGCAGCACGGGTGAGGTTGAAAACACCCCCAGCTTGACGTCGAGCACTCGCTGCCACGCCCGATCCGTCATCTCCGTGATCGGGGAATCCGACACAACCCCGGCGTTGTTGACGATACTGCGCCATCGGCCGCGACCAGTACCGTAGCCGCTTGGATTGCGGGCGGCATGGTCCGGCAGAACGACCGAGCCCGGTCCGGCGCCCCTAGGGCCCGCCGGCGTCCCCTCAATGCCGACAAAGCGTACCGAATCGTCGAGGTACCGATAGTCCGGTACGCGCAGGCCGGCCCGGCCGGAGACGGCCCGATGGTTTTCCCAAGTCGGATCGGATACCAGGATCGTTCCTTCAGACACCACGCGGCCGATTACAATAGGGCCACTACTAGTGCCACTACGCTGAACGCTTAGGAGACGCTCTTGCTGACTTCTGGTCCGCGCAGCATGCCGATCTCTGACCGAGATGTGCTGCGCTTCCGTACACCCCTGACCACCCATCAGCGCCCTCACGAATGGACTAAACCGCCCCGCAGGATCGAGTTGATCGAATGCATCGGCTGCGACAGCTGCATGCGCGCCTGCCCACCCCAGTTCAACGCGGTCTACAACTACGGCCTCGACGTCGTCATCGTTCCGGAGATGTGCAACGTGCGAAAAGAGCCCCGCGCCAGTCATCACCGGTTTTGACTCCGCATGGCACCGCCTGCGAACCGCAGAGATCGGAGAACGTGCATGATGAAACCCATCCGCCCCGTTGTCGCATACCTGAACATGCGTCGCACACCGACCGAACAGGCGGGGCCCCTCAAGGCCGCCCTGCGCGCAGGGGTCGAGGTCATCCTGATCGGCGACGGCGTACCGGCGGGTCTACCCACCTCGCTGGTGACCTCGCAGCGCAAGGTCGCCTCGATATTCGACACCCATGACGTGCTTAGCGTGCTAGCCACGGAACTGGCTGGGCGGCCACTAGCCGGTGTGGTGACCTGGTCGGATGCGGCCGTGGAGACCGTGGCAGCCGTGGGGGCCGCATACGGTGTGCCGACGGCATCGCCTTCTGCCGCCAAGATCTGTCGCGATAAGGCCTTGATGAGGGCGGCGCTGTCGGAGCGCCGGGCCGATCTCTGTCCTCGGTTCGCGCGCGTGTCGAGCTGGGAGGAGACCGTGGCCGCGGCGGAGGGCATGGCCTTCCCGCTGATCCTCAAGCCGGTGGCCGGGAGCGGAAGCAAGGGAATCTACCGGGCGGAGGATGCCGCGCAGTTACGCGAGGCGCACGAGGCACTCACCTCCCTGGTGGATCCCGCGCGGGACCCGATCTTCACCGGGCACAAGGACGACTTGATCGTCGAGGAGTTCCTGCAAGGCAGCGAGCACAGCGTTGAAGGCGTCGTGCAGGGGGGCGCTTTAACGGTGTTTGGTGTGACCGACAAGCGCACCACCGAGCCCTATCGCCTGGAAGTCGGGCACGTGTTCCCTAGCCAACTCCCCGACGCCGCATTGGCATCGATCCACGAACTGGTCGCCGAGGCCGTGGGCGCCTTCGGGCTGGACGACTCCGCCTTCCACCTCGAGTGCATGGTGGGCCACGACGGGAAAGCCCGGCTGATCGAGTGTGCGGCACGCGGAGCCGGCGACTATATCGTGTCCGACCTCATCGGGCTGGCCACCGGCGAGTCTGGGGCGACGAATGTGCTGCGGGTCGCCCTAGGCGAGGCGCCCCGCACGGTTCCCCCCACCGTCGTGGCTGGTGTGCGCAAGGTCATGGCGCCCCGGGCAGGCCGGTTCGAGGAACTCACCGGGCTGGACGAGGTGCTGCGGATTCCCGGCGTTGAGAAAGTGGTGCTTGAGCGCCAGCGGGGAGCCACGGTGAGGCTCCCACCGGAGGACTTCGCATCGGTCGTAATCGGAGCGGTTATAGCGAGTGCACCAACCGCCGTCGAACTGGAGGGGATCCTCGATACGGCGATCGCTACTCTCGTGCCGGTCATCGCATGACGCTACCGGTTCTTGTCGTCGGCGCCACGTCTGGGACACCCCACGGAAGGCATGCGCTCGGGCGAATGGTGGCCGACGCCACAGTGCGAGGGATCCCCGTGGTCGGGCTGGACACTCCCGACGCGTTGCGGGGCGCCTGGCGGCCTGACGGCCTGCTCGATGTCGCTGCCGTTGATTGGCACGATAACGCAGCCCTTGCCGCATGGGCCGACGAGCGGCGCGGGCGGTTTGCCGGCGTCTTGACCCACCGGGAACGGTGCGTCTTGCCCACAGCGCTCCTGGCGGGCTTCCTGGGGTTACCCGGGAATCACCCCGACGCCGTGCGGGCGATGCAGGACAAGGCGCGATGCCGGAGCATGCTGGCGGGGGCGGGGCTACCCCAGCCCCGCCTTCTGCGGTGGGACGAGCCGGTCGAAACGGCCGCGCATCGGGTCGTTGATGCGCTGGGAGAAGGTCCGTGGGTCGTCAAACCCCGGGTGGGTATGGGCAGCGCCGGGGTGCTCGTCGTCGAACGGGCCGGGGGCATTGCCGCAGCCATCAGCCGATCGCGGGCGTACGGCGAAGTGCTCGTGGAACAGTACGTTAACGGCGATGAGTTCTCCTGCGAAGGGGTCTTTCTGGGGGGCGCTCCCCGTATCTTGTCCCTGACGGCCAAGCAGATCGATAGTCGCTGCGTCGAGACCGGGCATCGTATTCCAGCCGGACTGGCGCCTGGCGTCCGTCACGAACTGGAGGAGGCTCTGACGCTCGCCTTCCGGACCCTGGGGGTCGCGCACGGGTTGTTCCACGTCGAGTTCTGGGTGGGCGATGGCCTGACCCTGGGAGAATTGCACGCACGCCCAGGGGGCGACTTCATCCATGCCCTGGTCGAGGCGTCCCGTCCCGGGCTGGGCCTGTTCGGGCTTCTCCTGGACGACCTCTTGGGGAGGCACCCCATCCGCATTCCACCCCAGATGCGGGCGGCGGGCTCTCAGTACCTCACCTTTCCGTCGGGGGTGTTACGGCAGGTCCAAAACTGGGAGGAGGCAACGCGAGGACTGCTGGCGGCCGAGATGCTGGTCGGTCCTGGGGCCGTGTTGTCTCCACCCTTGTCCTCGGAGGGGAGGCACGCCGTGATCGTGGCCGACGGAGACACCCTCGCGGATGTGGAGAAGGCGTTTCAGCTGGCGATCGCCTCCCTCAGGGTCGAAATCGCATGAGCGCGACCACGAGGGTGCGAGCCGTCCTGCCGGTAGTCGTTGTCGACTACGCACTAACCCATATCGGCTACTTCGTGGTGATGCCGGTCCTCCCGCTGATGCTGGCCGCATCCCTGGAGGCACAGGATGCCACGTGGATAGGCCTCTGTCTGGGCGCATTGTCGCTGAGCATGCGGGGTGGGTCCCTGTTCGTGTCCGGGTGGATGCACCGGAGCAGTGTCCGGCGACTCGTGACCGTCGGCCCCATCCTGGTAGCCCTGGGCTTCACGGTGACGGCCTATTCGGCCAGCCCGATCGTCGTGCTCGTGGCCCTGATCCTCGCCGGCTTGGGTTTTAGCATCAACGGCACTGCCGTGCGCGGCTATGTGGCCCTGCGCCTGGAGGACCGCGCGGCTCAGAACACAGCGTTCTCCATCATCCAGATCGTGGTCAACGTGGCGGCCGCGGTAGGGCCCATCATAGCCAACCTGCTGCTGGATTCCGCGTGGTTCCGCATGACTCTCGTGGGGAGCGCCGGGCTGTTTCTCGTCGCCGCAGTGGTCGTGCCCTGCACCACACCTCGGGGCTCCCACCTCGCCGAGGGAGCCACCCGGCCACCGCTGAAGCTTCTGCTGGTCCGGGACCTGATCGTGGACCCGAAACTGCGCAGGCTCACGGCGGTGGTCTTGGCCGGAGGCTTCCTGTATGGACAGTTCTTCTCCAGCTTCGCAGTGATGGTGAACGAAGCCACCGCGGAGCCGCTGCTGCGCGCCGGGTTCTACACCGTGAACGCAGTGCTGGTGGTGGCGGCCCAGATGCTCGTCACTACCCAGGTCAACCGCCTGATGAAGGGCGGCGCGACCTCGGTCCAGGTCTTGGTGGTAGGGGTGCTTCTCTTCGGCGGGGCCTTCGCCCTCCTGGCTGTGGGTGGCGGGGGGATCGCGATGGCCTACGTCGCCATCGTGGTCTTCTCCCTCGGTGAGACCGTCTACGCGCCGATGGTGAACACAGCCTTCGTCGAGGCGTCCGAGGGCCGGCCGGTGGTGGAGGCCCTCAACCTACGGCAGGTGGCCGCGGCCACGGGCGAAGGTTTGGGGGCGGCCGCCGGAGGGTGGCTGTACTGGGAGATGACCTCGGTGGGCCGCGAACCCCTGTACTGGGGGGCCCTCGGCCTGTTTGCCCTGCTGACCCTGCCCATGTTGGTCAACCACACCCGCTCCGAGCCGAGAGGACGATGAGCATGCCGGAAATCAACCTGCTGCTGGTTGGTTACAACACCGGAGTTCTGGACGCGCTGGACGCTGCCGGTGTCGGGGGCGTCGTAGTGGTCGAGGAACCCGATCTCTGGCGCAACAAGGGGTTGGCTCCGAAGGCTAAGACCCACCCCTGCCTGTCTGGGGTCGAAATGCTGGCGTATCAGCAGGCCGATGGGTATCGGGTGCTGGCCGAGCGGTACCAGGGGAGCGTGCATGCGGTCGTGGCGGGGCTGGAGTACGCAGTCCCCGCCGCGGCGGACCTAGCCGAACGGTTCGGTCTTCCGGGAGCGGGTACTCGCGCCGCCGGCCTGCTGCGGGACAAACTGGACCTTCGCGCCGCCCAGGCCGGATCCGGGCTACGTGAGGTGCGTTTCCGCGAGGTGTTCTCGGCCGAGGACGTCGAGGAGTTCCTGTCCCGGACGCCCCGGGCGGTCCTCAAACCGGCGAACCGGCAGGCGAGCCTCGGCGTCCACCTCCTCGACCGGGGTGACGACGTGGCCACCGCCTGGGCCGAGATGCTGGGTGCCGATGAGGGACGCCAGCTGGCGGGGCGCACCATGGCGTGGCGTTACCTTGTCGAGGAGCGTCTCGACGGTGCGGAAGTAAGCGTCGAGGCACTAGTGTGCGACGGCCGAGTGATCTGGACCAATCCCACCCACAAGACGACCCTCGATGGGCCGTGCCCTGTCGAACTCGGCCACATGGTCGGGTTCCCCTCAGACGCCTGGGGCGAACGCATGCAACGCCTGGCGTCTGCCATCGGATACGGAACGGGCATCCTGCACGCCGAATGGATGGTGGCGGGCGGGGACACCGCCCTCATCGAATGCGCGGGTAGGCCCCCGGGGGATCACATCACCGAACTGATCGACCTAGCCTACAACGTCAACATCCTGAGGCTCTGGGTCGCGCTCATGCAGGGCACGCCGCCGGAACTCCCCGATAGACCTCAGCGCGGTGCGGCAGTCCGCTTCCTGGTTCCGGAGCGTCCCGGAACCGTGGTGTCCGTGGCCGGGCTGGACGAGGCACGCCGTAGCATCGGGGTCGAGACAGCCGAGGTGGCGGTGACCGAGGGCGACACCGTTGGGGTTGTGAAGTCGTCATGGGACCGGATCGGACACGTGATCGCGGTGGCGGAGGATCCCGAGACAGCCGACCGGCGGGCGCGCGCCATAGCGGACCGCATCACAGTAGTCGTCGCCTAGACAGACCGGATCGAAGCCCCTGGGTAGACCTTGGCGGCGAAGACGTGACGGCATGCGCCCCAGAAGAGCCTTTGCCGATGACCAATACCGGCTGCGAGGACTTCGCCAAGATAGCCGGGCAGGCCCCGAACGACAAGGAACCGAGACTTCAAACCGAAAACGTCGAAGGTTTGAGCAGTGACACCTCAACCTAACCAGCAATCTGGCAGGCCACCAGCACGCAAGGGCCTTCCCAGCAGCTCAAACCGGCGAGGGAGGCCCCCGCCGACCCGACCAAGAAACCCTCGACGAGGTGCCCGCGGCGGCGTCATGCACCTGAGACCAGTCCGGCATCGAACCCACAAATGAAACAACGACCGCGATACACGAACCCGCCGGCCGGCTGTGTGACCGGTGTGCTGTCGGTGGGGCTCGATACGATGAGAGGGTGTTGGCGACAGACCTCCTGAACATCGCCGAGGTCGAGCGACGCGCCGCCCTCGACGGGCTCGACACGCACACGCAAAGCGACTTGGGACAATTCTTCACGCCCATGCCTGCGGCTCGGTTGATCGCTTCTTTGCCTCGTCTTCCTGCGTACGGCACGCTTTGCGTACTTGATCCTGGAGCTGGTTCGGGGGTACTAACCGCGGCTTTGGTTAGCCGGGTGTTAGCCGAGCAGCCTGAACTGTCGATCGAGATCGTTGCGGTTGAGCGTGATCCGGCTATGCTGCCACATCTCCTAGCAACGCTCATGGAATGTGAGCGCGCCGGAAATGGCCGAGTAACAGCCAAGACCGTCAAGGCGGACTTCATTCTCGACTTCACGGGCCTGAACGCTCCGCTCAGCATCGACGGGAAGTTCGATCTGGTAATCGAAAATCCTCCCTACAGCAAGCTGGCGGCATCGAGCACGCACCGAACCGCGATGCGTTCCGCAGGGGTCGACACCCCGAACCTCTACGCCGCGTTCCTTGCCTTATCTGTCGTGGCGCTCCGGCCCGGCGGGCAGGTTGTCGCGATTACACCCCGTTCGTTTTTCAACGGGCCCTATTTCGGCGCGTTCCGCGCTCACCTGCTCGACTCAATCGCACTTGACCGAGTACACGTCTTCGACTCTCGCTCCGCCGTCTTCGCCGACACGGGTGTGCTTCAGGAGAACGTGATCTTCGCCGGAACTCGCGGGGCCACCCCCGACGTCGTTGAGCTATCGGTCAGCCGCGACCACACCGGCGATATCTCATCCCACCTAGTTCCCTACAACGATGTTGTCTTCCCGAATGACCCAAACCGCTTCATCCGGTTAGCAACCGATAACGCAGACATCGTCGCCACCAAGTCGGTCCTTTCTCAACCATGTTCCCTTACCGATCTGGGTATTCAGATCTCGACCGGCCGAGTGGTGGATTTTCGGACACGCCATGCGCTCAGCGACGTCGAACAACCGGATGCGGTACCGCTCATCTACCCTGGGAATCTGCGCGCCGGTGGAGTGCTCTGGCCGAGGGCCATTCACAAACCACAATGGTTCCAACCACATAACGACAAGGATCGCGGGATGCTGCTGCCGGAGGGCTGGTATACCGTCGTCAAGAGATTCAGCGCAAAGGAAGAGCGCCGAAGAATCGTTGCCTCCGTTTGGTCACCAGTGGACAACCCTGGCCAAGTCGCGTTCGAGAACCACCTAAATGTGTTCCATATCAGCGGACACGGTCTGGACGAAGACCTCGCGAAGGGCATCGCGGTGTGGCTCAACTCGTCGGTGATCGACAAACTCTTCCGCACCTTCTCCGGTCATACCCAGGTCAACGCCACCGACCTGCGCACCCTGCGGTTCCCGGCAGCGGCGGTCTTGCGCGAACTGGGCCGCAAGACTGTTGCGTCGCAGGTTGAGGTTGACTCTCTCGTAATGGAGTTGATCGCCGCATGATCGAGCCCGGCGACGCCGCTTACAAGCAAATCGAAGATGCCCGAATCGTCTTGAAGAAACTTGGCATGGACGCCGAACGCAGTAACGAACGTTCCGCGCTCGTACTCTTGGCCCTCCTGTGGCTTCTGCCCACGGAATCGTGGGCAGAAGCCACCAATCCGATGCCCGGCACACGAGCCATCATGGACTTCATCCGCGACAAATACGGCAAGGACTACGCACCGAACACTCGTGAGACTATCCGCCGGTTTACGCTCCATCAGTTCGTGGAGACTCAACTTGTCGTGCAGAATCCAGACGAGCCTGGGCGCCCCGTCAACTCGTCCAAGTGGAACTACCAGGTCACGGCCGAGGCGCTGGATGTGCTGCGTGCTTACGGTACCGCCGAGTGGCAGGCAGCAACCGATCGATACCTCACCGCACTCCCAGGACTCAAAGCGCACTCCGCAACCTCACCCACCGCATCGCCCGAGCACTCCTCAAAACCGGAGGCTTCAGACTCCAACCACACCCCGGATCGGGAAGAGCCCCTAGACTCTAGGCGTTGGCTGTCGTCGATACGGGGGTAGGTTCACGGCGACGCCCAGGAAAAGTGGGGTACACCAGTGGCGGCCCTCGGGTTAGTTGAGCCCGCTGGGTGACAAGACAGCAGATCGGCGCGGAAGGGCAGGCAATGCTCGCAGTGGAGACGAGTCGGCTCACCAGGGAGTACAAGTTCGTCGAAAGACGTGCTGGGCTCGGCGGAAAGATTCGCGACCTGTTCGCTCCGCAACGGCGGACCAAGACTGCGGTGCGCGATGTGAACGTGCAGATCGCTCCCGGCGAGTTCGTGGGCCTTATCGGCCCCAACGGGGCCGGTAAGACCACGCTCATGAAGCTGTTCTCCGGAATAATCACGCCGACCAAGGGTGAGGTGGCCATTCTCGGGCAGACCCCGAGCCCTTTCAACCACGAACTCAAAAAGCGTTTCTCCCTAGTCATGGGTCAGAAAAGTCAACTCTGGTGGGATCTGCCCGCCGTGGACAGTTTCAATCTCAACCGCGCGTTATACGACATCGACCGGACCAACTTCGCAAAGACGACGGACGAGCTTGTCGAGATGCTGCAGGTCGGCGACATGGTCGGCAAGCCCGTCCGTCAGCTGTCCCTCGGCGAGCGCATGAAAATGGAACTGATCAGCAGCCTCGTTCACTCACCCGAGATCTTGTTCCTCGACGAACCCACGATCGGCCTCGACGCAACCTCCCAGGTCCAGATCCGCAGATTCCTCGCGGACGTGAACGCGAACCGGGGAGTCACCATCGTCTTGACGAGCCACTACATGAACGACATCAAGCGGCTCTGTCAGCGCGTCCTGCTCATCAACGAGGGACAACTGATGCACGATGGGTCCCTGAACGACCTGTTCCAGGCAGTCACGGGATATCGCCGCGTCAATGTGAGATTTGCGGGAGTACCCAGCGCGTCGGCGAGTGGCTTCGAATGGCTGAGCCTCGACGCGGACCGGGGCGTGCTGCGCGTCCCGGAAGACGAGCTATCTGAGGTCATCCAACGCGTGGTACGGGAGTGCGAGGTGGCCGAGGTCAGCGTCGAGGACGATGACATCGAGGCTTCGATGCAGGAGATCTACGCAACGAAGCTCGTGCAATCATGACGAAGTACGTCGAAATGCTGCGAGTACACATGCAGTCGGCCCTCGTTTTCCAGGCCGACACCCTGATCGGTGCGCTCCTGTCCCTGGTGCAGGTGCTCGTGTCGCTCATCCTCTGGCGTGCGGTCATCGCAGACCGCCCCGAGATCGGTGGGTACACCCTCCCGATGCTCGTCAGCTACTATGTTGCGGTCGCCTTTCTAACCCGCGCGAGCCAGACCGAACGCGTGACCAATGAACTCACAGATGACATCGTGAGCGGCAAGTATGTGAAGTACACGGTGCGGCCGGTGAACCCGCTCGCCTGCTTCATAGCGGGAACCGTCGGGGCGACCCTCGCCAGGTTCGTGGTAAACCTGCTCGGTCTTGCCGTCGCCCTGGCCGTCTTCAGCCGGTACATGGCCTTCCGCAACCTGCAGAACGTGGCGCTGGCTGTGGTGCTGTGGGCCGGAGGGCTGCTCGCGGTAGCCCTGTTCAACTACGTCATCGGCCTACTGGCGTTCTGGTTCACAGACGTGGGTGGCCTATTCGTCCTCAAGGACAACCTCGTCCTCTTCCTCGCCGGATCCCTCATCCCGCTGGACCTGCTTCCCGGCGGCGTGCGCCACGTCGTCTCATGGCTGCCGTTCGGCTACCTGGCCTTCGAGCCGGCCAGGCTCCTGGTCACGGGGTCGCTGTCCACCGGGCTAAACCCGGCGCTGCTCCTCCCAGCGTGGATCGCCGGCCTCTGGCTCGTGGCCTCGGGCCTCCAGCGCCTCGCCATTCGCAAGTTCGACGCCGTGGGGATCTGACGTGAGATATCTGCGCTTCTACCAGGCCCTCGTGAGGACGCGGTTAAGCAAGGACCTCGTCTACCGGTTCAACTTCTGGGTCGCCTTCATCACCGATCTGGTGATCATGGCCCTGCAGACCTTCGTGTTCGTCGCGATCTACCAGCACGCCGACGCGATCGGCGGGTGGAACCGCGAACAGATCCTCGTCTTCATGGCGACCTTTATCATCGTGAACGGCCTGACAATGGGCATCTTCTTCTTCGGTGTCCTGCGTATCCCGTGGCTCATCCGCACCGGCGGTCTCGACCTTGAGATCACCAAGCCCGTGAACACAGCCTTCCTGGTGCTGTTCAAGCACTTCGACTTCGGCGGGCTGCTCGGCCTCGTGCCCGGGATAGTCCTACTCGTGGTGACTGTCGTCCATTACCACGTACCCGTGGGCGCCACCGGCGTCCTGGCCTACGTACTCCTCGTAGTGCTCATGACGGCACTGCACCTCGCTCTCATGCTGTCGTTCCGGCTGCCGGCGTTCTGGACGGTCCGCGCGGACTCGTTGACGGAGATGGCAGGCGAACTGAGCAGCTTCGCATGGCGCGTCCCGGGAGTCGCACTCCGGGGACTCGAGCGAGTCTGGTTCATGGTGATCGTCCCATTCGCGCTGATCGCCACGGTACCCACGACGGCGCTCACTGGAGCACTGTCCACCAAGGGGCTGCTCGTGGTCCTCGCCGTCACGCTGGTGCACATGGCTTTCGCGGCCGGAGCGTGGCGTATCTCCCTACGACACTACAGCTCGGCCAGCAGCTGAGGCAGACGACCAACAGGAGGGGACGATGAACAGATACCTGGCACAGACGATTGACGCTACCTGGCGGGCCAAGGAAGATCTCGCCGAGCGCGAGCTCACGGCCGGCGTCGATGGTTTCGGTGCCGCCAACGGCAACTATCAGACCTCGGCTCGCGGCCGGGCCGGCGTGTTCATCACCCTAGTCACGAGGGTCTTTGCCGGGGCCGGGGTCGCCTGGCTGAACTGATTCATCAAGATCGGCCAACCGGCCCCAACGGTGAGTACCCGGTTTGGGTACTCCGCACGTCGCCTGGCTGAACTGATTCATCAAGATCGGCCAACGGCTCTAGCAGTTCTCCAAGACACGATATTTGGTGTCGAGATCGCGTAGCCTAGGCCCAAA
The DNA here is from genome assembly GCA_938036835.1 of uncultured Propionibacterium sp. Taxonomy (GTDB): domain Bacteria; phylum Actinomycetota; class Actinomycetes; order Propionibacteriales; family Propionibacteriaceae; genus Brooklawnia. The sequence continues at coordinate 17,397 of CALHWB010000011.1, forward strand.
CGCCCGGCGGCATAGTCCGCGGGCAGTGCGGCCTCACCGGGAACGCCCGCCCTGACGCCGATGGTAGTGAGAGGCCGACGGTAGTGAGAGTTTGTGCCTCGGCACCGTGGTGTGGCCGCGGTGCATCTACCGCTTGGGTGACGGCGCCCCCAGCGTCCATGGACGGGATCGACACGGGCGTCGACTGTGGTCAAACGGACGACTGGGTCCTCGTGAGCAGGCTCTCCACCGCTTCTCTCAGTACTTGAGCCCCGTCGATGCTCAGAACTGATTCAGGATGGAACTGGAGTCCGATGAGTCTGTCGCTTCGTATCGCGTGTACCTCACCCGTGTATTTGTCGAATGCAATTTCCACGTCCGCGGGAGCGTCTGCTCCCGCGTATGCGCTGTAGGAGTTGTAGAAGCCCACGCGGATTTTTTCGCCGAAAAGATCAATTTCACGTTGACGTCCCTGGTTCGGCTGCGGCAGTCGCCGTACCGGCAGACCGAGTTCCCGGCACACGAGCTGATGGGACAAGCGCACCGCAAGCGTAGGAATCTGTCGTTCCGGGATGATGCGTTGGATGAAGCTTCGAGCTGTCGCAATGCGTGGATCGAACTGGTCATTGGGGTCTCCGGGGCCCGGTCCGAGCACGAGTAGGTCTGCGATGACTAGCTGGGATTCGTCAGGTATGCCGACCGTGACCTCGACCTCTAGGCCCAGTGATCGCAGGTGCGCTGCCAGCATGCCTGTGAAACGGTCCTCATTATCGATGACGAGTGCTCGGAGTCTCGTGTGCACAAGTCCTTTGGGCTCGCTGCTTCCTTCTTGACGCCAGAACGACGCGACCTCCCCTTCTCGGCTTGCGAGGAGCTCCTGAGCCAGCTTCACCAGTGTGTTCTCCCGAGGAAGCGAAAACGCCCCCAGAACTCCAGACGCCTTGGCGAGCGTCTCTGCCGTTTCAGCCGCCGGGATCGAGTCTCGGACTATCGTGGCTCCTACTGGAATGGAAACGTCACCGGATTCTTCGATGCATGCGGTGCGGATCAAAATCGCGGAATCGAACGCCCCGCTCGGCTCAGCGGGGACATGCGCCAGGACCCCGCCGAGGTAGCCGCGGGGGCTCAAGTCATTCCGCTGAGCCATGCGGAATGCTGATTCGAGCGGGCTCCCCAGGATAGTGGGTGCGATGAGCGATCGACGCAGGGCGGCAGACCAGTTCAGTTCACTGTGCCCGTGGATCAGGTACTCCGTGTGAGCGAGGTTCGACATGAAGCGCAACTGCGGCGCGGAGATCCAAGGGCGCCCTTCGCAGAGCTCGGCCATTACCTTGAGCTCTTCGTCAAGGACCATGTAGAGTTCGTCTCGCTCCTTGGAGTCCTGGAGGAACTCGCGCAACGACTTCTCTTCGGGTGTTCCGTCCGGATATCGGTAGGTTCCTGAGATGGGATTCATCGTCATCATCCCGTCACGGGATCGGCGAAGATGCATTTCCGGGGTTGCGCCGATAAGTGTGTGATCAGGAAAGTGCACGAGGAATGTCCAATAGGCACCGGACTCTGCTCTCAGCACAGCATGAAAGGCCTTCAGTTCCGATTTAACGTCCCTTTGACGGATTCGGCCCTTGTAGGTTCGATGAAGCACGAAGTTGGAGCCATGCCCGGCCCGAATCTCGTTCTCAACCACGGAAGCTACTTGTTCCATGTACACGGAATCCGAAACATCGAAGTGTCCATTGACCAGCTCTACTCCGCAAGAATCAGCTCTCGCAGCGAAATCGTGGAACGGGATTCCTTCATAAGCTTCGACCTGGATGGCGGAGACATGCTGGCGCGCCGTCTGTTCGATTTCCGATGTCGGCCGATCACCCCAGAGGGCTTGCCGGAATGGAATCGCGAGGATTTTCTCGCCCGGATGCGCCTCAGCTTGTTCGAGGCCTTCGAAGACGAGTGCAGTTCCCGTGAAGCGGTGCACGACACCGTTTTTCACAATCATAGCGAATGCATAGTTGAGGCTATCTGCCAACTTATTGCTCCCATTCGTTGAGCGCCTCGGCTGTGCGGAGTACGCGAGCCGATGTCCGAGCGGTGTAGTCCAGGGCATGCAGATGCTGAGTACGGTCAAAATCGGCGACTGCATCTGCAAGTATGAAGGTTTCGAGATCCTTGGCGTAGGCGTCTAGCGCAGTTGCAAGAATCCCAACGTGTGCGTAGATCCCACAAATTACGATCTGATCGCGCCCAGTTTGCTGAATGAAGTTTTCGAGGGGTGTTCTGGCGAACGCGGAGTACCGCCATTTGTCGAGCACGAGATCGTTGGGCTCTGGCGAAAGCCGGTCGATGATTTGGCGGTGTTCCTCGGAGACCGTCATCCCCGGTCCCCAGAAGTCTTTAAGCAGGCCGCGTTGCTCTGGTGTCATACTACCGGGCTGTGCTGTGTAGACGACCGGAACGCCCAGGCGGCGGGCAGTGATCATTGCCCGCTCGATATTCTCGACGAGATCAGAGGCCGGTTGCTGAGTTAGGTCAAAGCGATCGAGGAAGTATCGCTGCATGTCGTGGATCAACAGGATCGATCGTGCTACCGAAACTCGCCACGATACAATGGATTCGGGATACTCGGAGGGCTGGGGAAGATCGTAGTTGATGGCGTGCGCGGTGTCCCAGTAGGTGTTACTTATCATGGCGTTAGGCCTTCGTCTTCCAGTGACTCAGTACTTCGGCGGCCTGCGCGATGGCTGGGTTCGTGGCCTTTTACACGCACGGCTCCCATACGTAGGGAGCGTGAACCCACCCACCACCGGCTCCGCTTGAGACCGTGGCTTTGCGGGCCGGCCTCCGATGCGTCCAATGTGAAGCCACCGGTCGCGCGCTTCTGGGCGCGAGCGTCTTGCCCAAGACGGTGCGCGCGTGAGCCTTTGAGCCGCCCGCAGCTTGCGTACCTCGCCTTCCGAGACGAGTGGCGGGTTGGCCGGCAGAAAGGCAAGCGCTTCAAAACGTGCTTCTGGGTCATCCCAAGAGAGCTGTCGTTCTGCGGGCAGAGCAGCAATCGGCGCTTGAATATCGAGAACCGGGCTCTGTGCCGGGGCGTCTGCTTCCGTGTTGACTGGGACCACGAATTCCTCCTACGTGGACGCCGAAGCACTCAGAAACCAGGCGGGGGTGGGCTCGCGTTAGGTGAGGTAGGGCAGGACTCGTTCTCAGCAACGCTCGGGGCGACGACGGCCTTGGGGATCCATCGGATCGCTAGGATGCCGAGCCCGGCGCAGATGAGTGCAGCGACGATGGCGACCACATGGAAGCCGGACAGAAATGACGTTCGCGCCAGCTCAAAGGCCACGGATGCAGTGCCACGAGCATCGATGACTTCGGCGATGCCGGTCTCGTCGCCTGGTTAATTCGCCCTGAAGACAACGGTAAGCAGGGATCCGAGTAGGGCGATGCCGAGCGCGTTACCGATCTCGTTGCTGGTTTCAGCGATAGCGCTTGCCGCGCCGGCCCGGGACTCAGGCACCGCTCCTACGGCGGTGTCGGCTACGAGGCTGAACGAGATGCCGAAGCCGATGCCGGACACCATTGTCGATGCGATGTAGAAGGCTGCGCCGGTGGATTCACTGGTGAGTACCAAGAGGGCCATGCCTACGGCAATGGAAAAATTACAAACGATTAGGGCTGCCCGGGCACCGATCCTTTCGACAAGTAATGGCGTAAGAACGCACGAAAGCGTTAGCACAACCGCTCCGGGGATGGCAAGAAGTGCTGCATGGAGCACGGAGTAGCCGAGGACGGACTGCAGGTAGGTCATGCTCAGGTAGGCCGCAGCCGACCAGACGAAAAGCGAGAGCAGGCCGGTGAGAATCGCAACTGCGAATACGTGCCGCCTGAAAAGCGCAATGTCGAGCAGAGGGGTCTCAAGCTTCCGCTGGCGTAGCGCAAAGACGGTGAGCACTCCGACGCCGAGGGCGATGAGGCCGCCAGCGAGCAGGCTCATGCCGTAGGTTGCCACGTGCTTCACGCCGTAGATGGCAACGAGGAGTCCGGTGGCGGAGAGGATGACGCTGAGAAGATCGATCTTTCCGGGCCGAGCCCCGTGCACCTCACGAAGGAGTATGGGCGCGAACACCAGGAAGAGGACAATGATGGGAAGATTAACTAGGAAGACCGATCCCCACCAGAAATGGTTAAGGAGAATACCGCATACGATTGGACCGATGACGAATCCGGCAGCGAAAGTCGCCGCAAAAATACCGATGGCCTGGGAACGTTGGGCGGGGTTCTCAAAGAGTTCGCTGATGACCGCTAGGCATGACGGGAGGAGGGTCGCTCCGCCAAGGCCCATAAGGGCACGCGCAGCGATGAGGGTTTCCGGGGCTGACGCAAACGCTACGAGCGCCGAACCGACACCAAACGTTGCCGCACCGATCATTAGAAGCTTCTTGCGTCCGAACCGATCACCGAGATTCCCGAAGGTGATGAGAAGGGAGCCAACGGTGAAGCCGTAGATGTCGAGTATCCACAGACTTTGGTCCGTGGTCGGTTGAATCGCTTCGTTGATACTTGGCATCGCCAAAAAGAGGATGGATCCGTCCATAGCGACGATGAGCACCGGGCCTAGAGTGGCTACGAGGCCCCACCATGAGCGTGCAGGTGCGCTTTTCTTGCTTGCAGCTTGAGTACCCATGGTATCGATGCTTAGAGAGGCCTCCGGGACCAGCAAGATCACAGATGTGAGTACTCCGCCGCCAGGTACTCAGCGCAGGGGTATCCCGCAGAGGGTTACCCGGTCCAGCGCACGGGCTCTCCTGCCGCACAACCCCTGGGTACACCCGAGAGGGATACCTTCTGCCCTGTCGCCACTGCGTCTAGAGAGTTAACTTTAGTGATGTGCAAGGCGAAACGCTTGGCAGCTTTCTGAAGTCCAGACGGGACCGGACCGATCCCGCTGCGATCGGACTGGATCCCGGGCCGGCGCCCCGGAGGGTCCCGGGTCTTCGACGCGAGGAGTTGGCGCGTCTCGCAGGCGTGAGCGTGGGCTACTACGTCCGCATTGAGCAGGACCAGACTGGGACGGCGTCACTCCAAGTACTCGACGCCCTGGTGTCTGTCATGCGCCTCGATGACGCCGAACGGACTCACCTGTACAACCTAGCCCAAGCCCCGTCACACGCACCGATGGTGCGGGATAAACCGGAGATTCCCCATCGTCGCGTGCTGTCCCTATTTGAGTCACTGCACGAAACAGTTCCTGTTATCGTGCTGGGTCGCCGGGGCGATATCCTCGCCTGGAACCACTTCGGGCATGAGCTTCTTTTCGAACACCTGCCATTCGATGCCCCGCGTGATATCAATCGACGCCCTTCCGTGCCACGGGCGTTCTTCCTCGACCCGCTCACTCGAGATCTGTACGCAAACTGGGAGGAGCTAGCTCGTATTCACGTCGCATATCTCCGTCTTACTTCGGGGAGATATCCGACGGATGCACGCCTGGCAGAACTCATCGGCGAGCTTTCCATGAAAAGCGACGAGTTCGCGCGTTTTTGGGCCGAGCGGGACGTTGCAGACTGCACGGTCGGGCGAATGGTTCTAGCACACCCAACATTAGGCTCCCTGGATGTGGACTATCAGGTATGGCGCCAGCCGGAGTCCCCTGACCACCGGCTCGAACTGTATACGCCGAACGATGCTTCGACGAAGGATGCACTCGGTCTCCTACCATTTCGGATGCCCGAAGGTAAGACCTCGGCACTTGATTCCTTCGTGTTCGATGGTTTGAGAGATTCAGCGTCTCATTCTGAATCAGTGATGGAGCGATAGCCATGCCCCTCGATACCAGGATGGCAATGATTCTCGATCGGTTCAGCGCCAGGCCGGCGCTCGCCGATCGACACGCGATTCCGGGCAGTAACGCAGACCGGGACCGACTCAGTGCCGAGGTTCTCGGCGAATACCAGGCTATCACCTACGGCGAGGCGAAACGTCGTGTGGAGTCCGTAGCCTCGCAGCTTCGTGACCCCGACCGCCTAGGGCCCGAGTCGTTGCTCAAGGGCGATCGCGTTGCATTACTTGGTCATCCAGGAGTGGATTTCACGACCGTTGACCTAGCTTGCAACCTCGCGGCACTTACGACTGTTCCGTTGCAGACGAGCGGCTCCCTTAACCAGCACCTAGAGATTCTGGAAGAGACACGCCCACGAGTACTTGCGGTCTCTATCGCCTTACTCGCTAAGGCCCAGGATCTCATCGAGCATGCACCCTCGCTTGAGCGGCTGCTGGTGCTCGATTACCGGGGAGGAGAAGTGACGCATCGGGAGATAGTTCAGGCCTTTCGTAAGAAATCTCGCGTGGCGCCGGAACTCCTCGATCTCGATGCAGCACCGTTTTCGAGGTTTCCCGGCTCGGGCTTCGCAGACGACGAACTCGCCATGTTGATGTACACATCAGGCAGTACCGGCACTCCTAAGGGTGCCATGTGCTCGGCTCGGCTCGTCGCAGAGATGTGGGGCGGTGAGGGCTGGTCGGAGTTCTTTGCTGAGGACGCCAGCGTCGCGAGCTTCCACTACATGCCGATGAGCCATGTCGCCGGGCACTCGTCGGTTCGGAGCACGCTTGCCCGTGGAGGCACGACCTACTTCGCCTCTTCGACGAACCTCTCCAGTCTCTTTGAGGATCTGTCTCTTGCGCGGCCCACCGAGCTGTCCCTTGTTCCTCGCGTGTGCGAGCTCTTCCGCCAGGAATTTCAGCGCAGGCTCGGAGGGAAAAGCGCCGAGGCGCAACAGGTCTTTGAGAGCATGCGACTCCATCTGCTAGGGGGTCGTGTCCGGTGGGCCAGTTGCACGTCGGCTCCTATTTCGGCTGAGTTGAAGGCGTTCACGGAGGACTTGCTCGGTATCGAGGTACACGAACTCTACGGGACTACGGAGATTGGCGGGGTGCTGGCCGATGGAAAATTCCTCGTCCCACCGGTTATCGACTTCCGGCTGGAGGATGTGCCTGAACTGGGATACTTCCGTTCTGATCGCCCCACTGCACGTGGAGAACTCCTCATCAAGAGTTCGTCAACCGTCTCTGGTTACTTCAACCGGCCCGAGTTGAACGCGGAGATTTTCACATCGGACGGTTACTACCGTACAGGCGATATCGCGTCCGTGTCCGACGACGGCACCGTTCGCATCATTGACCGGAAAAACGCGATCATCAAGTTGGCCCAAGGCGAGTTTGTCGCACTACCGTCGCTTGAAGCGATCTTCGCCGCGGGAAGTGCGCTGCTTCATCAGGTCTTTCTGTACGGCAGAAGTGACCAGTCTTCCCTCCTAGCCGTCGTGGTTCCCGCTGCCTTTCTCCGTGACGCCAACGCAACGGAGAAAGGTGGGGTCGATGAGGCCGCGCTCGCTCGGCTCCTCCACGAAGAGCTAAGAACCGTGGCTGCGCAGGAGAATCTGAACTCGTACGAGGTGCCTGCCGCGGTTCTCGTCGAGTTCGAGCCGTTTGCCGAGTCGAACGGCCTACTCTCTGATCACCGCAAACCTGTTCGGCCGAGGCTTAACGAGAAGTACAAGGTACGCCTCGACGCCTTGTACGAAACCCTGTCCGCATCCCACGCCGATACTCTCGAACAACTCCTGTCTACGGGCGCTGAGCGTGAAACTGAAGAAACCATACTTCTCGCGGCAGCTCTGTCATTGCAGATTGATGCCGCAAATATCACACCTAACTTGAAGTTCCGCAATCTCGGGGGTGACTCGCTCACTGCGGTCAACTTGTCTCGTCTACTGGAACAAATCTACGGTACGCCGGTACCCGTTGACGTGTTAGTGAGCGATTCATACACCCTGCGCGATATCGCGGCATATATAGATGTGAAGCGTTCGCGGGCAGAACAAGTTGTATCGTTTAGCGACGTTCACGGTTCAGGCGATGGCGTGCTCCGCGCCGCTGATCTCGCCACCGATAAGTTCCTCTCTTTGGAAGAGAAACCCACAGCGTGGGCGCCGTCGAACACTGAGTCCGAAGTTGTCCTGATCACCGGCGCAAGCGGATTCTTGGGTAGGTTCCTGTGTATTGAATGGCTCCGAGAGTTCGCGGGTACGGGGAACCGGGTCATCTGCCTAATTCGGGCAAGCACTGATCGCGCTGCGCGAACACGCCTCCGGGAAACCTTTTCTACGGACGAAGAACTCCTTGGTGAGTTCGACGCGCTGAGTGAGAACCTCGATGTGATTGCTGGTGATATCGCGGAGCCGCGGCTCGGCCTTACCGAGGGTGGATGGGTGCAACTGACTGAGACGGTCACCCGCATCGTTCACGCGGGGGCCATGGTCAACCACGCGCTGCCATACCGGGAACTCTTCGCCTCCAATGTCGCCGGCACCGCCGAGGTCATTCGCCTCGCCCTAACGCACCATATGAAGCCCCTAGTTTTCATGTCAAGCATTGCGACTGCTCTCCTCCCAGCGGAGGGGCGCACGTTGGACGAGAGTGCGGACAACCGTGCTGTGCTGCCAGAGGTAGAGCCGACATCAGAGGTGGTCGATGGTTATGCCACGACAAAGTGGGCCGGCGAGGTTCTCCTTCGCGAGGCTAACGACCGCTATGGGCTTCCGGTAACCGTGTTTCGCGCGAGCATGATCCTTGCGCATTCCCGATACGCGGGCCAAATCAATGTACCCGATACCTATACCCGTCTCCTGTTTAGCCTTCTTAAAACGGGCGTGGCTCCCCGGTCCTTCTACTCCTCGACCGAGGTAGCTGCCCACTATGACGGATTGCCGGTTGACGTCGTGGCACGTTCGATAATGGCTCTCACAAGAGACTATTCGGCGCAGTTCCGGACCTACCATCTGGTCAACCCGTTCGATGATGGAGTATCGCTCGATCTCTTGGTGAGATGGATCGCGGATGCCGGGGCGAACATCACGTGGATTGATTCCTATAATGAATGGGTCGAGCGCTTCCGAATCTCCTTGAATGCGTTGGATGAGAAAGACAAGCGGGCGTCTATGCTGCCCCTCCTCGGCGGGCTCCATGATCCCGAGATGCCAGTCCCGGGATCACTCATCGATTCTTCAGCGTTTCGAAATGCTCTGCTCGAGGCTGGATACGGTGATCTCCTCGCTCCACTCCGCCGTGAGTTCGTCCTGAAGACCATCCAGGACATTGATTACATATTTGAGACCGATTTTCTCAGCCACGCTCTAGCCAGGAGTTCCTAAATTTGGAGAAGCGCGATCCGAGGGTAGGCTGCTACGCATTTATATCGACCGCAGATCTACTTGATAGCGCGCCGATAGCCGTCTCGACTCCCGAGGACGAGGCACGATTGGCTGCGCTAGTACGAACGCGAGACCGTGAAGACTACATAGCCGCACGTATCCTGGCCAGGCTCTTATTGTCTCGGTGTGCTGGTGTTGAGTATTTGTCCGTGCGTATCAGGCAACGATGCGAAGCCTGCGACGGCTCCCATGGCAAGCCCGAAGTAATTTTCCCTACTGGATACCACGTGTCCTGGGCACACCATCAGGGCTTTGTCGCGGCGGCAGCGGCAAACAGCGACGTGGGAATCGACTTGATTGCACGTACGCGAAGCCCTTGGCCTACCGAATCTTGGGCAGTTCCTGGGATCGATCCGGGCGATCTCAGCAAAGCAGAAGCGCTCTTCAAGGCTGGTGTAGGCGATTCGCTCGATCAACTGCTTACATTGAATTACAGCCTGAACAGCGCTCCGTTCATCAACCGAAGAAACCGTTGTGTTCGGCTGCGTCGGCACTCCACCGACGATGTCGAAGTATGCGTTGCTTCGGCCCAAGACGTTCTGCCGGTGAGCGTACATGGTCTTTTAGGTGAGCGTACATAGTCTGTTACCTGCTGTACCGAGACGGGCAAATCCCCGGGTTCTCTGCCGCAGCATCAAGGAAGGATCAACATGCCAGTCATGTCGTGTCCGCGGATTGGGGGACGAGCAGCTACAGTCGCGACTTGGGCGTAGAAGATACTGCACAAGTCCGTCGGCAACATCGACCATCCTGCTGGTGGCGGGAGAAAGACGCACGTTTGCTGAGATGGCTCAACCCTCCTACGCCCCGAGCAGGTCGACGATCCGGTGGCACGGTGCCGCAAGGGCGCTGCTACGCTCGTCGAACTGGCATCCCTCTTCGGGGTCAACCGCCGCACGGTAGCCACCCACCTAACCCGTCGGGGCGTCACCATCCGCCGCGGGCGGTTCGATCCTTCCCACATCCATGAAGCAGCCGACCTCTACCTCAGCGGGTTGACGCGTGCAAGCGATTGTGTTTCGCAGCTCGCGCTGGTGCCAGAGCCCCTTGAAGCCGTCCCTTAGCTCTCACAGAAGATTCCGCTGCTGGCCCGGCGCCGACTCCGCGCCGGGGATCCTGGCGGCGTCGATCTTCCGGCACCCGAAGAGTGGCGTTGCGGCCAGGAAGTAGCCGACGGACGTCACGCCGGCGGCGACTTGGCTGCCCAACCCCTGGATCATCGCACCCGCCAGCGCTGGAACTCCGATTTGGATCGCCGAGTCAACGGCGTGCAGCTGAGAGTTCCGCGCCAGCAGTTCCTCCTCTGACGCGATCGTGGGGGTGAGCGCCTGGGCCGCGGTGTCGGCGAATATGCCACAGGCGCCGGCGATGACCCCGAGGAGCACCAGCAGGGGAATGCTCACGACGTGGAACAGCCACCCGATGGGCAGTGCGAGGAACGCCACCGCTCGCAGCAGAGGAGATGACACGGTTCAGGCGACGTGTTTCATCTCGACGAAGTCATATTCGCCGCCATTGGTCGCTTGCGTGAAGTGACGCACGACGTGGAACCCATTGCTTTCATACACCTTGATTCCTCGCTGGTTGAATGACGCGACCGACAGGCGAATCTCCACGCCCGGGTACTCCTGTTGGATCCAGTCCAAGTTGCGTCTCATGAAGCTGCGCCCCAGACCACGACCGGTGAGGTCTGGGCGCAGTCCCAGCCCGATCTCGACAAAGCTGCCTCCTTCGACGATGCCGCCGGAAAGGAAGCCGATCAACTCGCCATCCTGCCGCACCTGGAGAAAGAATTCGGGCCACAGCGAAGGTGTGACAAATTCTTGGTAGTCCTCTGGATCGGCTGTCATGTCGTAGAAATCGTAGGGTGGCGGGTATTTCCACTCATCCGCGATCTCTCGGGCGGTCGATGCGTCCATGCGCGAGTACACCAACTCGTGATCGGTCGAGTCCGGGAGCACGTGATGTGAATCGTGGTTCATCTCTTTCCAGTGTAGCGAAGGGAGTGGGGGCGTTATGGGGCAAGACGCCCGCAGGAGACCATCTGGACCACCGCGGAGTCGCGTTGCAGCAGGACTTCGATATCGGCCGAACAGAGGCCACCTGCGGATGGCGGGGCCACGCGGGCCACCTCGGTGGGTAGCAGCCGGATCCCGGGCAGCCGAGGATTGGCCTCCACGGCCGAGAGATGGACGTTTGGAGTCTTGTCGGCCTCCCAGGGAACGCTCGACCGATTCAGCTGACGACTCGGGACATCGAAGGCCCAGTGCTCGACAACGTGGTGTTTCGTCCTCCGAAATCCACTGGTTCCCTGCGATGGTGCGTCCAAGCCAGGCGTGCCTTGACCAGAATCGAGCGCGTCGGCACGACCCGGATTCTCAGCGCGACTGTGCCACCACATGACCTGAGTTGGGCCACGGTTTGGTGTTGTCTTGGTTGGTTGTCTTGGTTGGTTGTCGTGTTGGTTAGGGGTTTTGTGGTTCCGGGTTGGTGG
>CALHWB010000012.1 GCA_938036835.1 uncultured Propionibacterium sp.
TGGCGTTGGGTTTGAATACCTGGCAGGGCAAGGTGACCTGCGCCGGCGTCGGCCAGGCCTTTGGTTTGGAGACCGTGTCGCTGGACCGAGTACTCGCGTGAGCCGGGGCGGCCTGGAATGACCACTCACGACTCGACCCGGCATACGCTGCCGGAACCTACCGACCGGTTGTCCTCCGATGAGCATCTGCAACGCAATCTGTCTAACCGGCATATCCAGTTGATCGCCCTGGGCGGTGCCATCGGCACGGGCCTGTTCATGGGGTCCGGCAAGACGATCCACCTGGCCGGCCCATCGATCATGGTCGTCTATATGGTGATCGGCACCTTCATGTACTTCGTGATGCGGGCCATGGGCGAGATGCTGCTGCACAACCTGAAGTACAAGTCGTTCATGGACTTCTCGCATGACCTGATCGGGCCTTGGGCCGGCTATTTTGCCGGCTGGACCTACTGGGTACTGTGGGTGGTCATCGCGATCGGCGACATGGTGGTGGTGACCGGATATTTCGATTTCTGGATAAAGAACATCTACGTGTCGATGGTCTGCACGGTGGTGCTGTTGACCCTGCTGCTGATCACCAATTTGCTGACGGTTAGGCTATTCGGCGAGATCGAATTCTGGTTCGCCATCATCAAGATCGTCGCCATCGTTGCGCTGATCCTGGTCGGTACCGGCATGATTATCGGCGGGTTCACCTCGGAGGGCACCCGCGCCTCCTTCGCCCACATCTGGGATCATGGCGGCATCTTCCCGAATGGTGCCGGTGGGTTCCTGGCGGCATTCCAGATCGCCATCTATTCTTTCATCGGGACGGAGTTGATCGGCACCACCGCGGCGGAGACCAGGGATCCGAACACCACGATTCCCAAGGCCATCAATGCGGTGCCGGTGCGCATCATCATCTTCTATGTGCTGGCCCTGGCCGTGATCATGTCGATCACGCCCTGGGATCAGGTCGATCCGGAGATGAGCCCGTTCGTCAACGTGTTCAACCTGGTTGGTCTGGTGGCCGCCGCGGGAGTGATGAATTTCGTGGTGCTTACCTCGGCCTCGTCGAGTTCGAACTCGGGTATCTTCTCGTCGTCGAGAATGCTGTTCGGATTGGCAGACCAGCAGCAGGCCGCACCGCAGTTCGCCAGGCTGTCCGCACGCAGCGTACCGGCGCGCTCGCTGCTGCTCTCCGGTGGCCTGGTGTACCTGTTCGTGCCCCTGCTGCTGGCGGGCGGGACCGTCATGGAGGGCTTCACCCTGGTCTCCTCGGTGGCTGCGACCCTCATCCTGTTCATGTGGTCGTTAATCATGGTGGCTTATATCCGGTACTACCGGACGCACCGGCAGGCCCATGAACGGGCGGCCTATCGGCTGCCGGGTGCCGCTTGGGTGCCCTATCTGGTGCTGGCCTTCTTCGTGTTCATGGTCGGGGTGCTGTGCATGGAGCCCGATACCAGGTTTGCCCTGATGCTGACACCGGTCTGGTTCGTCATTTTGTTGATTGGCTGGCAGGTACAGAAGGCCCGGCGCGGCGTGCGGACCTTCCACGGCTGACCGGCCGATCGCCTTTCGAGAACGATCCGGGCTCACCGGTCGCCCTCTACGGGGTTGACCGGTGAGCCCGGATCGTCTGGTCGTGGCTGTTAGGCCGCCGGGGATTGGCGGCCCGGCCGGCCCGGCTACTCTGCTGCCGCGTCCCGGGTGCCGGGAGATGCGGGGGGCGTTTCGGGCTGCTGGCTGTCGGGGGCTGGCGTGTCCTCGTCCGCGTTGCCGGGGTCGTCTGCGGGCGCTGCCGCGTCGCCGTCGGCGGCCGGCCGGCCGGATGCGCGGCGGTCCCCGGGGTCGGGGTCATGCCGTGCCGCGCGCCTGGCGCGCCGGATCTTGCGGACGATGAAGAACCCCGCCAACCCGAGCAGCCACAGCGGCGAGGTCGCGATCACGAAGGTCGCCAGGAAGGCCACTACCGCGGCCGCCAACTCGAATCCGTTCCGGAGCGCCCGCCCGAAACCCTCGTCGGAGCCGTGCTGTTTCGCGTTTTTCTCGGTGAACTCCAGGGTCACCGTGGCCATGGCGGCTTGATTTTCGAGGTACTCCACCTGGGCGTCCAGGCTTTCGATCTCACCGCGGATGCGCCACAGTTCCTTCTCCACCGTCAGTACCTCCTCGACGGTGGCGGCCTTCTCGGCCAGTTCACGCAGCCGTTCTTCCTGGGCGCGCAGGTTCTTCAGCCGGGCCGACAGATCGACATGCTCCTGGGTGACGTCGTCGGATGTCTCGTTCTGATAGTCCAGTTTGCCGAGGTCCTTGGTTCCGTCGATGAAGGCGTCGAGGCTATCGACCGGCACGCGCACCGTCATCCAGCCCTGTAAGGCGGATCCTTCCTTCGATGGGGAATCGTAGACCCAGGAATCCTCGCTGGCCACCCGCATATTCGATATGGTCGCCGAATGCTGGCTGGCCAGTTCGCGCACCGCATCGACGGTTTCGGGGGTACTCGCCACCTCGAAGCGGAGTGTCAGGGTGCGGACGATCAGCCGTTCCGTCGAGCCCGGGGCTTCGGAATCGGCGTTTTCGGGACCGATGGATTCGGGTTTGGGGGCGTGGGTCGCCTGCTGCGGTGCGCCAGCGGGTCTTCCAGCAGAGTGGTCCTGCGAACTGGGCGAGCAGGCAACTAGCGAGACTGCGGCCAATAGCGTCAAAAGCACGCTGACCGTTCGATGGGTCCGGTTTTGTGGCATGGGGCTCATCCTAGGCAGGGAGTCCGGTTCACTTGTGGCCCCCTCGTGCAGACCTTTGCCCAATCGTGTTCTTCTCCGCCTGCCCCGACCCGCCGGCGGCTTGAGGATTCGCCGTCTTGGGGCCGTGGCCGCCGGATGATCGGGGAAACCGGGAGCGAATAGCCGCAGTGAGCCTGGGCCATGGGGCTATTCTCGCTGCACGGTCTTCATCGAGGAGGGGTCACATGCGTGCTGCGTGTCTTGGAATCATTGCCGGGTTGGCGGCGAGCCTGTCCCTGGTGGGGTGCTCGGCCGGTGGGCATACCCTTGACGATGCGTCCGCGCTGAAACGGGCTGTGACCAAGCAGGCGGCGGTGGCCGGCAGCTCGCAGGTGGTGCAACTGGAACTCACCGATCGGCCGGGTGCCCAGGATGCGCTGATCTCGGTGCGCCGGCAGGATGGCAGCATCGTCGATATCCGGCTGAACGACAAGGAGGCGTCGCAGGGCCCGCAAACCAATCCCACCGAGGGCCTAGCCGCCGAGCAACTGCCCTATGACCAGCTTGTCGAGGCTCTTCGGCAGGCCGGGCAGGAGTGCGGAGAGCAAACCGGCGGCCGGGTGGTGTTCGCCGCCACCCCGACCGGCAAGCCGATGGTCGTCGCTCGATGCGCGGGCAACGCGAAGGCGATCTTCACGATCCTCGACGGGCAACGGCTGAGCGAGGAACAGGGATTCAGCGGCGCGGAATCCTATGACCGGCTGCTGGCTGAGGCCCGGCTGGTCTTTGGCAATCGACTCCAGAACTATGGCATCCACTTCGGCGACGGCGGCGCGGCCGCGGCCGCATTCCCATATCTGTCGGTGATCGGCCCGCAATACGAGGCGGCCGGTGGGCCGTGCACCATCGGCTATCAGCGTTCCCCCGCTGCCCTGGACTATCTGGCGCAGTGCATGGCCGCCGATGGCTACGAACTGCAAAAGCTGGACATCGCCGAAGTAACCGGCGCCACGATGCAGGCCGCACACGACAAGGCCCTGGGGCAATTGGGCGGGGTCGATGCCAAGGTGGCCGAGGTCGAAATCATCGCTGCGGGCACCGAGCTGCGGCTTCGCGTGACCGCCCCGGACGGGACAAATGTCAGCGAACCGTTGTGAATCGAGGGATCTTGGTGCCGCGGCGGGGCCGGATGACCTCGCGGTGCGGCTGATCGGTGGCGAGTAGCACCGGGGGTCACCTGGCCGCCACCGGCGGCTCCGGTCGGCGATGCCGGTTTCCGGGCCGGCCGCGCCTTGCCGGTCCGGCTGGTGTCGCTTGACCCGTTTGGCTTGTGGATGTTAGGTTCGCTCCACGCTCCGCGAAGCCGGTGGGAATCCGGCGCTGTACCCGCAACGGTATGTCCTTCGGGACGAGCCCGACCAACGAGCGTTAATGCCCATGTGTCCCCCCAGCGAGGTATTCTGTGAGACCAATCGGCGGTGCTGAACCGATGCCCATCGAGGGCAGCCCGGATTCCCCTGCTTCCTTCGGAGCCGATCTATCCCGATGAACCGCTTGGGCGTGTTCTGGCGTGGTGCCCGCTACCGGCTCGATCCGGTGTGGCCGGTGCTCCGGTGGTTGCTCAGCACCCTTGTGGTGCTGTTTGGGGTGAGCCTGCTCGCATTCGTCCTCACCTATCTCACCCCAGGCGATCTGGCCGAGAACATATTGACCTCGCAGGGGATCACCCCTACCGCGGAGATGGTGGCGGCCATGCGCGACAGGCTGGGTCTCACCCGGCCCCTGTGGCAGCAGTATCTCGATTGGCTGGGGCGGGTCCTGCACGGGGACCTCGGTACCTCGCTCAGCCAGGGCACCGATATCGCTACGGATTTCGGTCGCCGACTGCCACTGACCATGGCCTTGACTCTCGTCTCGTTGACCGGCACCTGGCTGATCGCGATCCCGCTCGGCCTGCTGGTGGCCATCCGGCAGAACAGCCGCCTGGATCTGATCGTCCGGGTGCTGAGCTATTTCGGTTCGGCATTGCCCGGTTTCGTGGTTGCCTTGATGGTGCTGCACCTGTTCGGCCTGCAACTCGGTTGGTTACCGATAGCGGCCTCGCAGGATGCGATCGGCATGACGATGCCGGTGTTGACCCTGATCCTGGCCATGGCCGGCTGGTATATCCGGCAGGTCCGCACCATCGCGGTGGAGGAACTGGACAAGCCCTATATCGCCGGGCTGCGCATTCGCGGCATGGGGGATCTGCGAATAGGCCTGCATGTGCTGCGCAATATCGCCGCCCCGCTGTGCATCCTGGCCGGAAACAGCTTCGGCGGTCTGCTGGCTGGTTCCGCGGTGGTCGAAAGCATCTTCTCCTGGCAGGGCATCGGCTTCTACGCGCTGCACGCGATCGCAGCCAAGGACTACACGATCATCCAGGCCTATGTGGTGTGGTGCGCGCTGGTCTTCCTGGTGGCGAACACGGTAGCCGACCTGTTCGCCTTTGCCCTGGACCCCAGGCTGCAGCAAGATGTCCGACGGGTGGTTCGCTACCGGAAGCCTCCGCGGAAACCGCTGGCCTCAGGCTGCGATTCGCTACATATCCAGCACCCCAACCTGGCAATGCTGGGCACCGGGCGGCGCCCGGCGGCCCGCCGATTCGGCCGTGGTCTTCGGGTGGATCCGCTGCTGGCCTGGCGAGTGCTGCTCGCGGTGCTCGTGATCGTCGTCCTCGCGGGGGTATTCGCCGACTCGCTGACGCCCTACGACCCCCATCTCACCAGCATCGGCGATGCCTTGCGCCCACCCAGCCTGGCGCATCCTTTCGGTACCGATGATCTGGGACGCGACGTGCTGACCCGGGTATTGGCGGGCATCCGTCCCACGCTTTCGGTGGCATTTACGGTGGTTGCCTGCTCGCTGGCGATCGGCACCTTGATCGGGGTGCTGGCGGCATTGGGCGGCCGCGTGGTGGATGCTCTGCTGCAACGGTTGACCGCGGTCTTCCAGTCCTTTCCCGAGTTCATCCTGGTGCTGGCCCTGGCGGCGATGCTCGGCCCGGGGTTTGTGAGCTCGGTGATTGCGCTCACCGCGGTCTATTGGACGCACGTGGCTCGCTATGCCCGCATTCTTGCGCTACAGGTGAGCAGGTCATCGTATATGCAGGCCGCCCGCATGAACGGGGTTGGCCCGGCGCGTTCGGTCATCCGGCATCTGGTGCCCAATATCGCCAGTCCGGTGCTGGTGATCGGGGCATCCAATCTGGGCAGCGTCATCCTCAACCTGGCAACGCTGTCATTCGTCGGGTTGGGGTTGCCCCGGCCCACATCGGAGTGGGGCACCATGATCAGCGAAGGACGCAGCTTCCTACAGGTGGCCCCCTGGCTGGCCATGGGGCCGGGCCTCGCGCTGTTCGTCTTGATCCTGGTGGTCAATCTGCTGGCCGACACCAGCCAGGAGTTGCTAGCGGTTTCCGCACGAAGCCCTCAGCTCGCACAACAGAAGGGAAGATCCATTGAAATCACGCGGATTGATCGGCGTCTTGCTCGCCGGCGCGCTGCTGCTGACCAGCTGCGGTAGCCCAAGTGACCAGCCGTCGAGCGGCGGCACGCCCGGCACCCTGGTCGTGGCCGATGGGGATCAG
Organism: uncultured Propionibacterium sp.; assembly: GCA_938036835.1. Lineage (GTDB taxonomy): Bacteria > Actinomycetota > Actinomycetes > Propionibacteriales > Propionibacteriaceae > Brooklawnia. The sequence goes on from CALHWB010000012.1 coordinate 6,340, forward strand.
GGCGAGACCTTGGATCCCGCGGTGGCGTTCGCCGGCTGGTATGTCAACCGCAATGGCATCGCCGAGACCCTGATCGATGTGGACGAGCAGCTAAACCTGATTCCCAAACTGGCCACCGAGTGGACCAACCTCGACCAGACCACCTGGCGGCTCACCCTCCGCGAAGGGGTCTCCTTCCACAACGGTAAGCCCATGGACGCCGAGGCGGTGAAGGCAGCCATCGAGTACTCCATTAAGACCAATGTGCGAGCCGAGTCCCAGTTGCCGATCGCGTCGATGACTGCCGAGGGCAACGTCTTGACGATCGCCACCAGCCGGCCGCTGGCCGCGCTGCCGCATATCTTGGCCGATCCGATGATGAGTATCCAGGCGCTGGGCGAGGGCATCGACCCGGCCACCATGCCAATCGGCACCGGGCCGTTCAAGGTGAGCGAGTTCGCCGTCCACGAGCGTGTCGAACTGGACGCCAACCAGCAGTATTGGGCCGGTGTGCCGAAACTGGCACATGTCACGGTGAAGATGTATGCCGATCTACAGGCCCGAGGCCTGGCCTTGCAGTCCGGGGAGGCCGATGTCGTGGTGCAACCCGAGGCTGCTGGGCTGTCGGTGTTCTCCGATACCGGCAAGTACAGGCTGTGGCAGGTCACCTCGACCCGCGCCGATGGGGTGATTCTGAACACCGCCAGCCCGGTGCTCAGCGATCTCAAGGTTCGTCAGGCCGTTGATTTCGCGGTGAACCGGGATGCCTACAAGGCACTGATGCAAGGCATGGGCGTGCCCGCCTACACGGTGTTCCCCGAAAACGTGGTGTTCGGCGGCAGCGAGGGACTGCAACTGCCGGTGACCAGCCATGACCTGGCCAAGGCCAAGCAGCTGCTGTTGGATGCGGGCTACACCGAAAGCAACGGCCAACTGGTCAAGGACGGCAAGCAGCTGAGACTGCGGCTGCTGACCTATCCGGCACGGCCCGAACTGGGTCGCATGGCCCAGTTGCTGCAATCCGATCTGGCCGGTATCGGGGTCTCCGTGGAGATCAGCGAAATCAAATCGACCGCCGACACCATGAAGGCCGGCGACTTCGATCTGGGCATGTATTCCCTGGCCACGGCGCCGACCGGGGATTCGGAGTACTTTTTCGACACCTTCTTGCGCTCCACGGCCCAGACCAACTACAGCCACTGGAATTCGCCCGAGTTCGATGCCGCACTGGACAAGCTGAGCACCACCTTCGACGTCCAGGATCGGCTGGGCCAGTCCCGGGCGGTCGAGCAGGTCATGCTTAACGAGACCCCCTACTTCATGTACGGCCACCGGCAATGGTGGGTGGTCTCGAACGTGGGCGTGTCCGGGCTGCATCTGCTACCCACCGAATACCACATGCTCACCCATGAAACCGCCGTCGGCTGATCGGCCCGTGCTGGAGCTGACTGGGCTCACCGCTGGCTACGCCGACCGGCCAGCGGTCGTCCAGGGCATCGACTTGCAGGTTGCCGCCGGATCGTTGATCGGTATCATCGGCGAATCCGGCGGCGGCAAATCGACTCTGCTGAATGCGATTCTCGGTCGTCCCGATGGCGGGCTGGCGGTACGCGGCGGGACGATCTGCTATCGGGGTGTGGACATCACCGATCTGTCGCAACGCGACTGGATGCGATTGCGGGGACCGGAACTGGCGATGGTTTTCCAGCGGCCCAGCGCTTCTTTCGATCCACTGATCAAGCTCGCCCAGCAGTTCACCGAGTCGGTCCGGCTGCATACCCCCCGGGTCTCGCGGCCGGCCTGTCAGGATGCCGCCCGGCGGCTGTTGAGCCGGTTGCGCTTCGACGACCCGGACGCGGTGCTGAATGCCTACCCGTTCGAGTTGTCCGGTGGCATGGCCCAGCGGGCCGCGATAGCCATGGCCCTGCTCAGTGAACCCCGCGTCCTGCTGGCGGACGAACCGACCAGCGCCCTGGATGTGCAGAGCCAGGCGCAGGTGATCGAGTTGCTGGCCGAGACCGCTGCCCAATTCGGTACCGGGTTGCTGTTCGTCAGCCACCAGATCTCGCTGGTCCGCCGCCTGGTTTCTCGGGTGCATATTTTGCATGGGGGGCGGTTCGTGGAATCCGGGCCACCCCAGGTGGTGCTCAGCCAGCCACAGCACCCCTACACCAGGCGCCTGATCGCGGCCGTGCCTCGCCTGGAGACCGGCAATGCTGCTTGAGGTCGATCGGGTCAGCAAGAGTTTCCACGGCCGCCGCGGCACGGTTCGGGCGGTCCGAGACGTCGGCTTGACGATCGAGTCCGGTGAGTGTTTCGGATTGATCGGTGAGTCCGGCAGCGGCAAATCCACTCTGGCCGGCATCATCGCGGGTCTGGTCGCCCCGGATTCGGGCACGGTAGCCCTGACCGGTACCCGGTTGGATGCGCGTTCCGCGCGGTCGCGACGGGCCCACCAGCGGCAGTTGCAGATGGTCTTCCAGGATCCACGGTCTTCCTTCGACCCGCGCCGCAGCATCGGTGACTCATTGCGCGAGCCCTTGAGGTTCAAGCTGGGTCGCAACCGTAGCCAGCAGGAGGATGCGGTGGCCGAGGTACTGGAACGAGTCGGCCTGCCGGTCACGATCCAGGGCAGCGGTCTGCATTCGGTCAGTGTCGGCCAGGCGCAACGCGTGGCTATCGCGCGGGCGCTGCTGGCCGAACCGGCGCTGATCATCTGCGATGAGATCACCTCGGCGCTGGATGCCACCGTGCGGGCGAGTATCCTCGAACTGCTGGCCGAGCTGCAGACCCAGCAGGCCCTTTCGATGCTGTTCATCAGCCATGACATCGCGGTGGTGGCGCAGCTGGCCGGTCGGATCGCGGTGATGTCGGCGGGTGCGCTCATCGAACAGGGCGATACGGCCGAGGTGATCTCAAACCCGCAGCACCCCTATACCCGAACCCTGATCGAGATGGCCTGAGGGTACTCCGGTGGTGCGAGACTGGCGGCTCTTCCAGGGGCTGCCGCGGCCGTTGCGGTTGCTGGTGTTTTCGCAGTTGGTGTTCAACGCCGGCTTCTATCTGGTGGTGCCATTCCTGGCGTCCTATCTCGAGGACGATCTGCGATTGGGTGGCGCCCTGGTCGGCATCATCTTGGGTTTGCGTGCCTTTTCGCAGCAGGGTTTGTTCTTCCTGGGCGGGGCACTAGCCGACTGGTTTGGTGTGAAACCGCTGGCCTTGACGGGTATCGGAATCCGGGTAGCTGGCTTTTTGCTGTTGGCGCTCGGCAGTGAACTGACCGCGGTGGTAGTGGGCGTCGTGCTGATCGGCCTGGCTGCCGCGTTGTTTTCACCGGCCTCCGAGTCGGCGATCGCCGGTTTGGCCGGTGAATTGGCCGCCTCCGGTGGGCCGTCTCGTACCCAGATCCTGGGTTTGCAGCAGGTTGCCTCCCAGACCGGGGCGGCGCTCGGCCCGTTGCTGGGTGGCCTGGTCGTTTTCGTACCCTTTCAGGCCACCTGCGCGATCGCCGCGGGCCTGTTCGCGGGTGTCGGGCTGGTGCAGTTGTGCTGGCTACCCGCTGGTTTGCGGGTGGGGCGGCGCGCCCGGTTGGCGGCCTCGTTGGGTGCGGCGCTGGGCAACCGGCGGTTTCTCGCCTTTGCCGGCTTGAACTGTTTGCAGTTGGTCGCCTACAACCAGATGTATCTGGCCTTGCCGGTCGAGATCACCCGGACCGGGGCCGGTTCGGGCACCATCACCTGGTATTTCCTGATCGCCTCGGTATTAGTCATCGGTGGCCAGTCCGTCATCACCAGGTTGACCGGCGACTGGCCGTTGCGTCGCGTCTTCAGGTCCGGGTATCTGGCCATGGCGCTGGCGTTCGCCGTCGTAGCCGCCGCGGTTTGGCGGCCCTCGCCGGGCGGCTTGATCGGGGCGCTGCCGGCGGTCGGTTTCGTGATCCTGCTCCATCTGGGCACGATGGTCATCAACCCGCGCGCCCGGGATACCGTCGCCGTACTGGCCAACGAAACCAACCTGGGGGCCCATCTTGGTTTTATGGCTTCGGCCGGGGGCCTGGCGGTGCTGCTGGCCGGCGGGCCCCTGGGGGCGCTGCTCGAGGCGGCCCGCACCCCGGGGGTCGCCGCCCTGCCGCCTTGGCTGCTGTTGATGGCTCTGCTGTCGATGGTGGTGGTGCTGGCTGGCCCCCTGCTCGGGTGGATTCTGCCGGAACCGGAGTGAGCGGCGCTTAGGACGCTGAGATTGCGGTGCCGGCTGCCGGATTCCGGCCCGATGCGACCGCCGCACAGCTCCGCCGGAGACGAGGATGCCGGGGTGTGGTGGGGTCAGCCGGCCAGTGGACGGCCGAAACGAATCTGAGGTAGCCCCCAGGGGGCGCTGGGCGGTCCGGGGACGGGCCGCCAGCCCCAATGCCGATAGATCTGGATGGCGGCCTGGTTCACCGCTAGAACCCACAGGTTCGCCTGCCGGCAACCGCCGGCGCGCAGCAACTCCAGCCCATGATCGTGCAGCGCCCGGCCGATGCCGCGGTGCTGGGCGTCCGGGTGCACATAGAACCGCTCCAACCAGCCGTCGACCCCGGCCACCCGCACCGCCAGGGTGCCGACCGGTGTGCCGGACGAGCTGCCCAGCAGCACGGTTGCCTGCGGATCGGCGAGCAGCGCGCGCCATTCGGCACGCAGCATGTCGTCGGTCGGAAAGGGTGTGGTGAACAAGCCACGATAGGCCAGTTTCATCGCCTCGCGGTGCGGCACGATCAGCGCCTCGACGTCCTCGCTGGCATCGATGGATAGGCTGCCTGCCGCGGCAGCAGGCGTGGCCGCATGGCCGCTCGGGGTGCGGGTATCGGGGTTCACGCGCAGCACCGTCGGTCGCCTCCTGTTCCATCGGCCTGTTTGGCAGGCTACCGCGGCCCTGGCCGGGTGCCGGAACCCGGCGGGCCGGTTGAGCGGTAGACGGCGGCTGCGCGTTCACCGATCAGGCTGGGGCCTGCGTACCCGCATGCTGGGGTGGCTTGTGGGCCCCGCGCCGGGCAGCCGATCGCGGGTTTCGGCTCGCGATGGGCGTTCGACACCCGGTTCAGTGCGGGTTTCGGCTCGTGCCGGTCTCCGAGCCGGGCGCGAAGATCTAGGGTTGAGGCAGTCGGCGGAAAGGAACTGCAGTGCGCAGACGTCGCCAGTTTGCGGGTATTCGGCGCCCTACCGGACGGGGGTTTTCGCGGCGTCGCCGGGCCCGTCACCCCTTTGCCGATCGCTGGAATCACAACACCGCGTACTATCCGCTGGTGGCCGATTCGGTGGTGGGGCATCGGGTGGTGTTGGATGTGGGCTGTGGCGAGGGCAGCCTGGTGCGCTTTCTGGCCGATCGCGGGCACGAGGTGATCGGCATAGATTCCGATGCCGACGTGCTGCCGGCCGACGTGCCGGGGGCCCATTTCCTGTTGGCCGACGCTACCCGGTTGCCCTTCCCCAACGACTCCTTCGATGCGGTGATCAGCGTCATGGTGCTGCATCACACCCGCGCCGAACTGGCCCTGGTCGAGATGCGACGCGTGCTGAAACCCGGTGGTGTGCTGGTCGATCTCGGCTATGCCCGAAATCGTAGCCTGCTCGATCTGGCCTACACGGTGCGCGATGTCGGCTGGAATCTGTGGCAACGTCTCGGCAAGCGACGTTGGGAACCCGATACGGTTAAGGCTCCGGCTAGGCTTGGCTGGCAGGAGACCCGCAGGCTGATCGTCGGCATGCTGCCCGATGCCCACTGGCAGCGTCTGCCGGGCTGGCGGTATCTGGCTACCTGGGTGCGGCCCGGTTGAAGCTACCCTGCCGGCGCCCGGCGGCGGCCTAGCGGTTAACGGGAACCCGGTTGTCACCCGCGATGCCGGTTCTACTAGATTGACCGGCATGAGGATAGGTATTCCACGTGAATCCCTGCCCGGTGAGAATCGCGTCGCTGCGACGCCCACGACGGTCGCGCAGCTTTCGGGACTGGGCTACGACGTGGTCATTGAGTCCCGCGCCGGGCTACGGGCATCGTTTCCCGATCGGGCCTATGCCGATGCGGGCGCCGAGGTGGTCGATGCCGCGACGGCTTGGGCATCGGATGTGGTGCTGGCGGTCAATGAACCGAGCGCCGAGGAACTCGATGCGATGCGCCGCGGCGCCATGCTGATCGCTTTCCTGCATCCCCGGCAGAACGAGACCCTGCTGCAGGCGCTCAAGGAGCAAGGCGTCACCGGCCTGTCCATGGATATGGTGCCGCGGATCTCGCGGGCCCAGTCGATGGATGCGCTCAGTTCGATGGCCAACATCTCCGGTTACCGGGCGATCGTCGAGGCCTCCTATGGTTTCGGCCGCACCTTCGGCGGCCAGGTGACCGCGGCCGGCAAGGTGGCCCCGGCGAAGGTGTTCGTGATCGGCACGGGCGTCGCCGGGCTGGCGGTGTTGGGGGCGGCTAGCGCCCGCGGCGCCGAGGTCTACGCCACCGATGTGCGTCCCGAAACCGCCGAGCAGGTCGAGTCCATGGGGGCCACTTTCCTGAAGGTGCGCAGCGGGGACGATGACCAGGGGGTCAGTTCGGATGGCTACGCCAGGGAAACCTCCGAAGATTACAACGCCCGGGCGGCCGAACTGTACCTGGAACAGGCCCGCAAGGTGGATATCATCGTCACCACCGCCGCCATCCCCGGCAAGCCCTCACCCAAGCTGATCACCCGCGAAATGGTCGAGGCCATGAAGCCGGGCTCGGTGATCGTGGATCTGGGCGCGCTTGGCGGTGGCAACTGCGAATTGACGCGCCCGGGGGAGAAATACGTCACCGACAACGGGGTGACGATCATCGGCTATACCGACCTGCCAAGCCGGTTGCCCGGGCTGGCATCCCAGCTTTATGCCACCAACCTGGTCAATCTGTTGAAGCTGGCTACTCCCGGTTCCGATGGCCAGTTCGTGCTCGATTTCGACGACGAGGTGCTGCGCAATATGACGGTCACCCGCGAGGGTGAGATCACCTTTCCGCCGCCGCCCATTCAGGTTTCCGCGGCGCCCGTTGCGGCCGCGAGCAAGACCGAGGCCCCTGAGGCGGCCGTGACCAGTTCGAAGAAGCCCATGCCCTGGTGGGTGGTGTTCGGCATCGTGGCCATCGGGGCGGTTGGCCTGATCGCCTTGCTGACCTTCGCTCCGGCCTCGTTCGTTTCGCGGTTCGGGGTTTTCGCGTTGGCCTTGGTGGTCGGCTATTACGTGGTTTGGAACGTCACCGCGGCCCTGCACACCCCGCTAATGAGCGTGACCAATGCGGTGTCCGGCATCGTCTTGGTGGGGGCCATCAGCCAGGTCGGCAATGAGAACCCAGCCATTAAGGTCGTTGCGACGATCGCGGTGCTCATCGCCAGCATCAACGTGTTCGGCGGGTTCCTGGTCACCCAGCGCATGCTCAAGATGTTCCGGAAGGGTTGATCGCAGATGCTAGCCAATTTCGTTCAGGCCACCTATATCGTGGCTGGTTTGCTGTTCATTCTGGCGTTGGCCGGCCTGGCCAGATTCGAAACCTCCAAGCGGGGCAACGCCTTCGGCATCCTGGGCATGGTGCTGGCGGTCGGCGCCACCGTGGTTGCGGTCTGGGCGCCTGAAAGCTGGCGGGGTGCGGATTGGGCGTCCCGGATGCCCAGTTTCGTCGGGGTCGCCGGGGTGGGCCCGTTGGTGTTTCTGGTGATCGCGGTGTTGGTGGGTGCGGTGATCGGGGTGTGGAAGGCCCTGAGGGTCGAGATGACCGGCATGCCGCAACTCATCGCCCAGCTGCACAGCTTCGTGGGTCTGGCCGCCGTGCTGATCGGTTTCACCGTGTTCAGCGAGGTTCGCGGTGAGATCGAGGCCGGTAACGCCATGGAAGGCGTTGGCTTCCACCTGGCCGAGATCTGGATCGGTATCTTCGTGGGTGCGGTGACTTTCACCGGATCGATCGTGGCCTGGGGTAAGCTCGCGGAGCGGATCGCCTCCAAGCCGCTGACCTTGCCGATGCGCAATCTGCTCAATCTTGCCGTGGTCGTCGCAATCGTCGCCTGCGGCGCATGGTTCCAGTCGTCCGGCAACTGGTTCCCGCTGATTCTGCTGACCCTGCTAAGCCTGCTCCTGGGCTGCCATCTGGTGCTGGCCATCGGCGGCGCCGACATGCCGGTGGTCATCTCGATGCTGAACTCCTATTCGGGTTTTGCGGCGGCCTTCTCCGGATTCGCGTTGGGCATGAACGTGCTGATCATTACCGGCGCCCTGGTGGGCGCCTCGGGCGCGATCCTGAGCTACATCATGTGCCGGGCCATGAACCGGTCCTTCGTGTCGGTGATTCTGGGCGGCTTCGGTGCCGAGACCGCCGCGGCGGCATCCGGTGGGCAGGGCGAGATCCGGGAGGTCAAGGCGGACGAGCTGGCCGGTTGGCTGACCAATGCCCGCTCGGTGATGGTCACCCCCGGTTACGGCATGGCGGTTGCCCAGGCCCAATACCCGGTCGCCGAATTGACCAAGCGGCTCACCGATGCGGGAGTCGAGGTGCGGTTCGCGATCCATCCGGTCGCCGGCCGGTTGCCCGGTCACATGAATGTGTTGCTCGCCGAGGCCAAGGTGCCCTACGACATCGTGTTCGAGATGGATGAGGTCAATGACGAGTTCGACCGGACCGACGTGGTACTGGTCATTGGCGCCAACGACACCGTCAACCCGAGCGCCATGCAGCCGGGTACCCCGATTTCGGGTATGCCGGTGTTGCACGTTTGGGAGGCTGGCAAGGTGATCGTGTTCAAACGGTCGATGAAGCCCGGTTATGCCGGGGTCGAGAACCCGCTGTTCTTCCAGGACAACACCTACATGCTGTTCGGGGACGCGAAGGCCTCGGTGGATGCCATCAACGCCGCGCTGCCGGCGGCTGCCGAGCACCGGGCGATTGGTGCCTGAGGAAGGGCCGGCCCGCGGGGGATTTCTCGTTCGACGCTGAGACCGGCGATGCCGGCCCCCACCGGTCTCAGCCCCCACCGGTCTCAGTTCGGCTAACCGGCGATGCACCGTTGCTGATCGCCGCGGTCACCAGCTGGTCATGGATCGGGGGCGGGCACCGCCCGGCAGCGCCGGCGCTATCGTGCGGGATGCGCCGGCCGCCAAACCGGTTTTGGTTAGCGGGGGATGGTTTCTTTGAGTTCGGTTCGGTATCCGACGCT
>CALHWB010000013.1 GCA_938036835.1 uncultured Propionibacterium sp.
CGCGCCCGCCGTGGGCCGCGGAATCTGCAGCACCTCGTGCACCCGTTGCGCCACGGAATCGTAGGTGTAGTACTTGACCTTGGCCATCGTCGTCGCCGTGAGCTAGGAGAACGCTGATTTTACCAATAAGGTTAACAATGCGATCGCTCCGCGGCAAGGTGTCGTCCATGACGAATGGCGGATTGGCGCACGGTTCAACGCGCCAAAATCGTTATGGGAATGACCGGCCGCCCGAAATGGGGCACAACATAGGTTAGGCATACCATGGTTATGCGCCGCAAATCGGCTTTTCCCGGCTAGGGGCCGGCCCGATTCGAAATCCGGGGCGCAGACGATTCCGGCGATTGGCGGGGTTCGGGCCGTCCTGGACCGGGGCCATGCCCGCCGAGGCGGACGGCCGAGAACCGGTCCAGGAGTTCGGGTAGCGAATCCATGAAACGAGCAAGCCCCCGGCGGGCCTGCTCATGGTCCGCCACCCAAACGCGGTCTCGGATCGTCGCCGAGGCGACCTGCACCAGCAGCGCCGGCTGGTTTCGCAGCCGGCATACGGTCAAGAACCCGGCAGCCTCCATGTCCAATGTCATGCCGCCTACGGCCTGCCAGGTTTCGACGATCGCCTCATCCACGGCGAAGTAGGAATCGACGCTGCAAGCCAGGCCGCCGACACAGCCGCCATGGGCTTCGAACACGCTGTGCGCCTTCGCTAGCGCGGCATAGTTTTGCAGTACGGGAAGAGCCTCGGGCAGATATGCCCTAGACACTCCGTCGCCGCGGATGACGGCCTGGGGCACGAACAGCTCCCCGGCCGTCAAACGCTCGGGCATGATGCTCGCCGCCTGGCCCACCCCGATGACGAACGGTGCCCGCCGCGCCGCCACGATCTCCGTGGCAAACGCCGCGGCGGGGCCGCCATCTCCCGAACAGAACACCCGAATCGGCTGGTCGCCCACCGTGCAGTCGAAGAACCTACCCCCATGGATCGGCTCGACTGCCCGGGCCCGATCCGAGAACCGGTCTCGGAACTGTCCCCACACCTGCGGGTTGAAGGTGAGCAACAATGGCCGGTCGAGCTTCGCTAGCCCAGCCATGCCATGGGATGCCAGGTAGCCTTCAACGTCGATCAGCCGGGCGGTCACGGCAGGCCCCCACCGCGGCCGGTGCCCAGGAGAGTACCGGCCGCTGCCAGCCTCGCTGCGGCGAGCGCCGTCGCGTTTGTCGCGTCGCGGCCCAAAGCCTGCGATTCCACCACCGGCCCCGCGGCTAGCATGCGAACGGCCGCCTCGGCCAATCGGATGCCGCTGCCGGCGACGACGAACTCCAGGGGCACCGTCTCGGTCCAGGTGCTGGCGATGACGCGCCGGCAGGCGGCTACGATGAGCGCCAGCTGGCGGTCCCGTACGAATTCGGCCATCAGGATCGCTTCTTCGAGGGATATCAGCGATGGATCGGCGCATATCGACCGGGCGATCGCCGACAGGCTCGCTTCGCGGTCGATGCGCATCTCGCATCCGGTCACCGGATGGCGCATGCCGAACTCCGCAAGCCAGCCGAGCAGCACATACACGTGTGCCGTGAACGCGCGAACCTCCGTCGCCATCGAGACCAGGCGGCCGCGCAGGGGCAGCACCTGGGTTATGCAGGGCAGAAGCGTGCGTTCCATTCCGGTGTAGACGAGCTCTGCCGACATAAGCCGTCCCAGATCGGTCACCGCCGCCGGGCTGACCATGCCATCGACTATGGGGATGATATCCGTCGTCGTGCTGCCGATGTCGATGAAAAGACCATCGTCAATGTCGGCGGCCGCCAGCGTCGCGGTGGCCGCCCAGTTGGCGGATGCGAAGTCCAGCGGCGCTTCTTCGACGGTCGCCAAGGGTTCGAGCCCGGCATGCACCGAAAGGAAACGCACGGGGGTGGCCGGGAACGATGCCGCGCAGATACGGCAGATTCGAATGACCCCCTCGGCGATGGTGGGGAAGATGCCGACGGTCTCTGCGGTTATCGTGAAGACGACGAGAGAGACGGTCTCGTCGCCCACGTGGGCGCGCAACTCGGCCGTGAGCCCCTCGTCCAGCGTGGCGGCGTGGGCGCGGAAGTTGAAGGGCCGGCGGATGGTCCTGGCGACGATCGGCGCGGATTCCCCAGCGACTTCGACCAGGCCGCTCTTGATGTGCACACCGCCCACGTCGAAGGCCAGCACTAGCATGGCACCGGCTCCTCGATACCCGCGGTCACGGTGCACAAGTCGTCCTCGCCCATGAGATCGCCAGTCAACTGATAGGGATAGGCGCGGCAGCCGCCGCACACATTGCGGAACTCGCAGACCCCGCAGCGCCCCTTGAGCTGAGTCCGCCCTCGCAGGGCCAGAACCGTCTCATGCCGTGCCCACACATCGGCCAGCGAATGCGTTCGGATGTTGCCTAGCGGCATCGGGATGTGCGGGCAGAGAAGAATGGCGCCGTCGCTGGCGACCGCTAGCCCAGAGACGCCTGCCGAACAGCCCGCGCAAGGCTCCGGTTCCCGGTTCGCGCGATAGGTCGCCACGATCTGGTCGTCCCCGAAGGGATAGAAGGGGAAAAGGCAGATGCCGATCGAGTGGTCGATCTCCAGCCTTCTGGCTTCCGCCAGGAGGCTGGCCACTTCGGTGCGGTTGAGCCCAAGCTGGTCGAAGCCATCGCTGCCGTTCCCCTGGGGGATCAGCCTTCGCAGGTTGACGAAGTCCACTCCCAGGTCTTGTGCCACCTGCATGATCCGCGGCAGCGTCTCGTAGTTGGCGCGGCTCATGGTGACCATGAAGCAGACGGGTATACCGGTGGCGTGCAGGGCATCGACGGCCCGGACCACCCGTTCGAAGGCGTGTTTGTTCCGCCGCATGGTGTTGTGCACCTGCGGGCTCGCTCCGTCGAGGCTCAACTGCACCATACCCACCCCGGCGGCCCGCAGCGATTCGGCGCATTCCAGATCGATCAGATAGCCATTGGTCAATAAATTGGTGTGACAGCGGTGGCTCGCATACTCCACCAATTGCAGTATGTTCGGGTGAACCATCGGCTCGCCCCCGCAGACATTGATCCACTGACAGCCGAGGGCCAGCGCCTGATCGACCACGTCCGTGAACTCCGCAAGATTCAGTTGCGTGATCTCTTCCGGTCTGAGCCGGCCGTTCCGGCAATGCCGGCAGTTCATATTGCAGCGATTCGTCACATCGATTTGCAGATGCGTCAGCATGAGGATCCCTCCACGGCGAGTTCAAGAGAACGATGCCGATCGCTTACCCGGTGCAGTCCGTCCTCCCGCATCACGACGAGATCGCCCAAACGGAACCCGCCTTGATCCGGAAGGTATATACCGGGTTCGAAGCAGAACACCATGCCAACCTCGAGCGGCCTGGTCTCGACCCGGTTGAGAATTGGCGTCTCGTGCTGGAAGGTGCCGATGGCGTGACCAAAGGCGTGTTTGGTGTTCTCGGCCAGTCCCCGCGTCTCGAATTCGTGTAGCGCAAGGCGCGCGATAGCGCCAATCTCCATTCCCGGACGCACCCGGGAATACACCACGTCCGCCGTGGCCAGCAGCACATCGTATAGCTCTCGCTGCCGAGCGGATGACTTGCCGACCACGAATGTGCGAGTCAGGCCGGCATAATAGCCATCCATATAGGACACGAGATCCACGACCACGTTTTCCCCTTCGACTAGCCGCCGGCCAGACAATTTGGAGTGCGGCAGCATCGAGCGTTCGCCGGCCGCGACGATCAGGTGTGCAAGCTCGCCGCCCCGCGCCCACATGCTCCTTGCGATGGCCCCGGCGAGCACGTTTTCGGATTGACCGGCATGGAATAGCGGGGCGCATTCGTCGAGGGATTCGTCGATCAGTTCCACAGCGGCGCCGATGAGTTCTATCTCCTTCGGCTGCTTGACACAGCGAAGCCGTTCGAGGAAGGGCTCGGTCACGACGACCTCGGCTTTCGGCAGACACTCTTGCAGGCCGAGGTACGGTCGCAATACCGACCAGAGATCGCTGATGCAGATGCGGCCCTCGGCGCAGCCGAGGTCGGTCAGCACCCGGGCGATGGCCGCTGGGTAGTCCGCGATGATCGTGTCCGGCTCGCCGTTGTCGATCGGGTAGGGCGAATATGCGCGGATATTCGTCAGGTATGACATCTCCACCGCGAGATCCCGGTCGATGTACTTCACCAGCAGTACGGGCGGTGCATCGCGTTTGACGACAACGGCATTGTAGTAGAGGAAGACGCCGCTGAGATAGTAGCAATTCTCGTAGGAGGTCACGACCATCGCGTCGAAGTCGTGCTCGCGGAGGTAGTCTTGAACCGCTTTATCGGTGAATGCGGCAAGTTCGCTGATCATTGGATTCTCCTTCATCCGTAGGGGTGTTGAATTGTGAGTCCCCGACAAAGCACCGTCGGGGTGTGGACGATGGCAGGGCGCCACCAAGGAAATGGGCGCAGCATACGAGTGTCTGTTCCCATGAGCTCGATTCTGGACAAAATGTCCGACTTTCGAATTCTGATGCTAAAGGGCGGCAGGGCGTGACCCAGTTCGCCGTCCTCAATGGTAAACGAGTTGAATACGGTACCCTCAATGAATTCTCCACGGCAGTTGTGGTTTCCTACGATCAGATACACATATATGCCGCGTTCCACGCTGGCCATCAGTTTGGCGGTCTCACACCGAGGACCGGTCAGAACGATATTTGTGGGATGCCTGCGAATGTCTCCCGACACATCCCGTCTGATACTGCGCTCGGGGATCAGATAACGGCTTTCGACGGCCGAGACATTGCCATCCCCATAGAGCAGCGCGTCTTGGGTGGGCCGCCCCAGGTCATCGACCGGGTTCACCGCCACGGACCCCAGCAGCCGCGGCCGATCCCAGACGCTCACGGGCGAGCCAGCAACCCCGATGGGATGATCCATCAAGTCGTGGTAGACGAGGTTCTCCAGCAGGCTTGCCATCACGGGCGGCGCGAAAACCACATCGCTGCGCCGTCCGGCTACCGGCTCGCCATAGCCTGCTGCCCGGAAGGGAAACCTGACCGTGGCCATGATGGCTGCGATATCGATCGCCTCCAGCGCGGGGGCGTAAAGATAGCTGCTACCCAGCAACGTGGCATCGCGCACTGTCCGCTGCACCTCGACCTCGAACACGAACTCGCGGTTGGCGAAGTCATGCTCCCAGATGGATCGCTCCCCAACGGCAACCCTGGTTTCCCGTAACCCCAGCTGGAAGTCCGTGATTCGCAGATCCTCGCCCAGTCCGAGAAGCTCGTCGCGCAGTTCACCGGCATACGACTTCAGTTCCGCCAGCACCCGCTCGTCCGGCCCAGCCGGATTGTCATCGGTGCCGAACAGATCGATCTGCCCGGTGCTTTCCCGGCGCTGGCGGCTGGCACAAGCCAGGGCGAACAGGCGTCCACTCGCCATCGTTACCGTGCTGGCCCGCTCCAGCACCTCGATCGCATAGCTCATCGGACCACCCCAAGATCGAGCGCCAGTTGCGGGCTGCGGTAGCCGATCAGGCAGTTCTGCAATGGCCGGCCCTTGCCCATAGCACGGCATGACCACGCCGAACGCCGTCCCAGCCCGGCCAGGCCTGCGATGAACCGGCGAATCTCAAGGCTTATTCCCGGTTGCGCCACCCACCCGGTGATCTCGCCGCCTCGGATGCGGCTGCCGAGGACGCCATTGAGGTGGATGACGCCGGAGGCGACATCCACCGCCGCGCCCGCCATGCCCTCCAGGTAGATCCCGTCATCGGTATCCGCGATGAGCTCTGCGAGGGTGGAGGTGCCATCGTCGACCTCGACATTGGTCAGGCGCGGGGTTGGCACATATTGGTAGCCGGCCGAACGGCATCTGCCGTTGTTGGCCTCCCCCAGCCGGCGGGCGGATGCCCGGTCGGTGAGGTGCTCCCGGAAGCGACCGCGATCGACCAGAACCACCCGCCGGGCGCTCGGGGTGCCCTCTTCGTCGCGGAGCGATTGAACCGGGGCGGAGTCCTGCAGCACATCCGTCGCGGTGAGGGGCAGGGAGAAGGCTAGCCCAGAACAGTGGTGCACCATGAAGCTGGTGCCGGCCGCAACCCGGTCGCCTTCCAGGAAGTAGCCCAGCAGCATCGTCACCAGAACGCCAGAGCATTCGTTGTCCAGGATTACCGACGGGTACGAGACGACCGCCGGGCGTTCCGCCGATCGCAGGGCCCTGGCCCAGCGTGCCAACCGCGCCAGCGCGGCTTCCACACTCGCGAAGTCGAACTCCGCTGGGTTCGCGACATAGTCCAGTTGCAGTCCCCGCTGCCCCACCCCGGTCTGGACGCGGACCCGGTGCAGCATGCTGTCGCAGATCGGTTCGCCATTGATGCTGCGCATCGTCCGGCTCAGCCGATGGGTACAGGCCTCGACCGGCAGCCGCCCCAGTAGCCGAGACACTCGATTCGCCTCTTCGCCCAGGGCATCGAGATGCGCCTGCCGGTCGGTATCGGCGAGCGTTTCGCTGACGCAATGGGCGGTGCGGTCCTGAAGGGTTCGGACGCCACCGACGAAACCCGCGCTCTGCGCTGTCACCCGGCCGCCCGCGAAGCGCGTGCTCCGGCTCCAGATCCGTTCTTCGAAAACCTGCCGATTCGTGTGCTCGGTCATGGCTGGCCTCCCGCGGCGAGTGCCGGCCGGATGATCAGATCGGGCTGGCCTGCGGCGTATCGATCGAGGAAACGCTCCACGGCATCGACGCAATACACCTCGCACGTGATCCCGGAGTCTTCCAAGATGCGCGGCAGGTATCGGTCCAGGAATCCGGCTCCGAGCATGTGCAGCTCGCGGGTGGTCAGCACGCCACTGGTTCGCCGCCCCGACCACACGATTCCGCGTTTGACCAAGCGCACCGACGGCAGCCCCAGGTGCGCAGCCACAAAGGCGGCAATCGAATCGGAAGTGACATCCCATGAGCAGGGCAATCCGGCTGAGCCGTCCAGGAATCTGTAGGGCTGGAGGATTCCCGGGAAGTCGGCGGGATCCTCGATCGGGCGCAGACCGGATATGTGGGCAAGATACAGGCCATATTGATGCATAGCCAGGATCGCCATTCGATGGGCCACCTCGTCGGTGGTGGCCCATTCGGAGCAGAACGCGCGCACCTGGTCGGCGAATGCCCCGCCGCCGGGAACGACCACCACTTCATCGTTGCCGACGGCAGCCATTACCTGCTCGGCAAGGTCAAGCAGGCTGCCGCCGACTTTCGTCACGTGCATGCCGGTTCCCTGAGGAGCCGCTTTATGTTACCGCCGACGATCCTTCGGTATTCGGCCTGGTTGATGACCCCTTCCTCCTTCAGGCGCTGGATCTTGGCCAACTCGCTGATAGGATTCCCGGACGGGAAGTCCGAGCCAAAGATGACGCGATCCGCGCCGATCGCGTTCAGCGCCCTCTTGATCAGCGAATCGCTGGCCCAAGAAGTCTCCACATACACGTTCGGGTTCTTTTCCGCTACCATCAGCGCCTGCTCGCTGGTGAACCCGCGTACTCCGATGTGCGCTACGATGATTGCCAGATCCGGCACCTCCACCGCCAGGTCATCGAGGTGCAGGGGCAGATCGTATTTCAATTTGCCGGCCGATTCCGGCCCGGTGTGAATCAAGATCGGAAGCCGATGCTCGGCGGCTCGCCTGCATACGGCGATGAAATCTTCGCTGTTTGGGTAGAACAGCTGCAATCCGGGATTCACCTTCAGCCCACGAATGCCCAATTCGCAGAGCCGGTCGATCACATCGGGGTCGGTGGCCGAAGGAACCCCGAATCCGATGAATCGATCGCTCCAGCGAGCCAGGTCCATCACCTTGGCGTTGGTCGCCAGGTAATCGTGTTCCAACGCTCCCGACCAATCGAAGATCACCGATCGGTCGATGCCGGCCCGGTTCATGAACTTGAGGATCGAGGCCTTCACGGGCACATCCACGCTCTTTTCGACCAGGCGCTGGACCCTCGTGTCGAGCACGACCTCCCCGGGCTCGCGGAAGACGATGTGGACGTGGGCATCGACGACTTCGAAGTCATCGCCGGATCCGGCCGGTTCGAACCCGTTGACCACGTCGTCTTCGGCGCCCCCGAGCGCAACCAGAGCCCCGTCATCGGCCACCGCACTCTGGCCGTAGCACTCCTGCTCGTAGAAGAAGCCATGGATACCCGCGATGACGCACGGGCAGCCGGCCAGGCTGGACATTTCGACGGCCGTCTGCTGGATTCCCAGCGCCCCCTCTTCGCTGAACTCGGTACACTGCAATACGATCAACTGGAGATCCGGGTGGTCGGATACGGTCTGCAATGCCCGCGCCCGGTCGAGCCCATCGGCCCCCGAAAGGATCAGAATGCGCCCCAGGGCGGTCACCACCGGCGCGATCGCTCGACCGGGGGCCAGCCATTGCCGCTCGTTCTCATACAGGTGGATCTTGGGCTGAACGCCGACGATCGCGCCGGCGGTGTCGAACACGAACGACCCGACACGGGTGCTGCCGTCTTCGTCGATGAAGCGGATGCCACCGCTAACGATGGTGAGCCGGTTCTCGCGAGCCAGCCGCCCGAGTTCGTCGGTCACCTTGTTGGGCACTGTCCCGATGGGATTGATTCCCAGGAACCACTCGTGGAACACCAGGATTTCGGCGCCGTTCTCGGCCGCGGCCTTCGCCTGCAATGCCGCCTTGTTGAGATTGGACTGGAACATGCTAGCATATCGGAAATTGCTGACTGCGATTTTCATTGTTGTCACTCCTTGATCCCGGGGCACACCGGATCGCGTGCCTCCAGCGCCCCGTAATACTTGTACGAAACAGCTCGGCAACCCTTACCGCATCGATATGCGATCGAGCAGGAGGAGCAGCCCTCGATGCCGCTGCCCGGAAGAGACCTGAGCGTATTCCGTCGCTCCACGCGACGGGCAATGTCGGCGAATGCCTCGCTTCGAATATTCCCGCAGACCCACCGAGGAGTGATTCCCAGATAATTGCAGGGGACCACATCGCCGTTCGGCAGGATATCCACGGAGATACGTCCGGCCTCGCAGCCCTGGGCATCGGGTCCAGGACCGCGCCCGACACCCCTTCCGTTGAAGGGAATACCGTACACATAGTCCGGATCGCCGTAATAGTACTCCGCATAGGTGGTATGCAGTTCATGGATGCGGCTACGCAGTTTTGCGCCGTCCACGTACAGCGTGCCGATATTGGCCTCGCCACGACCGACCGGGACGAACCTTATGAAGCGATGCATCTGCACATCGCGGGTCCGGACCATCTCGACGATATCCTCCAGCTCATCGATATTAAGGCTGGTCACGGTGGTGGAGATGAGCAGCGTCAAGCCGGCATCCCGCACCCTGGAGATGGCGTCCAGGCAGATCGCATGAAGCCCCCTCTTCTGGCGCAGGTGATCGTGTTGCTCGGGTCGGCTGCTGTCGATGCTGATCTGCACCGAGTCCAACCCGCACTTCTTCAGCCGAAGCAGTCTTTCGGAGGTCAGCAGCAACCCGTTCGAACTGATATGAACGCGAATGCCGCGCGCCGCGCTGTACTCGATGAGCTCGTATATGTCTCGCCGGCACAGCGGTTCGCCGCCGCCCAAAGCCAATCGATCGATGCCCAGTCCGGCAAGATCGTCGATGAGAGCCTTGACCTCTGCGGTAGTCAACTCATCGCGTATCGCAGAGTTCGCATTGGTGAAACAGTGCAGGCACTGAATATTGCAACGATTGGTGACATCGAGGAACACCTTCTCCAAGCGACTCGATTCGCCGTACTCGTGGACGATGCCGTCGAGTCGTTCCTTGAGTTCCAGGTCATACACAAAAAGGTCGTTGACCATTTCGCAAAGAAACTGTTTGCTTCGCCACATCAGGTGAACTCCCTATCGTATGTCAGACGGGCGATCTCGTTCCTGCCCAGCGCTCCGTTGTAGACGAGCGTCGCAACGATGATGCTGCGTGCCACGTATTCCAGGAGCCGCTCGGCCTCGGCCAGGTCGGCTATCCCCCCGCCCACGTGAAGGGGCAATATGCTAGCCAGTCCCTCAAGTTGGCTGGCGCGGCGTTGATCGTAGCCGTCTCGGGTACCGACTTTCGCGATATCCAGCACTATCGCGTCCACTGCCCCCAGGCATGCGATTTCGTCAAGGATCGCCTCCGGGCTGCGGCCAAGCATGTTTGGATCGATCGCTGTGGGCTGGCCGTTGCGCAGATCGAGGCTGAACACCACGCGTTCGCCGAACTCCTCGTACAGCTTGCCAAGCAGATTGAGGCGGGGAAGCGTCTCCAAACCGACGATGACGCGAGCGTATCCCGCATTCAGCAGTCGCTGTGTCTGCTCGCGATCGTGGCTGCCGGCATCGATCCAAAGCGACGCCCATGGGCATTCTGCGGGCAGGTATCGCAGCCGGCTTTCCGCCACACCGCCCGTGGCTATGCTGTCCAGATCGGCCACATAGTAGTCCCTCAGCCCAAGCTGTCGATGCACCGCCGCCAGGACCTTCGAGGGCGCCGGATCCGCCGCCAGCCGGCTTCGCGGGCTGCGATAGCGCCAGCGTTCCCCGCGATCGCCGTGGACAACCCGGCCGTCCTTGACGTCGAGCGCGAACATTACGGTCATCGGAATACCTCACACATCCACGATCAGAGCGTTCGTGGCCGGATCCAGGCTGTGGATGCGACCGTCTGGGCACGCCAGAAAGCTGCCTCCCGAATAGGTGACATGCATGAATTCGCCCTTGAGCATCGGACAGGCGAGCGGCGCGGTCATCTCTTGCGCACGCTGCGCCACCAGATCGCGGAAGCCGATCTGGTGCCCGGTCCATTTGGGAACGTCGATCATGTCGTTGGTCTGGACGACCCACACGTCGGGTTGCAGGGCCCGCACCCGTTCGTAGACCACGGGATCGGCGGCGTCGTCGCCGTGGCTGATGACCACCCGGCCCACAGCGGTCTGGGCACATCGGATCTCCTCCGACGCCAGTTGCCATTGCCGTTCGAGCGGGTAGAGGTTGCGTTTTTGCTGAACGAGAACGATTTCGCCGGTGGTATCCAACAGCAGCGAACACTGCCGGCTCTTCATGCCGGAACCGGGTGCCCGGAAGGTACCGGTCGCGACGACGACGCCGCTGTCTTGCGCCGCCTGCTGAAGAAGCCCGGTGATTTCATTCGGGAAGCCGGCGATGTTGCCGAATCCGACGAACCACTGTGGGAAACACACCAGATCGGCGTCGGCCGAACCGGCGTCTCGGATTAGCTCGCAGGCCGACTGGGCGGCCTGTAGCATTTTATCTGGAATGGCATTGTCCATTCGATGCTGATCGTTGCCCGATAGCTGAACGGGTTCACAAACCATGATTCGCATCGGTCACACCTCTTTCTCAAATCGAATACCTTTTTCGCGGCGGCACATGTGGCGGAAGAACGCAAGATTCGCCGGTTCGACACGCAGGGTGATGCCCGGCTCGCCGGGCGCACATCCGATGAAGCCACCCTGCGAGATCGAGAAGGCGCAGGTGCTGGGCACCAGATTCGCGCCGGCGATGATCGACTGGCCATCGTCGAGATCGATGGTCCCGGTGGCGGCACAGAGCATGAAATCGACACCGTGAATGGCGGCGTGCGCGGTGGCCAGGCAGGGCAGGAGATCCTTGGTGCTGAAGGCATTGCCCAATCGATGGGTCGCGTTGTAGGTGAGGCAGATGACGGCACTGGCCCGGCCGGCCGCCAAACCGCCGACGATCTCGGGGAAGTAGATGTCGTCGCCCGCTAGGAAACCCACGGTGGTATCGCGGATCTCGACCAGGCAGAGCCGGTCGCCGCTGACGCAGCCATCCTCCCGCCAGAATTTGCTGATCCGCTGGTATGCACCCAACCGGTGGCCATCGGCCCCGTGGATATAGGTGATATCCGCATAGGACGCTGCGTCGGAGCCGACGGGCAACGAGCAAGCGATCGCGATCGCATGCTCGGCCGCGAGCGTTGCTAGCCTGTGGGTCAATTCGTCGCCGCGGCCCACCAGCGCCGAGAGGACCTCGCCAGATGGGTACCCGGTCACCGCATACTGCGGCAGTACCACCAGGTCGGCCCCATCATCTGCGGCAGCGGCGGTGGCGGCGGCGATTCTGGTGAGATTCTCTTCGAATCGCCCCTGCCGCACCGGCAGCTGCGCCAGCCGCACCACTAGCGTCATCGCTGGCCCGCCTTCCTGGCCTTGACCATCATGACCTCGCGAAGCACGGTCAGGGAACCGTCGTCATCGGCCAGGGCCGCGATCCTGGCGCGGTACTCTGCCATGAGACGTACCGCATCCGATTTGGGCAGGAAGAAAAGCAGGCCGGACAGTCCGTAGGTATTGAACAGGGCCAGGTAATCGTCCAGGGTCCCGAAGATCACGTCTTCGCAGCAACTGGTAACGTCGATCTCGTCATACCCGGCTTGCTGGAACATGGCCTTTAGCTCGGCTGCGCTCTTGCGTGGGTTGAACGTATTGGTATACGAGGGGTTGTAGGTATTGTAAAGCTCCCAGAAGGGATCCAACACGCTGTTCATATCGGCCGGGCCGATGGTGCTTACCAGGCAGGATCCTCCGGGTCGCAGGACACGTCCGGTTTCCGCGATGAACCGGTCCTTGTCGGTGAAATAGATCATCGCCAGGGAGCAGGTCACCAGGTCGAACCGGTCAGAAGGATAGGGGAGCTCGGTCTCCACCGAATAGTTGTCGAACTCGACATTGGTCAGTCCCTGTTCGAGCGCTTTCGCCCGGGCCACATCGATCATCTGGCTCGACTGGTCGAGCCCCCGGACCTCGGCATTCGGGAACCGCTTGGCGATCAGCAGCGAAATCCTCCCGGTGCCGGTACCGACGTCGAGCGCTCTTAAGGGTTCGTCCCCGGTGCCGCAGGAATCGAGCACCATGGATTCGAACAAATAGCGTGGATCGTTGTCGTTGCGCCAGCGGTAGTCCATGGACAGGTCATATGTCGAAGACATTCGATCGTAGTTGTCGGCCATGTATGTCTGATAATAGGATGCATTGGTTGCCGTCGTCATCGTTCGGTCCTAACTGTTCACCAGTAATATGATTCGTAGTAGCTTTTGTTGTTAATGTTTTCGAAGCTGCGCGTGGTTACCTGCAACGGGCCGGGTTCTCGCCAGGCCACCTCTTTCGGCAGATACCGTTCCGCTACCTTGCGCACGATCCACTTCTCCACGCTGTTTCGTATCTTTAGTTCGTCGGGCAGGGCAAGCGCGAAGTCGATTACTTCGCGGTCGAAGAAGGGCGAATGGCAGGTCACGCCGGTCAAGACCGAGGCCAGGTGTATTGCCTCCAGGAGGAAGACGTGACAGTCGTCCATGATTTGCCTGGTGGCATACGAGATATCGCTCATATATTGCAGGTGCCGGTTATAGGAGGCGAAGATCTCGTCGGAACCGGCGCCTCCGAAGGCTACCTGCCCACCGTGGTCTCGAACGAAGGAACACAGCACCAGGTTCGGCACGAAAAGCGAATTGGTCAGATCGTAGAAACTGGCATTGTATTCCCGCTTGGGGTAGATCGATTTCAACTCTTGCCACGATTCATCGGTTATCGATATCAGTTCATGGTCGGTTCCTGTTACCGCTATCACCCGTTGCGCGAATGCGACGTCCTTGCCGGTTATCGTCACGGCGGTGAGGTCTTCGGCTACGCGCGAGAGATAATAGGCGACCAGGGATGAATCGACACCGCCCGACAGGAAGGTGTGGATGGGCAGGTGTGCGCTCCGCCGATCGGACAGCATGCGCGAGGTCGTGGCAAACAGCAGATCGTCCAGCGTGGAAACCGGGTCATCGCCTATTCGAATCGCATGCGGAGCATAGAAGCGTTCCAGGCTGGCCTGGCCGGCGCGCACCGTGAGCGCATTCCCGGGCTGCAAACACCGCACCGGCGCCGTGGTACCCGCCCGCAGTCGATCGTAGTCCGTGCTGAAGAGCAGCCCCGACTCCTCGATCGCGAAATATACCGGCAGCGATCCGGGATGATCCCGGCACAACCGGATGGTATCCGGTTGTGGACCGGCGATGACGGCGAGGAAGGTGCCGTGGACCTCGTTGAGGTCTCCGCCATCGGCCATGAAGGCCGCGAACTGCTCAAAACCGGTTGGCCCCCCGTTGGGCAGCAGGTGGCCTGCGGTCAACTGCCCGCAGGCCACGGCATGGGTATTCCCATCGCAAGACTCTACGCACGCACCGGGATCGAAGGTGACCTGCATGCAGCCGATCGTCGTACCGGCGGTTTCACCGGTGGCTGGCCCGTGCTCACCGGCAAGGGGCATCGGCCGCCTGCTCGGGTATCCGGACATCGCGTTCATATCGGCTCCTACTGACTCACGTAGCTGTTGATCCAGTCCCTACCGGTGATGGTTCTGTAGCTACCGGTGGAAACCTGCATGGGGCATTTCGGGCGGCGGGCTATGCGACGCGGCAAGTAGCGCTCGGCCAGGTCCCGGATGCACCGTTTGTCTTTCTTCAGCGCCGCATCCAATCCGAGCGCATGGTCAATGACCGGACGCGAAAGGAACGGAACTCTCGGCTGCACGCCCTGATACATGCAGGCTTCGTCGAGGCGATCCAGACTGTACAGCGAAATCGAGTCGATCATCTGACGGGTAACAGAATTGACCGCTTCGTCTGCGCATTCGAAATCGTAACCACCAAACACCTCGTCCACCCCATCCGCGGAAAGCACCACTGCGAGCCCGCGGCCGGCGGCCGCCCGAGCGAGTAGACAACTGGGCGCGTACAACGAGCGATTGAGCGATTCGAACTGCTGGTTGTAGGGCCGTGCTCGATATCGTTTTGCCCAATCGAGCATTCCGAGTGCGCCTACCACGATGTGGTTTGCGATTCGCAGGTGGGCGCATACCTCCTCGGCGACAGGAACATCCGGGCCGTCCAGTGTCAGACAGGTCAATCCGGCGACATGACGCCGCGCGTAGACGGCAAGTAGGGCGGAATCCACTCCACCCGAAAGCAGAAGCCCCACCTTGCCGGGCGCGACGCCATGCGACACGGCCCGGCCGACCACGGCATCGAGGGTGCGATCCAGATCGAGGCCCGCCGCTGCCGGGCGATCGGCCGGCAGCGAAGTAATCGAAATGGCCCCGGCTGCGTATCGCAGAATGGATCCTGGAACGACGGGCTCGATATTCGCATAGCCCAGCGTTTCAAGCGCCTGATACTCGCTCGCAAAACCCAGCCCCCGCTCATCGAGAGAAAAGAACAGGGGCATGATGCCGGGATGGTCGCGCGCCAGGCACAGCGCCCCATCGGGATCGCGATAGGCAAGGCAGAACTGGCCATCGAGCCTAGCCAGGTCGCCATCCCCGGCAAGCATCCGAGCCGCCGTCCGAGCCTGCTGGGCGGGAGGCACCGGTTCCCCATCGACAGAGTAGATCTGCCCAACCAGTGCCAGCAGGGCGGATCCCCGCTCCGCTTGAACCTGTTCGTACCCGCAGTTCACCCCTATGCACCATGGCGATGGGGCTGGCAGCAGCCTCGGTTCACCTCGATGTGCCATGGCGGTCAGAAGTCGCTCGACACCACCCGGGTCGAACCATGTGAGCCCCGCTACGCCGTTCATCGCCGATGATCGTTTTCAGGCGACCGGACTGCCGAGTACGGACAGAAAGGCCTCGATCTTGGCTGGCACCAGGGTTCCGGTTCTGCCGCCGCCGCAGATCGCTCCCCGGACCCCGCTCACGTCGGCACCGATATCGAGCAATCGGCCAACATGCTGGATCTCGATCGAACCCGCCAGGGCACATAGCAGGTCGCACTCGTGAGCCGACGTGACCAACTGGGTTAGCTCCTGGTCCGACATGAAGTCGAACAGGTTCCTGCCGTCCTTGGACAAGGTGTCGACGAGAACCCCGCTGACTCCGGTACCGCGCACCGCATGCACCAGGTCCAGAGGGGATAGCGTCCCCCGCTCGCGGAAGTCGGCATAGCCGGCGGCAATGAGCTTGACTCCCGCAAACGGCGCTATGGCCCGTTCGATCTCTTGAGCCATGGACCGTGCTTCCGCACCGGTCCGGGCTCCCTTGAACCCAACCTTCACGTAGGTAACCCCGAGACCCGCCACCGCATAGGCTGCTTGCGCCACCGTGCAGGGCAGATATGGGACATCGCCAACCGTGGCGCTGACCAGGACAGCGGGATCGAGCGCGGCCACGATCTCCTTGATAACCATCGGGTTCTGCGCCCCCAATGAGCCCTCTGCGGGGTTCTTGATATCTATTAGATCCGCGTGTGCCTCTTGGGCAATCAACGCTTCCTGCTTATTGACGACACTGATCATCAGCTTCATTTTGCACTCCCGATCTGGTTGTTTTTGAATCCTGTGGATTCCCTATAGCGCGAAACGCTGTATGCGATTTTAACTTCGGTTTTCAATAGATTTCGATGATCGGAATGACAATGGATGGGATCACCGGCAGCCGAGATTCCGCGAGGAGATCGGTCTGCGGTTCCATTGGCGAGCGCACCGCCTAACCCGAAGAGCCGTAGCCCGCGTCTCAGCCGAGGATGGGCATGTGTACCCGGATATGGCAGTGGCCGTCGAGCTCGGCCAGGGAGGGGTCCTTGAGGTACACCTCCATGGGATACCCGCATAGGCTGTATCCCTCCGCCGCCAGGAGCTTCGTCATATCCCGGTAGAAGGCCGGCACATCTTCGAGGGATCCCCGATACTCGGCGGCACAGAACCTGATGCCGTCCAACGATTCGGCCTGGAAGGGCATCTCGATTTCTGGCAACCCGGCGTCCCGCAGAAGGATACCGACTCGGCTGATGAGCTCTTGTTCCGGTGTGTACTCGGGGTCGGACAGCAATACCGCTGCCCGCGGGCGCTCGCTCGGCAGGCCAATGGAGCGTGCGTACTCCATCACGCGGGCAAACCCCGGCGCCAGACGCCGATAGCTTCCCGTTTGCTCAAAATAGAGGAAGGACCCACAATGGATTCCGGTCCTCAGTGCTGGCATCTCGAACTCCCGTGTTTGATAGGCCTGCATGGCGGGCGTCGTCCGACATTCCAATTCCCGTTGTCCTTGTCGAGACGACTTTGGGGGGATGCTGCGGGCCCCGGGCCCGCAGCATCCTTCGAGCAGCTACCTACTCGCTGGGCCGCAGTAGTTGCATGACTGCTTTGCTGGGCCGCAGTAGTTGCATGACTGCTTTGCCGGGCCGCAGTAGTTGCATGACTGCTTTGCCGGGCCGCAGTAGTTGCACGTCGCTGCCATCTCTTCCCACCTCCTCCCCTTCCCTTAGGCGTTCCGCTCGTAGGCCGCCCGCAACGACTTGATGACCTCGAGGGCCTGGCTCTCAAGCCTGTGGAGCACGAGTGCATCCCTGCTGAGCTCGTCCAGGATCGAACCCATGTCGCCCTCGTCGAAGTCGATCAATCGCGGAGTAATCAGTTGGGCTCCCCTTTGATAGCGCGCGCAGGCCTCCGCGAAGATGCCACAGAACTCGTCAACGAGCGCGCGATCGGCGGCCGCGAACTGGGGTTTGGCGTTCTGCATGAAGGTGATGGCATCCGATCGCATCTGGTTGCTCTTCGGATAGAAGAAGAGACCCAGCTTGCGCATGACCGTCTCGCGATCGCGCGGAGTCTTGGCTCCCATCCACTCGGTGATATGGTCCGCATATTTGGCGAGACAGACCAAACCCAAGTACCCGTGACCGCGAATTCGGCGTTCCTGGTAACCGGAAACAGCCTGTGCCAGCACCATGCCGAGGATTTCCCGGGCGGCAGGTACCCGGCGCCGTTCGCCCAACTTGACAGCAGAATATCGCGGAGTACCGGGAACCACGACCTCTGGGGTGCAGGCGTCCCGCAAGCTGCTTGGTGACATCGGTATGTAGGACATGCCGTTGGGGTCGTGAAACAACAGCTCGCCGTTTTTCAATGCAACAAGCACGATGTAGTGATTCGCCATGGCCGTGGCCCGCATGGCGCCGATCTGATACGTCAAATGATTGTATGCGATCGGACCGAAGATGACGGGCTGGCGTTGCGTAAGGTTGTGGGTTAGGAAACCCCACATCCGATCCCAGTCGGCTGTCGAGCAATGCTCGTGGTCATATCCCAATGTGCGAGCCGCGACCAGCAGGGAATTGGTCAGCTCGGTGCCCGGCGAGAGCTCCATTTCCGTCCCCTGCCCGTCGATCAGCTGGTTCACATAGAACCACCCATAGGGATGGCCGGAGACGTTCTCAAGCTCGTAGATCTGATACCCGTCTCCCCTGGCAGCCAATACCATTTGCAGACACACCGATGCGGGGTAGAGCCGGCCACCCGGATTGGGCACTCGGTAATTGACCACATCACCCAACATCGATGTCTACCACCAAAAGCTCGGGTTCCGCACTCGCCGAGTCAAGCAGTTCGCCCCGCGCGACTGCGAAACTCCGCCCGGTATATTGAGCGCCGTAGAAATGCCCCAGCATCATCGGAACCAGAATGGCGCAGTTCAATTGGCTGCTGCGTTCCTTCATGAGCTCAATGACGCGTTCGTAATCCGACGTGTGGGCATCGTACACGTGCTCGTTGGCCTGGGCGACCCATATCTTCGGTGCCAGCGCACGCACTCTGTCGTAGATATCGGGATCGACGGAGTCGATACCACTCGTCGCAACGATCGGAATGCCGTCGACGGTGCCCGCCAAGGTCTCGTCGCCCTCCCGGTACCAGGCGCGTTCTCCCTTGTAAAGCCGATTCTTGTATTGACTGAGGACTAGGTTGCCGTGCCCGTCGAACACACAGGTTACCTGAATGAACTGCCTTCCTGCTTGATCGAGCTGGATACGCATGTTCCCGGTCACAACGATCGTCTGGCTCTGCCGAGCCACATCCGCGATCATGTTCGTGAACTTGTTGGGAATCTGATCGGGCGGATTGGTCCCCAGGAACCACTCTTGGAACGCCACCAGCCCGGCTCCCGTCTGCACGGCACGGTGTAGGCAATCCAGGGCGTCGCGTATGTTGTGCGCAGGGGTTTTGGCCTGTCGCTTCTGAATAAGACATGCTTTCATGGTGGACTGCCTCCTTGGTAGATCCTGCTCGGTAAAGCGTTTCACCCACGACTTTTGGCATCGAAAACGCGGTAGACGATGACTCCCCAGACCACTGCGTATAGCACGAGCAGCCCGGAGCCAACCAGATCGAGTTCATGTTGAATGAGTCCTCGGCGAACCACGTCGTTGCCCAGCTTCACGGGTGAAAGGTACAGCAGGGCATTCGCGACGGGATGGTCGCTGACCCGTATAAAGGTATCGGACAGGAATATGAGAGGGATCACAATGACATTGGCGAAATTGATCAAACTGAATTCATTGTTGACCATCAGCCCCAGCAGGGTGCCCAGCAGGGAGGAGATGACGGCAACCAGGAAGAGAGCCGCCAGGCTCACGACCAGCCATCCAAGATGGATGCCTATCCCGGAGACGGCCACCAGTATACCCAGCAAAGGGATGGTGACCAAGATGGAGACCACGGTGGTGTTCGCGACCCGGCCCATCAGGATATCGAGGGAACTGAGCGGCGACGTCAGCAACTCGTCCATCGTCTGCGTGATGTTGGACGAGAAAAACGTCGAATACGATGCCTGATAGAATGTGGAGTAGACGAGTTGGAAGAACAGCGTCCCCGGCACCATGTACTGCTGGAGCGGGACCCCCGCTATCATCACCTGACCGGCCCCCATCGCCCGGCCGAACATGAAATAGATGAACAACGGAGTGACCATGCCGCCAAGCACCAGGGGGATCAAGCGGAAGGTGGCGTTGAACTCCTTGGCGAAGACGCTCAGGAACCGACTCCTACCAAAAACTCTGGAAACCAGATCGCTGACCATTTCACCCCGCCGTTTCCTGAAGATATAGATGCGAATAGCTGACGCTCTCGAACTCGATCTCGAAGGGGGAGATCCCGGCGCACAGCACCTCGCGGATGCAACCCGCGATCAGCTCGGGATCCTTGTCCACCACGACCTGCAGCCCATAGGCATCGGTCTGCACGTCGCGTACGCCCGGCAGACCCAGCAGGGCAGTTCGCAGCCCATCGGCCTGCCGGCCGGAAATCGCGGCGGTGGAGAAGCGGAGACTCTCCTGGCCGGCCTGGGCCGCCAATACGGCTGGATCCACTTCGCGTGCCCGGCCACGTTCGATATAAATCACCTTGTGCGCCTTGTACGCCACCTGGAGAGACTGGGTCGATAGCAGGACCGTGATGCCCGTTGAGTTCAGGCGCAGCAGCTCCTCGATCAAATCCACTTTCGCCCGGTAGTCGAGACCGATGGTGGGCTCGTCGAAGATGAGGATGCGCGGCTTCGACAGCAACCCCCGTACTATGAGAGCCTTCTTCCCCATACCGAACGAATACTGACCGATGAAATCGGTCTGCCGGCCGGCCAGGCCAAAGAACTCAAACAGCCGGTCGATGTCGGCCCGCGCCTGGTCCGCCTTGATGCCATACAAGGCGGCATGGTGGATCAGATTCTGCTCCACGTTCAGATTGTGATCGAAATTTGCCTTATCGGGAACATACGAGAACAGCCGTTTGATCTTGTGGTCGTTTGCCTTATTCCACTCCATGCCGGCGACCCTGATAGATCCATGGTCGGCTCTATACAGGCCGGTCAGGCATTTGATCAAAGTCGTCTTGCCCGCACCGTTTGCCCCCAGGAGAACGACGAATGCGCCGTCCTCGATACCTATGCAGACATCATCCAATAGCGTATGACCACTCAGGGTCTTGGTGAGATGGTCTATTTCAATGAGCGGCATGACACATTCCCAACTCGTGAAGAAACCGAAGTACTACTAGGTCGTATCCCGGCGCGGCATCTTGCTGTACACCCTAATGATCTTGACCGATCCGCACCCACAGTCCGGTCGATATCAGGTGTATTTTAGCTTGCCGAAGCCGTCTTCCAGTTTTTGATCCGGGGGCCCGCGAGGCCGCAACCGGGCCCGCCATTGGGATGCCTGCCTGCGGCTGCCCGGCGAAACCCACCCGGGCGCCCGGCGCACACCGGCTGACCCCCGATCGCGGCACCACCGGCCGGGCGACTCGATACCGGCTAGCGTTGCCGCCTGCGCTGTGCCGCGGCGTAGGCCCGGGCTTCCCTCTTCGACAACCGGCGGACAACCGGCTGCCCATCGAAACCATCGAGAGCCGCCCGATGGCCGGGCGTGGCCAGCAACCGAGTGCCGGCATGCTTGCCCAGATATGCCTGCTGCTCCCGCTCACCGGCGAAGATGCGGAAGCTGCGACGACCCTTCGGGGATGCCAACTCGCTGATCAGGCAGGCTGCGCCGCTGGCGATCTGAGCCGCGCGCAGGTAAAGCACCGCATACTCGTAGGATGCGAACGGGAAGTTCCATCTGCACAGACCGGCCCCGTTCGGCTCCAGGCATGTGCAGCGGCCACAGGTGCCACACACATACTGGAGGTGATTGGTCAAGCAGGCCAGCGGCTCGCGCAGCGGGGTCGCATACGGATCGGGGCTCAGGCATTCTGGGCAGACCGCATGGTCTTCCATCGATCGCATGGTACCATGCTACCGGCCTATACGGGTGTTCACCCAAGTCGTGGGTTCGTGGCCGGTTTCCGGCCATGCGGGAGGCGAGTCGCCCCAACCGCCCGGTTGCCCCGCCCGGCACATCCGGTGACCAGTTGACCACACAACTGTGATTGCATTGGGTGTCGAGATGCAGGCCGTTCCCCCCAGGGTCGGTGTACTCCGGAAGCGAAAGGACACCTATGACACAGATCACCAGGCAGAGCTGGGACATCAAGGGCCCCGATGTCGTCGCCGAGCTGGTGGACTGGTTGAAGCTCACCGATGCCGATTGCCGGCTGCTGGCCGGACTACACGAGCAGGCTCGGGCGGCCTCGGAAGCGTTCGCCCAGGAGTTCTGCGGCCGGATACTGAGCAGCGAGGTCACCCGCGAATACGCGGCGCCCTATCCGGCCGAAGCCTTGATCGGCACGCTGGCAGGCTGGTTCACCGATCTATTCAGTGGCGTCTACGACCTGGACTATGCCCAGGCGAGGTTCCGGATCGGGCAGGTGCATGTGCGGCTCGGCCTGCCCGTGCGTTATCCGATCGCCATGTTCGACCTGGTCAGCCGGCATGGCGAGCAGGTGGCGAGCCAGGCCGGGCCCGCCGGTGTAGAGGCATTCCGCAAGGTGCTGGCCCTGGATATCGCCGCATTCAGCCAGGCCTACGAGGAAAGCCAGCTGTGGCATCTGTCCGACATCATGGGCAACGAGCGGCTCGCCCGGCGGCTGCTGATGAACGACTGGCCGGGCTCGCGCCGCTGACCCCGCCCACCGCGGTACGCAGAGTTCCATAGAAAACCACACCCCTTGACCGATTTTCCACAAACAATCACCATGTGAATGGCGACGGCTGGCGATAGGTCAAGGAGGATCCCATGCTCGCCCGGGACAGGCAGCAGCACATCAAGGCGCGGATCGCGGATCAGGCTTCGGTGACCACGGTGGAACTGGCCCGGCAATTGCGGGTCTCCGCCGAAACCATCCGCCGAGACCTGCTGTTGCTCGAAGAGCAGGGGGAACTGCGCCGGATCTACGGCGGTGCGGTATCCATCCGTAGACAGCAAAGCTCCGAGCCGCCGTTCCGGCAGCGCGCCCTGCTGCACACCCAACCCAAGCGGAGCATCGGCGCGGCCTCGGCCCGGCTGGTCACCTCCGGCCAGCTGATCTTCATCGATCTCGGCACCACCTGCGCCGCGGTCGCCCAAGCGCTGGCCGATTCCTTCTGCGGCACCGTGGTCACCCAATCCCTGCTGGTAGCCGATGCCCTGAACGAGACCGGGAACGTAGAGGTGATCCTGGCCCCCGGCCGGCTACGCCGTGGGGAGTGGTCGGTGACCGGCTCCGCCACCGTGCTCTTCCTCGAACGGATGCATTTCGATGCCGCCTTCATCGGCTGCGGCGGAATCGACGCCGAAGCCGGGGTGACCGACTTCAACTTCGACGACGCCGACGTGAAACGCCGAGTGGCCCAGAACTCGGGGGCCACCTATATCGTGGCGGATTCCTCCAAACA
This sequence comes from uncultured Propionibacterium sp., assembly GCA_938036835.1. GTDB lineage: Bacteria > Actinomycetota > Actinomycetes > Propionibacteriales > Propionibacteriaceae > Brooklawnia. Next base: position 23,143 of record CALHWB010000013.1, read on the forward strand.
CGGGGTGGTGGGCAGTTTCGGAGTGCTGTCCTGGTATGACCTGCGCGGCCTGATCACCGATGTCACACCCCCACGAGGGCTGGTGGACGAGATGAACCGGGCCGGCACCCGGATCGTCGTGGCCGCCGTCGGCGATCCGGTGCCGGGCGCGGCCGGCGAACCGCGGTCGGCCCAGCCCCAAACCCTCGAAGCGAGCAACCCGCAAGCCCAGCCAAGGAGACCGAAGTGACGCTGACAGCACGCAAATACGACGTAGCGGTGATCGGGGGTGGCGTAGTCGGCGCGGCTCTGGCCCGCGACCTGGCCGGCTATGAGCAGCGGGTGGCCATCCTGGACGCCCGGGCGGATATCAACGAGGGCACCAGCAAGGCCAACACCGCGATCCTGCACACCGGCTACGACGCCACCCCCGGCACACTGGAATCGCGGCTGGTGGCCCGGGGCTACCACCTGCTGATGGCCTACTGCCAGGCCACCGGCATCTGCTATGAGCAACTCGGCGCCGTGCTGGTGGCCTGGGACGCCGAACAGCTCGCGGCGCTGCCCGGCCTAAAGGCGAAGGCGGAGAAGAACGGCTACCTCGACAGCCGGCTGCTGACCCGCGAACAGGTGCTCGAACTGTTGCCGCACGCCAGCGACCGGGCCCAAGGCGGGCTGCTCGTCCCCGGCGAGTCGATCATCGATCCCTGGTCGGTGCCGCTGGCCCTGGCCACCGACGCGGTGCGCCGCGGCGCCGATCTCCTGCGCGAAACCCGGGTTACCGGGGTGCGGGTCGGCCCGGATACCACCACCCTGACCACCACCACCGGCGATCTCGACGCTCGCTGGGTGGTGAACGCCGCCGGGCTGGGCGCCGATACCATCGACGGCTATTTCGGCCACGACCGCCTGATCTGCCATCCCCGGCGCGGGGAACTGCTGGTCTACGACAAACTGGCTGCCCGGCTGGTACAGCGGATCGTGCTGCCGGTGCCGTCGAAGCTCGGCAAGGGGGTGCTGGTCAGCCCCACGGTCTTCGGCAATGTCATGCTCGGGCCGACCGCCGAAGACATGACCGACCGGGAGGACACCGCCACCACCGCGGACGGTTTCGCCTTCCTGCTGGACAAGGGGGCCGGCATCATCCCCGAACTGCTCGCCGAGGAGGTCACCGCCAGCTACGCCGGGCTGCGGGCCGCCCACAACCTCAGCGACTACCTGCTCGAGGTGGACGCCGGCCGGCGCTATGCGATCGCCGGGGCGATCCGCTCCACGGGTCTCACCTCGGCCATGGCCGTCTCGGAATACCTGATCGGCAAGATGCAGGCCGCCGGCCACCGGCCTGCTGCGCGCACCGGACTACCCGAACCGGTGCAGATGCCACCGCTGGGGGAACGCACCATCAGGCCATACGCCAACGCCGGGTTGATCGCCCGCGACCGGCAGTACGGCGAACTGGTGTGTTTCTGCGAACGAGTCAGCCGTGGCGAGATCCGCGATGCCTTCGCCAGCCCGGTGCCACCGTGCGGCCTGGGCGGGCTGCGAAGACGCACCCGCGCGATGAACGGCCGCTGCCAGGGCTTCTTCTGCGGCGCCGAAGTCAACGAACTGCTCAACCGGCATCTGGAGGGCTGAACCATGGCCGAAACCATCCTGCGTCCCACCGTGGCCATCATCGGGGCCGGGCCGGCCGGCCTGCGGGCCGCCCGCGAACTGGCACCCGTGATCGACGGTCCCGTGCTGGTGCTCGACCGGGAACGCGAGCCAGGAGGCATTCCCCGGCATGCCGAGCACCCGGGCTACGGCATCCGCGATCTGGGACGGTTCATGACCGGCCCCGCCTATGCCCGCCGGCTGGCCGAGGACGCCCGCCAGGCCGGTGCGGAGATCCGCACCGGGGTGCAGGCCACCGGCTGGTCCGCCGACGGCCGGTTGCAACTGACCTCGGCCCGCGGCCGCGAGGTGCTCAAACCGGAGGCGCTGATCCTGGCGACCGGGGCCCGCGAACGGCCGCGCACCGCCCGGATGATCCCCGGCGACCGTGGCGCAGGCATCTACACCACCGGCCAGCTACAGCAGCTGGTGCACCTCAAACACCAACCGGTAGGCCACCAGGCGGTCATCGTGGGTGCCGAACTGGTATCCTGGTCGGCCGCGCTGACCCTGAAGCAGGCCGGCTGCCAGCCCAGACTGCTGGTCACCCGCCATCCCCGGCCGGACTCCTACCGGCTGTTCTCCGCGCCGGGCACGGTGTACTTCGGGGCGAAGGTGGCCACCTCGTCCAGGATCGTCCGGGTGGAGGGCAAACCCCGCGTCCAGGCGGTCATCGTCGAGAACATCCGCAGCGGCGTCCGGAAACGCATCGAATGCGACACCGTGGTGTTCACCGGGGACTGGATCCCCGACAACGAACTGGCCAGGATGGCCGGTCTCAGCCTGGATGCCGGCTCCCGCAGCCCCCTGGTGGACGCGTCCCTGCGCACCTCCCAGCCGGGGATCTTCGCGATCGGCAACCTGATCCACCCGGTAGAGACCGCCGATGCGGCCGCCCTGGACGGCGTCCAGGTGGTGCAGCCGGTGCGCGACTATCTGCTGGGCAAGCGCCCCGCGAAACGCGGCTACACCATCAAGGCGACCGCCCCGCTACGCTGGATCGTCCCGGGCCGGATCGACGAAGGCGACCCGAGACCGGCACGGAACCGGCTGGTGGCCTGGTGCGATTCCCTCATCCGGTTCCCCACCGTCGTCGCCTCGCAGGACGGCCGGGAACTGCACCGGATGCGGCTGGCCTGGCCGGCAGCCCCGGGACGCGCCTTCCGGATCCCCGCCGACATCCTCAGATCGGCCAAACCCGGCGCCGGCGAGGTGACCATCAGTCTCTGCTGAAACACCCGGATCGCCACGCCGAGCCCGGCTCGGCAGCGGTTCTGCGCCCGCAGGACCGAAACCCGCAACACCTAGAAATACCGCCGGCCGCCGGCCTCCTGCCGTGCCGGCGGCCGGAACCGAAATGACAGGAGTTCCAATGACGGAACCTACGCAACCGGCTGCCCCGGTCGACGACGTCTCCCAGTTCGGCTACAAGGCGGAGATGAAACGCGAACTCGGCCCCTTCCAGTCGTTCGCCATGGCATTCGGCTTCGTGTCGATCGCCACCGGCACGTTCACCAGCTACAGCGCGATGCTGGGCACCTCGGGGCCGATGGGCGTGTGGACCTGGCTGATCGTCATCATCGGCCAACTGATGGTTGCCCTCATCTTCGGCGGCCTGGCCGCCCGGATCCCGGTTTCCGGCTACTCCTACCAGTGGGTGTCTCGGCTGGCCAACCCGGTGCTCGGCTGGATCATGGGCTGGGTCACCTTCACCTTCCTGGCGATCGTGGTGCTCGCGGTCGACTACACGATCGCCTCGGCGATCCTGCCGAACCTGTTCGGCTATGCCGGCACCAACCTGAACGCGCTGATCATCACCGCCGTGGTGGTGGCCAGCCAGTCCGGGCTGGTGATGTGGTCCACCCACTACACCCAGCGGCTGAACTCGATCGCGGTGATCATCCAGATCATCGGCATCGGATCGGTCGTGGTGCTGCTGTATGCCGTCGGCTTCTTCAAGGGGGCCTTCGACTGGTCCATGGTCTTCAACACCGGCGCCATCCCGCGGGAAGGCTACTTCGGTTTCGGCAGCCTGACCCATGCCGGGCCGTTCATCATGGGCACGCTGGCCGGCGCCTTCACCATCGTCGGGTTCGAATCCGCCGCCAACATGGCCGAGGAGACCCGCGACGCCGTCCACGTGATCCCCAAGGCCATGCGGCAGGCGGTCATCGCCCTGGGGGTGATCGGCTTCGCCTTCGTCCTGGGCGCCACCGCCCTGATCAAGGATCCCATTGCCCTGGCCGACTCCCCCACCGCGCTCGCCGACATCATCACCACGGCCCTCGGCCCGGTGGCCGGCAAGGCGCTGCTGGTGCTGATCGTGATCTCGATCTACTCGTGCGGGCTGACCATCACGGTTTCGGGTTCGCGGCAGGTCTGGGCGATGGCCCGGGACGAACGCTTCCCCGGCTGGCAGTGGCTGCGCAAGGTGAACCGCGCCACCAACACCCCGATGAACGCCGCCCTGTTCATGATGATCGTCTCCGAGGCCATCCTGCTGGCCTTCGGCTTCTCCACGGGGGTGCTGTTCGCCTTCTTCAGCGCGGCAACGCTGCTGCCCGCCATGATCTATGCGGGCACCACCCTGCTGTACATCGTGAAACGACGCCAGCTGCCGCCCACCGATGGTTTCAAGCTGGGCAGATGGGAACTCCCGGTGCTGAGCGTCGCCAGCGTGTGGCTGATATATGAGCTGTTGATCTTCCGGGACGCGTCGTTCGCCTCGGTCTGGCTCTACATCGCCATCTTCTTCCTGATCGGCGGCCTCTACCTGGCCTACCTGTTCCTCAAACGGGGTAGCCGTGGCCTGGACATGCCGGAACTGTCCGATATCGACCAAGAACTCGACAAGTTGGGGCAGCAAGCATGAACGGCGCGATTCTGGCCATCGATCAGGGCACCTCGGGCACCAAATCGATCGTCGTCGGCGCGGACGACACCATCCTCGCCCTGGTGGAAACCGCCATCCGGCCCAGCTACCTGCCCGACGGCGGCGTCGAGCAGGATCCGGCGGAACTGTTGGACTCGGTGCTCGACACCGCTCGGCAGGCCGTCCGGCAGGCCGGTGTGCCGTTGGCCGGGGTGACCCTGACCAACCAGGGCGAGACCGTGCTGGCCTGGGATCCGAAAACCGGTGAACCGCTCAGCGAACTGATCGTCTGGCAGGATTCCCGCGCCCAGTCGGTCTGCGACGAGCTGGCCGGGCACGCCGAACTGATCGCGGCCCGCACCGGGCTGGTGCTCGACCCCTATTTCACCGCTCCCAAAATGACCTGGCTGCGGCGAAACAGAACCCGGCAAGGGGTACTGACCACCTCGGATGCCTGGATACTGCACCGGCTCACCGGGGAATTCGTAACCGACATCGCCACCGCCTCGCGTTCGCTGCTGAAATCCCAGCGGCAACGCGACTGGGATCCCGAACTGCTGGGACTGTTCGGGCTGGCCGACGAGCGAATGCCGAGAATGGCCGCCAACGACGAGATCCTCGGGCATACCGCACTGTTCGGGAATCCGGTTCCGGTGGCGGGCGCGGTGGTCGATCAGCAGGGCGCGCTGCTGGCCGAATCCTGCCTGGCCCCCGGCGAAGCCAAATGCACCTTCGGCACCGGCGCCTTCCTGCTGGTCAACGCCGGCACCCAGCCCCGGCCGTCGACCGCCGGCCTGGCGGAATCGACCGCCTGGCTGGTGGACGACGTCCAGTCCTACTGCTACGACGGGCAGGTCTACACGGTGGCCTCCGCGGTGCGCTGGCTGACACAACTCGGCGTGATCGACCACGCCCGCGAACTGGACCGGTTGGCCGTGCCCGATGCCGAAGGTGTCGTGTTCGTCCCGGCGCTGGCCGGGCTGGCCGCGCCGTGGTGGCGCAGCGACGCCCGCGCCGCGCTGGCCGGCATGAACCTGGCCAGCGGCAAGGCCCAGATCGTGACGGCCGTGTTGCAGGGCATCGCCGCCAACGTGGCCGTCCTGGCGGAACTGGTCGAGCAGGATTCGGGCCAGCAGATCAGCCGGTTGCGGGTCGATGGCGGCCTGACCCGGTCGCGGTATCTGATGCAGGCCATCGCCGACCTGATGCAGGTCGAGGTCGAGACCTATTCCTCACCGCATGCCACGCCACTGGGGGCGGTGGCGCTGGCCCGCAAGGCGCTCGACCCGGCCCGATCACTGGCCGACTGCGTTCCTGCCTGGCAGCCCGCCGGCCGATTCAGCCCGGCCTGGTCGCCCGCGCAGGCCACCGCCTTCCTGGGGCGGTGGCGGGCGGTGGTTGATCAGATGGCCGGCGGGCGGTCCTGACAGACCCGAACCGGGCCCGCCGGGCGGGATCGGTGGCGGACCACCACCGCGCAGCGGGGCCCCGGCCGGGGCCACAGTCGGGGTCGCGGGCTGGGCCGGCCACCACCTGACAGCCCGATCCGGCAGAAGGCCTGGATGCTGACCATCAAACAACTGGCTGACCATGTGGGTGTCACTCCCCGGGCCGTCCGGCACTATCACCGGATCGGTCTGCTCGCCGAACCGGCCCGTGATCGGTCCGGCTATCGCAGCTACACCGCGGGATGTCATCGAGTTGCAACGCATCAAGGTACTTGCCGACGCCGGGGTGCCGCTGGCCCGGGTACGTGAACTGCTGGACGCCGAGCCATCCCGGCCGGCGGGCGCCGCCGCCGAGATCGATGCGGCCCTGCGGCAGCGCATCCGGGAACTGTAGGCGACCCGCCGCAGGCTGCAGGCGTTGACCAGCGGCCGGGACCCCTTCCTCGGCCCGGCCCTGGAGCAGCATCTGACCGCGCTGGCCGAACTGGGTGTTTCGGAGCAGACCCGACGACTCAACCGGAATGGCTGGATTCTGGTCAGCGTGGTCTGCCCGGAGCGCCTACCCGGCTGGCTGGCGTGGCAGACGCGGGCCATGACCGACCCCGAATACCGCGCCCTCTACCGGCAGACCGATGAGGCGCGTGAATGGTCCGCCGATGACCCCAGGCTCGCCGACCTGGCCAGGCGGACGGCCACCTGGATCGTGACGGTGGGCACATCGGAGGAGCCCAACCAGGTTGAGAACGCCATCAGCGCGGAACTGGTCACCAGCTACGACCCGGAGACGGTACCCGCCTGGGATCGGCTGCAGGAACTCATCAGGGCAGAACTGGCCCGGCTCAATGCCGACCCGGGCCGCTGGTGGATCTGATATTGCCCGTGGTCCCGGTGCTTTTCGCTACGGAAAACACCGGTAAACGCCTCTCAGGGACCCCCGATTCCCACGGCGGCGGTGGCTTGGCGGGTAAGACGATCCGGGGCGGGTTTCGGCCCGGAATCCGGCGATGCGGCTCCCACACTCGTCGAAGTCGCCGTGGAGGCGTATCGGCTCGCATCTGCTGAGGGGAAGGACTCCTTCATGGCTCGGCTCCACGACCTGCCCCTGTCAGAGTTGCAGACTGCTGCTGACCGGAATCCGGGTTCGGGTGGAGCAGGTCAACCGGGCCGCTCCGCTGCGGCTGGCGGTGCTCTGCCATCTGACGGCAACCCGGCCTGCCGGCGCTGACGGTGGGTGACACCCCGGGCCACCCGGTCTTTGTGGATCTGGACCCGACCGGTCCACGTATCCGACGGGTGCCCCCGCGCCACCCGGGCCCTGGCTCGGGTGATGGGAGTGGGAACCCGCGGCGCGGGGATCAGCGGGCGGGATCGGCGGCATGGACGAGCAGCACCAGCTGCACCCGGTCACGCAAGTCCAGCTTGGTCAGCAGCCGCTTCACATAGGTCTTGATGGTTTCATTCGACAACACCAACTGATCGGCTATTTCCGCATTGGTCAACCCGGCGGCGATCAGTTCCACCACCTCTCGCTCCCTGGGGGTGAGGCTCGCCAACTGCCCGGCGGCCCTGGTGCGGCGTTGCAGTTCGGCAGGGTCCGGGCCGCGGGAGGGCAGCCGGGTGAGCAGCTGCCGGGTGATCCGCGGGGTGAGCACCGCGTCCCCGGCGGCCACGGCACGCACCGCGTCCACGAGCTGCTGGGGGGTGGCGTCCTTCAACAGGAAACCGGACGCGCCCGCGGCCAGCGCCCCGAAGGCATACTCGTCGAGATCGAAGGTGGTCAGCACCAGCACCTTCAGCGTCGAATCGGCGGCCAGCAGCCGGGCGGTGGCCTCGATGCCGTCCATGCGGGGCATGCGGATGTCCATCACCACGACATCGGCGTGGACGCTCTGCTGACCGGCCAGGGCGGCCAGCCCATCGGCCGCCTCACCGACCACGTCGATGCCGTCGGCGTAGCGCAGCATCTGGGCCAGCGCTCGCCGGGTGTCGGCGATATCGTCGACCAGCAGCACCCGGATCATGCCGCCGCCCAAGGCAGGGTGGCCACCACCTGCCAGCCTTGTGCCGTGGGGCCGGTTTGCAGGGTACCGCGGTGGGCGGCCACCCGCTCGGTCATACCGGCCAACCCGTTGCCGGGCTCGGCCGCGGCGTTCATCCGTCCGTTGTCGAGGATCCGCACCCTGGTCAGTTGGGGTTCGTGGGTCAGATCGATACAGATCCGGGTGGCCTCGCGGGCATGCCGCAGGGTGTTGGTGACCGCCTCCTGAACGATCCGGTAGACATCGGTGGCCAGCAAGCCAACCGGACGCTCACCCGTTTCCTGCACCTGGACGGTTAGACCGGCCCGCTCGGCGGTCTCGAAGATCGCCGGCAGATCGGCCAGGCTGGGCTGCGGGACGAATGGCGGTTGGCTGTCCCCGCGCAGCCGGGCGATCACCCCGCGGCTTTCGGTCAAGGTCTGGCGGGCAAGCGAATTGGCGCGTTGCAGGCTGGCCGCCGCGTCCTGGTCGTCGCCGTGCCGCAAAGCCAGCAGGGCGACATCGGTCAGGTTGATCACGCTGGTCAGCCCGTGCCCGATGGTGTCGTGCATGTCGGCGGCGACCCGCAATCGGGCCGCCAGCATCCGCTGCTCGGCCTGTTCCAGGCGGGCCCGGCGGCGCTGTTCGGTGGTGTAGCGCCGCCAGCGGACCAGCAGGGCGAGCCCGGTCAGCGCCATCAGCGGCGTGACCTCCATGATCACCTGGGTGTAGAGGGCGGTCGGTACCTGCCATACGGCCAGCCGGTTGACGGCCACCTGGCTGACCGCTGTGCCGCACCAGGCGAGGGCAGCGATCCGGGGTGGCCGAGTGACCAGCACCGTCCAGAGGGTGATCAGGATGGCCTCGCTGTCGACGCGTCCGATACCCAGCAGATATGACAGATACCCGGTCGCCAGGCAGCAGGCCAACGCCGGCAGGGGGTAGCGGTGCCGCAGCATGATCGCCGCGATCGCCACGATGCCGCACAATCCGGTGAGGGTCACCTGGCCGGCGGTGACCTGGTGGGCCCAGGCGAACCTTTGCAAGCAGACCACGCCGACCAGCAGGCCGTAGCCGATCGCCCAGCAGGCGTTCACAGGCACCGGGTGACGGCCGAACGCGGTCAGCATATCGTCCAGCAGGTTGGCCTGTTCCGCGAATTGCGCCCGCATCGTTCAGTCCTCCCGTCGCCCCAGTAGCCAGCCGGAAAGGCCTGCCGCCGCCAGGACGATCACGGCATTGGTGACCACGAACAGCACCGTCGGCAGCGGTTCGAGGGTCAACGGGTCGCGGGCGTGCATACCCAGGGAGGCCTGGCAGAATGGCCACAGCCATTGCGCCTGGGGGGCCGCGAAAACCACCGCGAACCCGCTCATGGCGGCCAGCACCGAGACGCCCATCAGCACCGCGAATGACCTGATGAGGCAGGCCACCAGCAGCAGAACGCAGCCGGTCGACCAGCCACCCAGCAGGCCCAGCAGCAGGTATCCCAGGGTGCGGGCGTATTCCGCGTCCGGACGGAAGCCGTGGCTCAACCCGGCCAGGGTGTACAGCAACCACAACTCGGCGCTCAGGATCAAGCTGGCCCGCAACGCCCCGGCCAGCTTGCCGGCGATCAGGCTACGACCCAGCAGACCGGCTGCCCGCAAACGAGCGATATTGCCGTTGAGTTGCTCCATCCGCATCGACCAGGCCATGTGCAGGCAGAGCAGGATCGGCATCGCGAATCCGCCGAATAGCAGGGCCGTGTTGCCCCAGATCGCCACCCAAGCGATCTGCTGGGCCTGGAAGGTCTCGGCGAACCTCGCATAGCTCCACCAGCCGCTGGCCACCAGCAGGGCGGCGGCGACCGCACCCGCGATCGGAAACCAGCCGAAACCACGGCGTTGTTTGGTGAACTCGACACTGGCGGCGATGCCGAGGGTGTGGGTGGTCATGATTCGATCTCCTTACGACTGTGGTAGCGGATGCTGGCGCCGACGACGACCGCGGCGATCAGGGCCACCAGCGGGATCAGGGCCGCCTGCTCGGGGGCGGGCCGGTAACCGGTGATGTAACCATCGGCCAATATCCAGCGGGTGGGGTTGGCCGCGGCGATCTGGGTATTCGGCAGCAGCATCAGCACAGGCCGGGGGGCCAAGGCCAGCAACTGCCCGGCGAGCCCCAGCGCCAGCCCGATCCCGATCACCGCGGCCTGACGGTTCTGCCGGAGCGCGAGCACCAGCAGGGGCGCGGCCAGTTCGAGCGCGGCCACCAGGCAGAGCAGGTAGGCCTGGCCGGCCAGGCCGAGATCGGGGGCGATCCGCTGGGCGCTGGCCCAGCCGAGGGTGACCAGGAAACCCAATCCCAGGCTGATCGCAAGCAACGCCGCCACCAGGGTCAGTTTGCCCAGCAGCAGCCGAGTGCGCGATGCCCCGCAGGCGAACAGCTGGCTGAGCATGTCGGCGTCCTGCTCGGCACCGGCCACCCGGACCACGGTGACGGCCACCAGCAGGGGCAGCAGCATCGGCAGCAGCGAGGTTAAGTCGTTGACCACCAGGGCCGCGCTGGCCTGCCCGGGATTCTTGGCTAGGCCGTCGGTGCGGGCCATTCCGCTCCACAGCACGGCCATGGCCATCACGGCGAGCGCGATCGGCAAGGCACGGCGGCGCTTGATCTTGGCGATTTCCAGGCTGAACGTGTTCATGCCGCGGTCCTTTCCAGCCGGTTCGGCAGGTGCGCGATGCTCGCCGGCAGGCCACGGCGGGCCCGGCCCGCGGTGCCCCGGCGGCCGGGCGTGGGCTGCGCGGCGCCGGCGATGCCGTCCAGCGTCTGGGCGGTGAGGTCGAGGAAGACATCCTCTAGGCTGCGGCGCTGCTGGCTCATCGAATACAGGTCGAGGCCCGCATCGTGCAGGGTACGTGCGATGAGCGCGCAGTTGGCGTCGCCGGGATCGCCCGGCACCTCGATCGTCTGCCCGGTGGGGCTGGACGCGGGGCAGCCGATCCGGATCAGCTCGGCCAGGGCACGGGGATTGTCGCTGGTGCGCACCACCAGCCGTCCGGTATCGCGCAGCCCCGCGATGTTGCCCTGGTAGCGCAGCACTCCCTCGTGGATGATGCCCACCTGGTCGGCCATCAGATCGATCTCGGCCAGCAGGTGGGTGGATACCAGTACGCTGACGCCCCGCTCATGGGCGAGCCGGACGAGCAACTGGCGGATCTCGTGGATGCCGGCCGGGTCGAGGCCGTTGGTGGGTTCGTCCAGGATCAACAGCCGGGGTTCGGCCAGCAGGGCCATCGCGATACCCAGGCGTTGCTTCATGCCCAGGGAGTAGGCGCGGGCCAGCTTGCCGGCGGCGTCTTGCAGGCCGACGGTGCGCAGCACCCGGCCGATCCGGTTGGCGTCCAGGCCGAGCATGCGTTGCAGGATGGCCAGGTTCTCCTGCCCGGTTAGATGCGGATAGTAGCTGGGGCCTTCGATCAGGGAGCCGGTCTGCGCCAGGATCTCGGGCAGGTTAGCCCGCAACGGTTTGCCGAAGACCTCGATGCTGCCGCTGGTGGGCTTGGCCAGCCCGAGCAGCATCTTCATGGTGGTTGATTTGCCGGCCCCGTTCAGGCCCATGAAGCCGTAGACGCAGCCGGCGGGGACGCGCAGCTCAAGCCCATCGACCACATTGCGCCCACCATAGGCCTTGGTCAGGCCGGTGGTGCTGATCACCTCGTTACTCACCTTGGTTCTCCTTTCGTCCTGGCCACCAGCAAACCCGGGCCGGTGCCCGCGCCGCAGTCCCCCAGCGGGGACATTCGGGCGCGGCCGGGCAGGCCCGGCCGGCAGGGCGGCCAGTCGAAGGGGGCCGTTGACCGGTCGAGGTGGCCGCCCGGGCGGTTTGCTTCCGGCCGGCTGGCGGCGCTGGCCGGCTTGCCGGTGGGCGGGTCAGTCGCGTGGCGCGGTCACGTGGATTGCCGCCGCGATGGGGGCGCTGAACTGGATGGTGTTTGTGCCGTGCCGCACCGTCATCAGCCCGGTCGCCGCCATCGGGGTTTCCACCTGCAATGGGGTGCCGAGCGCAATCCGCTGGTCGGCCAGGAACTTCAAGATGTCGGGTTCTTCGTCGGAGATCCGGACGATCTGCACCAGCTCGCCCGGCGCGCATCCCGATAGCAGGGTCGCCGAGATCGCCGGTGCGCTGCCCTGCCGGGGAATGGGGTCGCCATGCGGATCGATCTCCGGATATCCCAGCAGCGCGTCTATCCGGTCCATGAGGGTGTCCGATACGGCATGTTCGAGGCGATCGGCCTCGTCGTGCACCTGATCCCAGGGATAACCGAGCTGCTGGACGAGGAAGGTCTCGATCAATCGATGCCGGCGGACCATCTGCAACGCGATCTGCTCCCCCTGCTCGGTGAGCTCAATGGCCCCGTAGGGTTCGTAGCGGATCAGGCCCTCGCGGGCCAGTCGCTTGAGATTGGCCGAAACCGTTGACAGCGTGACGCCTAAGGATGCGGCCAGTTCGGTGGTGGTGGGCCGGCGGCCGTCGTCCGGCCACTCGCATGCCTTCCAGATCAAGGTCACATAGTCCTCGGCGACCCTGGTGGTCTCCGCGGGCGAGTCCTTCACCATCGAACCACCGCAACGTCAACCACCATGCCTCGGCCTCCTCCTGTTCTGCCCAAGCCTTGCCGCCGCGAACCGGATGTGTCTAGACGCAACTCGAAATGTGAACAGCCGAACTCCGGGCTGGGGTGCCAAGGCCGCGGTGGCCCGGCTCACAGTCGAATGTTTGATCGTGCTCACTTCAAGTTATGCGTGGACACAACCGTGGCCGGCCGGTCAGGGTGGTGGTCGGGGAGCCGCAGATCCGGCTGGGACCGGCGATCCGGGCCCACGGGATGCCGCTCCCAGGCCCAGCCATGGTTTGAGGGCGGCGGTGCGCCCTCGGAAAGGTGAACGCGTGTCCCTGTGGTCGGTGTTTCTTGTCAGCTTCGGCGTATCGACCGATGCCTTCGCCGCGGCCCTGACCAGCGGGCTGCGAACCCGCACCCTGCGCCTGCTGCAGGCGTTGTGGATTGCGGTCACCTTCGCCGGCTTCCAGGCGATGATGCCGTTGGCCGGTTGGCTGCTCGCCTCCCGGTTCGCCCGGTTCATCATGCCAGTCGATCACTGGATAGCCTTCGGGCTGCTGGGCGCGATCGGCGCAAAGATGATCTGGGACGGCTTCAAGGACGCGGACGACGGCGAGGACGTCGACCGGATCGGGGTCTGGCGCCTGCTGGTGCTTGGCTTTGCGACCAGCATCGATGCGGCGGCGGTGGGGGTTACGTTCGCGATGCTGGAGGTTTCGATCCTCCAGGCGATCCTGGTCATCGGGCTGGTCACCCTGGTGTTGTCGTTCCTGGCGGCCCTGATCGGCCAGCGGGTTGGCGTCCGGCTGCGCAAACCCGCGGAATTCGCCGGCGGTCTGGTGCTGATCGCTATCGGCCTGCGTATCCTGCTCGAGCATCTCGGTTTGCTGGCCTGATGCCGGCCGGCCGGCGCCGGCATGGGCCTGGGCGGTGGCATGGTTCGTCGCCCGATGGGTGTGTCACCTGTCGAGTGGCTGTCCGCGGCTCACGTCCGCGCAGCCCGGCTTCATGACCGGTCATTGGCCGGCCTGGGGCGGCGGCCGGGACCATGCCCTCGCGGATTTTGTCGGAGCCGCAATGTAGCTTTGTGGTCGAGATCGTTAAACGGAACCGACGGAGGCTGTGCGATGCAATCGGTGCTTGCGAACGTGCGTCCTGAGGACGCCGCCCTGGTCACCCGGAAGCTCCGGCTTATCTGGAAGGACCCCAAAACCAGTAGATACCATGCCGTTGGCCAGTTCGAGTCGCTGAGCGATGGGCGTTACGCGTTCGCTTATCTGCCCGAGGCGCATGACCTTTCGGGTTTTAACCCGCTGATCCAGTTCCCGGAGCCAGCACGCGTCTACATGTTCGAAACCCTGCCGGCGTTCCTCGGCAACCGCGTCCTGTCGCGGCGTCGTAGCTCCTATGGCGAGTACGTCGGTTGGCTGGGGTTGGCCGAGGACGCCACGCCGATGGAGATCCTTGCCCGCACCGGTGGCGAACGGGCCACCGACACCTTTCACGTGGTGGACGCCTTCGAAGAGGTGGACGGACGCTGCGAGGGGCGGTTTTTCATCTCAGGAATCCGGCATCGCGACCCGTCCGCCGTCGATCGACTCGTGCCCGGCCAGGAACTGTCCCTCAGGGATGAGCCGGGCAACCCCGTCAACCCGCAGGCAATCCTGCTGACGGCTACGGGCAGCGAGGTCGGCTGGGTACCCGACTGGTTGGTCGAGACCATCCACGCGTTGCGAGCCAGGCGCGCTATTCGGGTTCAGGTGGAGCGTCTGAACCCGCAGGCCCCGCTGCGCCTGGCGGTACTTTGCCAACTGGAAACGGTGCGCGGTTGAGGCCCGGCGGCCGAAGACGGGGCGAGCCGCTGGCCGATGGCAGCCGGGCAGGCCGGCTGCCGGCCGCCGATAACTGCGATTCGAGGGAGGAAATGCGATGAGGATCGACCTGAAGAAGGACCGCAAGGCCCTATACCAGCCGGGCGCCGGCGATTTCAGTGAGGCGATCGTCCCCGAGACGGGCTACCTGGCCATCGACGGCCGCGGCGACCCGAACACCGCCCCGCAGTACGCCGACGCGGTGGCGGCCCTGTTCACCACCGCCTACGCCGTCAGGTCGGTGGTCAAACGGGAAGCAGGCCTGGAATTCGTGGCCGGCCCGCTGGAGGGACTGTGGTGGCATCCCGACCCCGAGGTGTTCGCGTCCCGAGACAAGAAGCGGTGGTACTGGACGATGCTGATCCCGCTGCCCGATCAGGTCGGCGAGCAGGCGGTGGCCAGCGGCTTAGCGGTGGCGGCACGGAAGAAGCCGGGCCTGCCGGTGGATCGCGTCCGCCGGCTGGTGCTGAACGAGGGCCGGGTGCTGCAGATCATGCACATCGGCAGCTACGACGACGAGGCCCCCACCCTCGCCCGGCTACACGACGAGGTGATGCCCGCTCGCGGCCTCACCTTCAACGGTCACCATCACGAGATCTACCTCGGCGACCCGCGGCGGGTAACCGCTGCCAGACTGCGAACCGTGCTGCGGCAGCCTGTCAAGCCGATCGGTTGACCGCGCCAGCCATCGAGCGGCGCCGGGTCGCTCGTGGACGGTGACCCGGCACCCTTGCCGGTGACGCCGGGTCGCCGTAGACCGGCTCGTCGGGACCCACCCGGTGGCCGCTACGGTGCTGTCGTCTCGTCTGCGAGCCCCGCCGGTTCGAGGATGCGCGCCGGCCGCGGGTATCGCGGAGGTCCCGCGCCCGGGCCGCTGGGGCCTGCCGATCGGGTTGGGCCCGCGGCCGGCCGCTCGTTTGCTCCAGGGGCTGACCCCCTAGCTGGTTAACCTTATGTCAAATAGTTAGACCTGGATAGCCGAACTGGACGAAACGGGATTGATCCCACGCGTCCAGTACATCAGGCCTAGCCCGTTGGGCGGTGTACTGGACGTTCACGATTGCGGTACCGGCAATCCGGTGTATTTCTCGTTGGAGGAAGCCAGATGAGTGAGGATGCTCGGTTAGCGGCCGAGCTTAGGGAATTATCCACTACCGGTGAGGCCTGCGATGGCATGGTCTACGTCGAAATCGCCGGCGGTGAGTTGCGTACCGTGCAGATTGCCACGCAGTTGCTCGACCTCAATCGGCAGCGGCAGTTAGAGGCGGGCCTGAAGCAGGCGGTCAATGCCGCCCTGCGGGCCCATCAGCAGGCGGTGTTGCAATTCGTAGACCAACTCGGTGGCGGTCCCGACAGCGCCCAGCTCGACCGCATTGAGTCCCAATTGGATGAGATATTGGCTAGGAGAACACGATGACGACCATTGCATTCGACGCCGGTTCGTGGCTGAACGCAGCCGACCAGACCGTAGAGGCGTTACGTGCCTTGAAGCCCGTCTTCGATAATGCCGTCTCCGGCACGCGGATGGATAATAGGGGCTTCCGGAGCCCGGTGGATATGGTCATCTTGGGTGGGCTGAACAAGCGGAACGCTGATTTTTTTCACGTTAATGCGACCATTCAAAAGCGATTGGCCTCGGAGGCTGCGAAGATGACCGACACCGGCGATGACGATTTCGCTACCGAAGAAGAAGGATCCGAGGAGGCGCGGCGAATATGGTAGCATGGGCATATATTATGTTTGAGATCGAAAGGCCGGCTATCGCGGTGGAGGAGCTGAATACCCGCGAATCGCTGTGGCGGGCCACTGCAGAGGCACTGTCCGCTGCCGGCACCTCGATGGGTGAGATAGTCCAGGGTGTGACTGCGGTCAACGAGGGCCCCGGGGCCAACGAGTTCGCGGAGTTCATGAAAGGCACATCCGCGTCCCCGGATGCGATTGGCAAGGCAAAAGACGATGCCGGAGAGTTTGCGGCCGCCTGCGCCGCCGCCGCGCAGAAGCTTACCGACACGGTGACCGCCATGGACGCGTTCGCCACCGTCATTGATGCCAGGATTCAAATGGCCAAACTCAATCCCTTGGTACCTCAAAATGGTGTATATGACTATGTCAAGATGCGTAGCTATAATATCGGTATAAAAATGCATGAACTGCAAAAGAGCGCGGCCGAGGAGATCGAGGGTATCTTTTCCTTCGCGGTGGATATTCCTTCAGATGTTTAAGACTGACAAATACGATCGAGCCCGGGCACGGCATGGTGACCGATGGGGCCCGAAGTCTATGGGAGCGGATGATCACGGAACAGCGCCCGCTCGTTTGCTTCAGGGTTGACCCTTTAGCTGGTTAACCTTGTCAAATAGTTAGGAAGCCAGATGGGTGAGGATGCTCGGTTAGCGGCCGAGCTTAGGGAATTATCCACTACCGGTGAGGCCTGCGATGGCATGGTCTACGTCGAAATCGCCGGCGGTGAGTTGCGTACCGTGCAGATTGCCACGCAGTTGCTCGACCTCAATCGGCAGCGGCAGTTAGAGGCGGGCCTGAAGCAGGCGGTCAATGCCGCCCTGCGGGCCCATCAGCAGGCGGTGTTGCAATTCGTAGACCAACTCGGTGGCGGTCCCGACAGCGCCCAGCTCGACCGCATTGAGTCCCAATTGGATGAGATATTGGCTAGGAGAACACGATGACGACCATTGCATTCGACGCCGGTTCTTGGTTGAACGCAGCCGACCAGACCGTAGAGGTGCTAACTGCTTTGAAGCCCGCCTTCGATAATGCCGTCTCCGGTACGCGGATGGATAATAGGGGCTTCCGGAGCCCGGTGGATATGGTCATCTTGAGTGGGCTGAACAAGCGGAACGCCGATTTCTGTCAGGTTAGCGGGGCCATTCAAAAGCGATTGGCCTCAGAGGCTGCGAAGATGACCGACACCGGCGATGACGATTTCGCTACCGAAGAAGAAGGATCC
>CALHWB010000014.1 GCA_938036835.1 uncultured Propionibacterium sp.
GCTGGCGGGACCATCGAATCGACGAAGACCAACTCAACACCTTCCCACTACCCTACGCATAGCTATCGGGGCATCGGAGTATTCCATGGAGATACACATCATCCGGCATCCGCACCCTGGCTTCGTCGCCGGACGCTGGATAGCCGATATCACCGGGCTGGGGAGACGCCTGCGCTCGTCCGTGCCATTTACATCCGCCGACGATACGCCATGATCCCGCAGCATCGTCAAACCACATTTCCATCCGATTCCCGAGATGGCCTGGCCCGCCGGGGCGAGGCGTCTTCCCGCACCGCTCTACCCTCCTCGGATGGCTCCAGGGACCCTTGGCAGTGGCTCGAAGATGCCTCGGGCGGACGGCAGCTCTCCTGGGTCAAAGAACATAACGCCCGGGTTGAGCGAGAACTAGGCACCAGCAATCTCTTCCGTGCCCTAAAAATGGATATCGAAAAGATTCTAGATGCGCAGGGCCGAATCCCGCCGGTAGTCAAACACGGCACATACCTCTACAATTTCTGGGTAGATGAGAACCATCAACGCGGACTGTGGCGGCGGACAACATTCGATTCCTACTGTAGCGAGAACACCGACTGGGATATCCTACTCGATATCGATACCCTGAACGAATCCGAAAACGAGGACTGGGTATGGCATGGCGCCGAACTGTTGCGTCCCCGGCCCGGCGATACGGTGTGGCGACGGGCATTGGTCTGCCTTTCGCATAGCGGCACCGATTCGGACACCACCCGCGAATTCGATCTCGTGACCAAGACCTTCGTCCCGCAATCTGCTGGGGGATTCGTTAGAGCCGACGCGAAGGGAGGAATGTCCTGGATCGATGAAGACACCGTGTTCATAGCAACGGATTTCGGGGAGGGTACGCTCACTTCTGCGGGCTATCCGAGACAAGTCCGGCGGTGGCGGCGCGGAACCTCGCTCGATCAGGCCGAATTGATCTTCGAAGCCGAGTCGAGCGATCTGGAGGTCAAAGGCTACCGAGACGATACCCCCGGATGGGAACGCGATTGGATCATATGTTCCCGGACGATCTACGAGAACGATCAATTCATATTGCACGACCGCCCCGGCGGTCAAAGTGTGCTGACACGCATTGAGGTACCATCCGATCTGGAAATGCTCGTTCACCGCGACCTGGCCCTGCTGATTCCAGGCAGCGACTGGCAGGTGGACGATGTCGTCTTCCCCGCAGGCTCGCTCGTGGTCGCGGATGCGGAATCCTTCTTGGCAGGCGAACGCGATTTGCACATGCTGTTCGCTCCGACACGATCCGCATCCCTCGCAGAGCTCACCGTCACTCGTAATCATGTTGTCATCACGATCCTTGAAGATGTCGCCCATCGATTGGAAACCCACTACCGCGATGCTCGGGGAGACTGGCGGCACCAGCGAGTGTTCGCACAGCTGACTGGCTCGCTAGAAGTCATCGCCGTCGACGATGAAGAGTCCGACGAATTGTGGATCGTCGCTGCGGACTTTTGCATACCCGCAACACTGTGGCTTGGCGATCTAGGCTCCGTCGGAACCGGCCATAAGGCCAGGCAAACCCGGGTGAAATCGTCACCGGCTTTCTTCGATGCCAGCAGGATTCAAACCTCTCAGCATTTTGCATTAAGCCAGGATGGCACCTCTGTGCCATATTTCCAGATTGGGCCGAAGGCGCCTCCAGCTGCTAGTCAGAATCCGACCTTGATGTACGGGTATGGAGGTTTCGAGTTTTCTCTCATCCCGTCATATCTGGACGTGACCGGTAAAGCGTGGTGCGAGCGCGGTGGCACCTATGTAATTGCCAATGTCCGGGGTGGGGGAGAATACGGTCCGGCCTGGCATCGGGCAGCCCTCAGGCAAAACCGCCCACTTTCCTATCAAGATTTTGCGGCGGTGGCCCGTGATCTCGTGGCGCGCGGAGTCACCACCCGTGAAAGGCTCGCCTGTCTCGGCGCGTCCAACGGCGGGCTGCTCGTCGGGAACATGCTGACCGGTTTTCACGATTTGTTTGCCGCGCTGGTACTCCAAGTGCCCCTATTGGATATGAAACGCTATTCTCGTTTACTGGCAGGCGCCTCTTGGCTGGCCGAATACGGCGATCCTGAAACCGACGACTGGGAATTTATTCGAACGTTCAGCCCGTATCATTCGCTTGACCCCGATGTCGGCTACCCACCGGTACTAATGACCACCTCGACCTGCGATGACCGCGTGCACCCGGGCCATGCCCGGAAATTCGCCGCAGCACTAGAAGCCCTAGAAAACAAGGTACTCATTTGGGAGAACACCGCAGGGGGGCATGGTGGTGCGGCCACGAATGCGCAAGTCGCCCACATGGACGCCCTGGTCTTTACGTTCCTATGGCAAACGATCGGTCAGGGGATACCGGCACGCTGCGCGATCGACGAGCAGCATCTCGGTCGGGACGCGAACTGAGGAACGACGATATGCGCGGAAACCTCCCTGACGGCGAAGGCCACCGACACGGCCGAAACGGCCAACAGATCAGCCCAGCCGGGCCCGTGGATCCAGCCGGCGCATGCCGAAAGCCTCGCGTAGCGCCCGCCACACGCTATCGACCGCGGCTCGCCCACCCCGCCAGGGGGAAAGCACCGTCACCGCGGCGGCAACCAGCACCGGCTTGAGCCGGACGAGCAGATTCGTGCCATAGCGGAAATGCACCGCGAACAGATTGCGGTACATATAAAAACCCTTCCAGCCGGCCAGATCCGCGTCCTGGGAGAAGTCAAAATGCCGGCGCATGAGCGCGTCGCGGACCGCCCACATCTGGAATCCGGCCCGCTGGGCACGCAACTGGAAATCGCAGTCGTCGTAGAAGATGAAGAAACTCGGGTCGGGGTAACCGATCTTGTCGATCACCCGGCGATGCACCATGAAACCCTCGAAGGCGGCGTTCTCGATGTGTGCGCGCGCCGGCATCCGGGCCCGGCTCGGCCAGGTGGTTTCCACCGTGGCCCGCTTAGGCCGGATGGCCAGCGGATTGCTCAGATCGAAACGTACCGCGGCCTTCTCGACCAGCCTGCCGCGGCGATCCTCCCGGACACAGGCCAGCAGATCGCCGCCGTCGGCAAGCAGCGCCTGCAATGCCCAAGGCGCGGGACGCACATCATCGTCCATCAGCCAGATCCGGTCATGGCCGGCCAGATACGCGGCCCGCACCCCACGGTGGAATCCGCCGGCACCGCCCAGGTTCTTCCCCGGCCGATCCACCAGGACCGGCAATTCCGGATGGCTGGCCAGCACCCGGTCGGTGGCCGCATCGTCCGAATTGACCACCACAAAGACCGCATCGACCATTCGGGTCTGGGCGGCGAGCGCGGTCAGCAACCGATCCAGCAGCTCGGGACGTCGATAGGTGACCACCACCACGGCCACCGACTCCTCCTCGACCGCGGCGGAGCGCGGCAGCGTCGTGCAGGCCGCTACCGGTGAGGCCAGAAACCGCTGATGCCCCGAATAGTCGTTGCGCAGGGCGGCACCGATGGCCTGCGCCGACAGGATCAGACGCCGCAGGCTGGGCCGCACAAAGCCATAGAACCACGCGGTCTTCGCCCAGAAGGCGGCCGCATGCCACGGTCCGAAATGAGTCAGCAGGTTGACGGTGTTATTGCGCGCCATGCAGTAGTGCTTCAGATCGCTGGGCGAATGATTGTAGGTGGTCAGCCCACCCAGCATCGGCGTACCCAGATCGTCGGTGGCCGGATGCCAGAAGTGGGCGTCCACCACGGTCGCGACCCGCCCACCGGCCTCTCGCGCGCGCCACAGGTATTCCACATCGTCACCCCAGATGAAGAACTCGGCCCGCGGGGTGCCGATCCGTTCCACCAGTTCCCGGGTGACCAGTACGCCATTGAACGGGATGATCACGTTGGCGACCAGCCCGCCCACGGCCAGCCGGTCAAGATCGCGCCGGCTGCGGGCGATGACCGTCGTGCCCGGCAGCCGGATCGGGAAACACAGCTCGCTGGGCTGCTGCTCGGCCAATACCGCCGGCCCCCAGAAGTCGAATTCGCCACGATGGGCCAGCAGCCGGTCCAGGCAATCCGGGGTGGGCAGGCCATCGTCGTCCATCAGCCAGGCCAGCTCGGCACCGATGTCATAGGCCCATTGCAGGCCCACCTGGAACCCGCCGGCGCCGCCCCGGTTCGTGGCCAGCCCCCGATAGTGGACGCGCGCCTCACGACTTGCCAGATCGGCCAGCCAGGCGCCGGTGCCGTCGGCGGAGGCGTTATCCACCACCAGTATCTGATCCACCGCCGGCAAGGCGAGTAGCCGGGTCACCAGGCGCTGCAACAGCCCCAGCCGGTTATAGGTGACCACTACCGCGGCCACGTCCGGATGCTGCTTGCTGGTGGTCATCCCCCGAGCCTACTGCCCCGATCGCGTATCGGGGGCATCGGAGCCCGGCCGGTGGGTCTGCCCGGCGGAATCGTCGCTCCGGGACTTCTCCAGAGCCGCCAGATGCAGCAGCTCGGTCTGGGTGGGCATGCCATAGGCGCGGGCGGTGGAATCGTGCATCTCGATCACCTTGCGGCGCAGCCGCTCGTTGAATTCGTGGGCGATCTCTCCGGGACGCGGCCGCATGGGCAGGCCGAACACGACATGCACGTCGGGCCTGCCGCCACACCAGCGCCGCTGCCTGGGCGGCCAGGCGGCAAATGATCCCACGATCGCCGACGGGATCACCTGGCAGTTGAACGAGATCGCCAAGGCGGCCACTCCGGGAGTGAAGGGCTTCATGCCACCGGTATACGAGCGGCCACCCTCGGGAAACAGCAGCAGCGGGACGCCGTCGCTGAGCAACTGCTTCGCTAGACCGCGATGGCTACGAGTGCCGGCGCGGTTGACCGGGAAGGCGTTCATGAACAGCTGGATGGCCGCCCGGTCCGAGGCCCGGGTGAAGAAGGTATCGGCGGCCGCCCCGGTGGCCAGCCGGCGGCTGAGCCGTCTGGGCAATGCCCCCATCAGTAGCGGACCGTCGAAATGCGAGGAGTGGTTTCCGATCACGATGAACGGTTCGCTGACGTCTTCCAGATGCTCCCTGCCGTGAATGTGCACCGACAGGATCGACCAGACCGCCGGCTTTAGCAGCAACTGCTGGGCGGTCGTTGTGGTGGCGATGGTGATCGGCGACCGGAAACGCCGGCGATTGTCCGGCTTCTCGTCCCGATCGGCCGTCCGCGAACCGGAACGCCGCCGATTCTGCTTGTCGGCCATCAGCTCTTGCTCCTCGACCTGCTGATCCTGCTCGATATGTAGCGCGGCAACGCGGCCGGCGCATGCGCCAGCACCCACACGGCCAGCCGCCAGCGTCTGGTCGGCACCGAGACGACCCGGCCGCGGCCGGCATCGCGCAGTGCGGCCCGGGCCACGGCTCGTGGCGACACCCACACCCACTCCGGTAGCCTCGGCCGGGCGACCCCGGCCCGGGCATGAAACTCGGTCTTCACCCAGCCCGGGCAGACCGCGGTGGCCTGCACCCCGGTGCCGGCCAGCTCCAGATCGAGCGCCTGGGTATAGGTGATGACCCAGCGCTTGATGGCCGAATAGTTGCCCTTGATGATCCAGGCCGACACCGACGCCACGTTGATGATCGTGCCCGATCCGCGGGCGACCATGGCCCGGGCGGCCGCCCCGGCGAGGATCAGCACCGCGGTGGCCATCACCGCCATGGCCCGCTCCTGCGGCGCGGTCTCGGGTGCCAACAGCGAGGCATTCAACCCGAAACCAGCATCGTTGACCAATACCTGCACCGGACGTTCCGGATCGGTCAGCCGGCCGATGACCGGGTCCAGGTCTGCCCTGACACCCAGATCGGCAACCAGGGTCTCCACCTCGACGCCAAACCGGTTCTGCAACCGCTCGCGGACACCGGCCAACCGGCCGGCGTCCCGGGCCACGAGGACGAGGTCGAACCCGTCCGCGGCCAGCTCGGTTGCAAAGGCCAGCCCAATACCCGAGGTGCCCCCGGTGATCAGTGCGGTCGCCATGGCGCAAACCTACCGCCGTCGCCCGAGCCCGCGCGAACGGTTGCCGGGCAGCCGGCTAATCACCCGCCAGCAGGCTGGCTGCCTGCCGGGCCATCGCCAACTCCTCATTGGTCGGCACCACCAACACTTTCACCTTGGAATCGGGGGTCGAGATCACCCGGGGCTGCTTGCTGCGCTGCCGGTTGGCGTGCCCGTCGAGTTGCACACCGAGGCACCGCAGCCGGGCGCACACCTCGGCCCGGACCTCCGCGGAGTTCTCGCCGACGCCGGCGGTGAAGCTGATCGCGTCCAAACCGCCTAGCAGGGCCGCATAGCCGCCGATATAGAAGGCCAGCCGGTGCACGTAGACGGCCATGCCCAGCCGGGCACGCTCATCGCCGGCCACGATCGCGGCATCCACATCGCGCATGTCGATGTGCCCGGTCAACCCGAGCATGCCGGAACGCTTGTTGAGTTCGGTGTCGATCTCGGTGGGGCTCATACCCAGTTCGCGATTCAGGAAAGCCAGCACGCCCGGGTCGATATCGCCGGTCCGGGTGCCCATGACCAGGCCGGCGAGCGGGGTCAGCCCCATCGAGGTCTCGATCGCCCGGCCCGAGTCGATCGCCGAGATGGACGCGCCATTGCCCAGATGGCAGACGATCTGCTTCAGGTCGCTGCGATTCAACAGGGTGCTCACCTGATCGCTGACGAACTGGTGCGAGGTGCCATGGAAACCGTACTTGCGGATTCGCGCGCGCCTGGCCAGTTCGGTGTCGATCGCATAGGTATAGGCCTCGGCAGGCAGGTTGACGAAAAAGGCGGTATCGAATACCGCGACATGGGGCACCTCGGGCAGCAACTTGCGGGCGGCCTGGATCCCGGCGATGCCGGGCGGATTGTGCAGGGGGGCCAGCGGGGACAGTTCCCGCAGGGCATCGACCATCTCGTCGGTGATCCGGGTAGGGGCGGCGAAGCGATCCCCACCATGCACGGTGCGGTGGGCGACGGCGACGGTGGCGTCCAGGTCGGGGCCATGCTCGCGGAACATCTGGAACACCTTGGCCAATGCCGTCTCGTGATCCGGCAGCAGTTCCGCCAACTGGAACTCCTCCGGCGCCGCACCCAACACCTCATGGTCGATGGTGCCGGCGGACGCATCCCCGATCTTCTGCACCAGGCCCTTGGCCAGTAGCGCTTCGCTGTCCGTGTCGATCGTCTGGTACTTGATGGAACTTGATCCACAGTTCAGGACGAGGATCGGCTTCGACATCGTGAGTTGCTCCCTTGCTCGCTGACTCGACTACGGTGCGCCATTTCACCCTACCCCTCATCGACCGCCTGCTACCCGCGCATCCCCGTTTCCCGGCCAAGCCGGTCCCCGGGACACACCCGCCCGAGATCCGGATTCGCCTCCGCCGTCTCGAAAGCAGATCGGCCAGGGCATCCGGTCGATAACACAACCAACGGTGGGGACGCCGCCCGGCGCGGGCCCCCACCGTCGTGGGCCGGGCGCTCAGCCCTCGGCCTGCGCCTGGATCGCCGTGATCGCGACGGTATTCACGATGTCGGTGACCAAGGCACCCCGGGACAGGTCGTTGACCGGCTTGTTGAGCCCCTGCAGCACCGGGCCGATGGCCACGGCGCCGGCGGTGCGCTGCACGGCCTTGTAGGTGTTGTTGCCGGTATTCAGGTCGGGGAAGATGAACACCGAGGCCTGGCCGGCCACCTCGGAGCCCGGCATCTTCGATTTGCCGACCGCCGGATCCATGGCAGCGTCGAACTGGATCGGGCCGTCGACCGCGAAATCGGGATTCGCCTGCTTGACCAGCTCGGTGGCCGCGGCGACCGCGTCCACATCCTCGCCGGAGCCGGATGTGCCGGTGGAATAGGACAGCATGGCAACCCGGGGGGCGATGTCGAAGGCCTGTGCGGTGGCCGCCGAACTGATCGCGATATCG
Source organism: uncultured Propionibacterium sp. (assembly GCA_938036835.1). Lineage (GTDB taxonomy): Bacteria > Actinomycetota > Actinomycetes > Propionibacteriales > Propionibacteriaceae > Brooklawnia. The sequence goes on from CALHWB010000014.1 coordinate 7,958, forward strand.
GCCAACTGCTCGGGGGTTGGGTTCGGGTTCACCGCGCAGTCGGCGAACACCAGCACATCGTCCGGCATACACATCAGGAACGAACCCGAGACCACCTTGACTCCCGGTTTGGTCTTGATGAACTCAAGGGCCGGGCGAATGGTATTCGCGGTGGTATGTGTGGCTCCGGAGACCATGCCATCGGCCAGGCCGAGATGGACCATCATCGTGCCGAAGTAGCTCGGGTCCGTCATCTTCTCGCGGGCCTGCTCGACGGTGACGCCCTTCTTGGCGCGCAACTCGGCATACTTGACCGAGAACCGCTCTACCAGGGCCGGATCGTGCATCGACTGGATCCTGGCACCGGTGATGTCGAAGCCGAGCCGGGCCGCTTCGGCACGCACCCGGGCCTCCTCGCCGAGCAGGATGATCTCGGCTACCCCGCGGCTCAGCAGGATCGAAGTGGCCTCCAGAATCCGGGGATCCTCGGCCTCGGGCAACACGATGACCCGCTTGTTGGCGCGGGCCTTCTGCATGATCTGATACTCGAACATGCGCGGGGTGCGCAGCTGGGTACGAGACATGTCCAGCGCCGAGACCAGCACATCCTCGTCCACCCCGGCCTGGAACAGCCGCAATGCCTCGGCATACTTGCGCTGCGAACTGGTCATCGTCCCGCTGAGCGCATGCAGGGCGGCCGCGGTGGCGTAGGTGCCGCCGGCCACGGTGCCGATCGGGACGTTGACATTCAACCCATCCAGCAGCCGGACCATCGACTCGGGAATCTCGTAGCCCCCGACCAGGAAGATGGCGGCCAGGCTCGGGAAGGTGTCGGAGGCGTGGGCGAGCAGCAGGCCGGGCAGCAGATCGGTGCGGTCGGAGGCGACCAGCAGGGTGCACTGCGGCTCCAACCGGTTCAACACATTGGGCAAGGTCATGCCGGCGACCATGGAGGTCAGCGACTCGGTATCCAGTGCGGTGGCATCGCCGCGCCACAGCTGGGCGCCCAGGCACTCGAATTGCTCGCGAACCGTCGGCGCGGCCAGCAGTTTGCTTTCCGGCAGAGCGGCCACGACGCCTCGGTCTAGGCCGGCCAGGCCCTGGCGGATCGCCGCGACCTGCTCGGGCGCCACCCGGTTGGCGATCACCCCGACCACCTGTTCGTGCTGCCTGTCGAAGGCGCGAATGGCATGCTCGGCCGAGGCCACCACGTCCTCGGGGCTGCGGTTCAGGCCCGAGACCACCAGCAGCACCGGTGCATTCAAGTTGGCTGCGATGCGGACGTTGAAATCCAATTCGGTGGGGGAGGCCAGCCCGTCGTAGTCGGAGCCGATCACGACCACGGCGGCATAGCGATCCTGCAAGGCGCCGTACTGCTCGACGATCTGGGTCAGCGCTACCTCGGGATCGGCCATTGCCTCGGCGGCCAACAGGCCAACCACTTCATCGTGGGTCTGATCGATACCGCCATGGGCGAGCAGGGCGTCGGTTACCTCATCGTGGTAGTCGCCGACGACGGGACGGAAGATGCCGACCGATTTCACCTGGCGGCTGAGGGCCTCAACCAGCCCCAGCGCGATAGCCGATTTACCGACCGATCCTTCCGGGGCGGCAATGTAAACACTCTTGTTGGTCACCATTCGAAGATACGGCGATTCGGCCGGCCACGCCCGGGAACCGGCCGGATTGCCCGGTGGCCGGCGGGTCGCGACCGGTGCCGGGCCGCGGACGAGCCGGCGATCAGCAGCAGATCACCTGCTGGGTCCGGATGTCCGCATAGAGCACGAGTCCGGCGAAGTGGGCCACCTGCAGCACCTCGGCCAGCTCACCGAGTTCGGGGGCCAGCCGCAGCAACTGGTTGGGCGCCGCGGTGACCAGTTCCGGAGCGAAACTGACATCGCGCTGCCGATCGAAGATGGCCGCATAGAAGATGCCGGATTCCACCAGATCCTGGAAGAAATGGCTACCCTGACTGAGCTCCGGCACGAACCCGCCCGCCGGATAGGTGAACTCGACGATCGCGGCGGCATTGCTGATCTCGGTGAAATGCACCGGGATACCCAGCGATGGGGTGGTGGTGCCCCAGCGTCCGGCGGCCATGATCATGAACGAGTGCCCGGCCAGGGCCTTGTTCAGCACCCCCATGGCACGCGCCACGCCATGACGTTCCCGCTGGCCGAGGGCCAGATAGGCGTCCGGACGCACCAGAACGACATGGTCCAGCGGCAGCCGCAGGTTGCCGCCCATGAAGTTGCCGTGCGAACTGAACAGGGTGCGGGCCGGATCGGGGTGGGCGGGCATCGCCACCGCATGGCCCAGTCCCCGGGTCTGTAGGGGCCGGCATTGCACCAGGTTGACGCGGGGCTCGCCATCGGCGCCGAGGTTGACGGTGTACTCGATGTCGACCGGGTGATCGTAGGCCGTGCTGAGCGTGGCCAGCATCGCGCGCATCAGGGACGCGAAACCGGTGCCGGTCAGCAGCCCCCGGAAGTCGAGCACCCTGGGGGTCTGCTTGATCGGCCGGTTGCGCTCCCGCAACCAGCGCAAGGTCTCCCGGTCGGTGGACAGGAACAGATCCCAGTCGGTCTCGATATCGAGGGATTGGACGTCGGCCAACGGCCTGGTCTGCTGCTGGTTGTCGGCCAGAGCCAGCACGTCTACATAGCGCTGGGTGTGCCGGGTAGGATCACGCCGGTCCACGGGCCGCAGCGGATCGTCCAATGCGACGATCTTGGCGTAGTCGGTGATGGTACGGTCCACCGCGCGGGTGCCCAACCCGAACACCAACCGCAGCATGCCGGCGTCCGGGTCGATCTCTGGGTCCCAGACATACAGGTTGGACGAGTTGCCCACTCCGGCCGCATGCGGGAAGAACAGCCCGCCATGGTCGGCGCCGGAGACCCGCTGCACCAGGATCGCCATCTGCTCGTCGTAGGAATCCAGGCCGCGGTTGATGCGGTATTGCAGGGCGTCGGTGCCCATCGCGGAGGCGTACACGGTGCGTACCGCATCCTCCAGGGCGTGCAGCCGCTCGGTGGGGGTGCCCTGGTTGGCGCAGAAGACCGATTCGTATTTGCCGGCGAAGGCATTGCCGAAGTTGTCCTCCAGCAGGGAACTGGATCGCACAATGATCGGGGACTGGCCGAAATGCTCCAGCATACCGAGGAACCGTTCGCGCACCGCCGGCGGGAACCGCCCGGTGGGCAGCTTGCGATTCAGCGAGGCACCCGCGGCGAAATAGCCGCTTGGGCTTTTCTGCTCGATCCACAGCTGCCACCAGCCGTTGGCGATGATGAAGGCATAGAACAGGTCGGAGCCCAGGAAATAGGAATCGTGCCGTTCCAGCTTGCCGGCGAAGCGCCGCTCGGGATCGTGCTCGAGAATCGCCCGGGCCACCAGCATCCCCACCGATTTGCCGCCGATGTAACCGGTGCCGATCTCCCGAGCGGCCACGGCGAGTAGATCCGCCAGGGTGAGATGCCGCCGGCACAATTCGACCACCCGGCCCGTGCGCCCGATGAACATGTCGATCAGTTCGTTGGCTGCCCGCTGCTGGGCCTGGGCGTCTCCGCAGGCCAGGGCGTCCCGGCCCCGCTGCACCGCCAGCTGCCAGTGGTCGGGCGGGTCGGTCCGCCGGGCAGCCTGGGTGGGCGGCCGGGCGGCGATCTGCGGACTGGCGGCCGGGCGTACCGCCTCCCCGCGCATCAGGTGCGGGAGGTATCTGGTGGGCGAACGGCGCAACCAGACCTTCAACGGATGGACATAGGTCTCGCCGTCGATCAAGCGGACATCCGACAGCACCTGGGTGGTGTCGTGGATCGTCGCCAGCGTGGCGAAGGTGTGCGCCCGGCGGATCAACCCGAAATAGGTCACCGTGTCCAGTTCGAACAGAAGGGGACAGGTGACCTTGAAGAAGTTGCCGACCGCCAGATCGCTACGCCAGGTATGAAGCAGGGCGGTCAGCGAGTCGAATACATAGAAGGCGCCGTAGCCGTTCTCGGTCAGGATCTGGTAAACCGCCGAGGCGAAGCTCTCGAAACCCAGATCGGCATCGAGTTCGTGGGCGTCCACCCGATCGAGTTTCTCCAGCAGCGGCTCATGGCCGGCGAACCGGATGTAGCTCAGCCGGCGGCCCTCGGCGATCGCCCGATCGGCGAAAGGACGCACCAGCCGGCGGTACTGCGCTAGATCGTCCACCTGCCAGACAACGTTGTCGCCCAACCGCAGGCCATCGAAGATCCGGTCCAGCCCCGAGACCCCGGTGCTGGCGCGGTTGTAGCTGTCCATGGCCCAAGACTAGGGCCCGGCGTGTTTGCCGGTTGCCCGGCAGGTGCGGCAGCACACCCGGATTTCCGGAGTGTCCCCGGTGGCCTACTCGGCAGCCCACTAAGCCCGGCCGGGGTCACGCGTTGTCCCCCGGCCGGCGCGCGCAACGGCCCGGCAGGCCCCGCCGAGCGATGAGCCCACCTCGTCGGGGCGATGCCCAAACCATCGATGACGCCGGCCGCGCCGGTCACCGCCGATTCCGGTTCAATCAGGCCGGGTCAGCTAGCCACATCCCTCTACGATGATGCTATGGCGAACGGAGCCTGATCGGTCGGGACGATCGGTACGCCAGAGACGATGGTGTAGCCGGGTATCCGCACCTCGACCGGGCCGGTTCCCTCGATCGCATCGAACACGGCATAGGCCTCGGGCAGATTCGTTCCTGCTTTCGACCGCACCCAGGGCGGGCTGTCAAGTGGACGCAGCACCAAGCCTCGGTCCACCGAAAGCAGCCGGATGCCGCTCGGGACGGGGCCCCTGCTGCTCATCGAGAAGGCACCGGTCGACACGAAGAAATCGAAATCGTCGTACGTGCTGGCGGCGACCCGTAGGATCGTCCAGTTGGGCCATACCGCGACGGGGCCGATCTGGATCTGAGGGGTTCCCGCGGTGGTCTGCGCATTCGCGGGCGCAGCCGAGGTCGATGCGAGGCCTATCCCAGCCGTTCCCAAACTTGCCGCTGCGATCGTGATGAAAGAACGCCTATTCAGCATGGTTCTGATCTCCTGGTCGGTGTGGATTCGGGATTCGGGCGCGCCGTCATGGCAGGGTCATCTTGTCGATCTTGGCGCACATGGCTCCCACGGCACCCCGCTGGAAACTCCGGTTGATCGCCTTCTGACTAGGGCAGATATGCCCGATAATCGGCCGGCCGTAGCTCAAGGCGGTCTGCCACACCGATTCTGCGGCATCCCACGGCACCCCGATCAGGTCCCAGTGCTTGGCCCACTCGGCGGCCTGCCCGCTCTCGATCGTGTTGGGGTACAGATATCCCCAGGTCTTGAAACCCTTGGCACGCCAGATATCGGCCAGCCAGGTAGCATCGCCGTAGAACTTCATGATGGTGTGCTTGGGATCGAGCCAGGGCAGATAGGTCTTGTGAGCCACTGCGCTGTACTTTGGGTCGACGAACAGCACATGATCCGAGCCATAGGCGGCGATGAGATCGTGCAGTTGGATGAACGGCTGGCCCTTCGTCGTGTATTGACGCACCTGCGCCCAGGTCATCTCGCTGACAGGAGTGTCGGGGGCCGATGGATCGACACCCTGAAGATTGCGGTTGTGTACCCCCACGGGCACGCCGTCGGAGGTTATCCCGAAACTGAACTCCAGCGCCGGGATACCCCGGTTGACACACTCGGTGTAGGCCCGCAGACTCATCTCCGGCCAGTCCAGTGAGCCACCGCGGTGGGCGATCAACCATCCGCCCTGCCGCGACAGCAACTCGTCGACGGTCACGGATCGGGCGGATGGCGCGATCTGGGTGCTGCTAACCGGCCCGTCCGCGCCCATGACCTGAACGTTCACCTGGTTGGATACCTCGGCGGGTTTTGGTTGTTGTTTGTATGTCACGTGCATTGACTCCTAAATCCATCTGGGTGCCTGGCTCAGCCTGCTGAGGAACCACCGGTCACTCGTGTCCTGCGGCGATGGAGGTGGATCGCCCGACCCAGCCCGTTCTCGTCGAGAACAGCAACTGTTAGTGCCTCTTTGACCGCAAGGAAGTGGCCGCTCGGACCACCGCGGCAGCGAATGATCGTCGCCTGGGAATGCGGTTTTTGAACTGCTATCGCGCTATACATGCAACAGCACCTGGCGTCACCCGCGACCAACCATGGATCGTCGGCCACGAGCAGGTACCCGGTAACCGAATGCGTAGCCATCTTAACCCGCGATGGGGGCAACATGGCCCGCGACCTCGGCAGTTCCCTTGGCGATCGCGCTGGCCGGCCATGATGGCGGTGCCCTTCCGATCCAAGCCGGGCCGGCGCCGGCCCGGCTGATCCGATAGGAACCGGTGGATCCCTCAGCACCTGTTCCGGGAATCGTCCGAATCGGTTGCCGACGGTTGCGGGGCGTCGGACCGCGGGCTCGGCGTAGCGGGCGGCGCAAAACCGGTGGGGTTTTAACTAGCCGATGCCGTATTGGCCGATGCCGCGGTCGCGGTGGGCGGCGGTATCGGGGCGGTGACGGCCCGGTCCACCATGAGGGCCTGGCGGTGTGGATCGGGAAGCGATGGGACAATGACGGACGTGCGTGCATACAACTTTTCAGCCGGCCCGGCGATGATCCCCATCGAGGTGCTGGAAACCGCCCAGGCCGAGTTGCTCGAATGGCGTGGCGGCATGTCGGTGCTGGAGGTATCGCATCGCGGTGCCGATTTCGCGGCCTGCGCCGCCGAAACCGAACAGCGGCTGCGACAGGTGGCCGGGGTACCCGACAACTATCGCGTGCTGTTTCTGCAAGGCGGTGCATTCGGGCAGTTCTCGGCGGTCCCGCTGAACCTGACCGTGCCCGGCGATCGGGTCGGTTTCATCAAGACCGGGCAGTGGGGCGCCAAGGCGATCGGCGAGGCGGGCAACCTTGGCCTACGGGTCGATGTGGTCGCCGATCAGGCCGAATCGAACTACACCACGGTGCCAGATCCCCAGCAGATCGAGGTGAACCCGCTGGCCGCCTACGCACACTACACCCCGAACGAGACCATCGGCGGGGTGGAGTTCGGCTATGTGCCCGTCACCGGAGATGTACCGCTGGTCGCCGACTACTCGTCCACCATCTTGTCGCGGCCGCTAGATGTGGCTGCCCATGGGGTGATCTATGCCGGCACCCAGAAGAACATGGGACCGGCGGGCATGGCTGTGGTATTCGTGCGGGACGATCTGCTGGGCCGGGCCCGGCCGGGTACCCCGAGCATCTGGAACTACCAGTTGATGGCCAAGGCGGACTCGATGCTGAACACGCCCCCAACCTTCTCGATCTACCTGCTGGGGCTGATCCTGGCCTGGATCCAGCGCAATGGCGGGCTGGCCGGCATGGCCGAACGCAACCGAGCCAAGGCGAGGCTGCTGTACGACTACATCGACGGCTCGGGCTTCTACACCAATCCCGTGGCCGGCAATGCCCGCAGTTGGATGAACGTGCCCTTCCTGACCCCCGATCCCGAACTCGACAAGGTGTTCCCGGGGCAGGCAGCCGAGGCCGGGCTGACCAACCTGGCCGGGCACCGTTCGGTCGGCGGTATGCGGGCCTCGATCTACAACGCCATGCCACTGGCCGGGGTGCAGGCGCTGATCGAGTTCATGCAGGAATTCGCCCGGGTCAACGGCTGAGGAGCGTGCGATGAGCTACCGGATACGCACCCTGAACTCGATCAGCGCACGTGGCCTGGGCCGGCTACCCAAGGACTTCCAGGTGGGTGGGGATGTGGATTCCCCGGATGCCCTGCTGGTGCGTTCGGCGGATCTGCACAAGCACCCGATCCCAGACACGGTGCTGGCCGTCGGCCGGGCCGGGGCGGGCACGAACAACATCCCGGTGACCGATCTCAGCGACCGGGGCGTGGTGGTGTTCAACACCCCCGGCGCGAACGCCAATGCGGTCAAGGAACTGGTGCTGGCCGGTCTGCTGCTGTCCGCGCGCAACCTGGTGCCCGCCCTGGCCTTCGCGCGCAACCTGAGCGGCGCGGACACCGAGATCGATGCCGGGGTCGAGCAGGGCAAGAAACAGTTCGTCGGATTCGAACTGCCCGGGCGGACGCTGGGCGTGATCGGGCTTGGCGAGGTCGGCGTTCAGGTGGCAAACGCCGCGCTGGAACTGGGCATGAAGGTGCTCGGCTACGACCCGGCCATCACCATCCGGCATGCCTGGCAGCTTTCGGCCCGGGTGGAACGGGCCGCCGCCATCGAGGAGGTCTGCAAGAAGGCCGATGCGATCACGCTGCACGTGCCGCTGATCGAAACCACCAGGCATCTGATCAACGCGGAACGACTGGCCTTGATGAAGACCCGCGCGGTGGTGCTCAACTTCGCGCGGGCCGGCATCGTCGATGCGGAAGCGGTGACGGCGGCCCTGGACACCGGCCGGATCCGCGGCTATGTCTGCGATTTTCCCAGTGCCACACTGCTCGGGCATCCCAAGGTGGTGGCGCTGCCGCATCTGGGCGCATCGACCGTCGAAGCCGAGGACAATTGCGCCGTGATGGCCGCCGAGGCGCTGCGCGACTTCCTGCTGAACGGCAACATCACCAATTCGGTGAACTTCCCCAACGCCAGCCTGGTTCGCGAACCCGGCACCGCCCGGCTGGTCATCGCCAATCGCAATGTGCCCAATATGGTGGCCGAGATCTCGAAGCTAATCGGCTCTGCCGGTCTGAACATCACCAACCTGTTGAACAAATCCCGCGGCGGACTGGCCTGGACGATGATCGACACCGCCACCGGGATTCCCGCCGAGGTACCCGGGCTGATTGCCGCGATCGATGGCGTGCTAAGCGTCCGGGTGCTCGAACCGGCGATGGACTGCGCGCCCGGCGCGCACCCGCACTCAACCCGTTGACTGCGGCGGTAGGCCGGCGGCCGCCTGTAGCAGCGGAAGCTGCTTGTTGTGGAAGTGGGTGCGCAAGACGATGGCGGTGTGGGTTCTGGTGACGGTTCGAGTGCCCACGATCAGGTCGAAGACGCGCTGCAGGTCATCATTGGACCGGGCAACCAGCCGCAACAGCAGGTCGCTCTCGCCGGCGATGGTATAGAGGTCGAGCACTTCGGGAATCTTGCCGAGAGCGGCCACGGCCGTCTGGTAGCCGACGGACTGGTCGATCTCGGCCTGGCAGATGGCGGTCACCGGATAACCGAGGGCCGCCGGTTCGAGCACCGGCTGGATGCTGTGGATCACGCCGCGGTCATGCAATCGGTCGAGGCGAGCCTGGATCGTCTGGCGGGCAACCCCGATCCGGCGAGCGGCCTCCAAGATGCTGATACCCGGTTCGGCCGCGATCAGCGAGACAACGGCGGCATCCAACTGGTCAACGCTCACCGCATCAGGCTAACAGTTTGCAAAGGCCTGACGCCTTAAAGGTCAACAAACTGTACATTTTGTCAACCAAACTGCCGACCGGTTGCAGTGCTCCTCGGAGGTCATTAGCGTTCCGCTGCGTGGTCGTCGCGATACAGGGAGGTGACCGGTGGCGGGCAGCCCGGACGATGACGGCCCCCGCAGGCCATCGGCCGGGCCGGCCCCGTTGGCCGGATCGGGACGATTGGCCGGTCGTCGCAGGGGAGCAGCCGATCGGGGCGCGGTCATGATCCCCGCACAGTTCGGGCCATATCTGGCGATGGTCGTCGTGCTGACCCTCGCTCCCGGACCCGACATGGCCCTGGTGCTGAAGAACGGCATTCGTGGCGGCAGCCGGGCTGCTTGGTGGACGGGCCTGGGCTGTTGCCTGGGCCTGACCGGCTGGGCGGCCTGTTCCGCCCTCGGCCTGGCTGCCGTGCTGGCCGCTTCGGGAATCGCGTTCTCGGTTGTCCGCATGGCCGGCGCGATCTATCTGAGCTATCTCGGCGCGAGATCGCTGTGGCATGCCCGTCAGGGGACCGCCTTCCCGGCGGGCGGCGAGGCCCCCGCGTCCGGCATGGCCGTCAGGACGGCGTTCCGGCAAGGCCTGATCAGCAATCTACTGAACCCGAAGATCGTCGTCATCTTCCTGACCCTCATTCCCCAGTTCGTGTCGCCCGGCGAACCGCCCCTGGCCACCACCGCGATCCTGGCCGGCACCTTCCTGGCCTACTCGGTGCTCTGGTGGCGGGTGTTCTCTCTAGCCGTCGGGCACTTCGGCCGGCTGCTCGCCCGGCGAGCCGTGCGCGCCTGGATCGAATGCCTGACCGGGCTGGTGCTCATCGGCCTGGGGATCCGGGTCGGGCTCGTCAGCCCCTGAGCCGGCCACAAGACAGCCGCCGGCCATCTTCGCACCGCTCACCGGCTGCCGCCGGGCCGGGTACCGCGGAGCAGCCAGCGGCCGCATGCTCCGGGTTCGGGGCTGCGGCCGCTGGCTGCTAGCTGGGCGTACTCAGGCGCCGGTCACCTCGACGGGTACGTGGGCGGTCACCGCGTCGGTGAGCTTCACGGCCACGGTGTGGGCGCCGATGGTCTTGATCGGTTTAGCGGCCCTGATGGCCCGCTTGTCGATGGCCGGGCCGCCGGCCCTCTTGATCGCCTGGGCGACGATATTGCTGGTAACCGCGCCGTACAGCTTGCCGGTGGCGTCCGCCCGAACCGGCACCCGCACCTGCAAGCCCTCAAGCTGGGTGCGCAATTCGGCGGCATGCTCGTTGTCGCGGATCTGCCTGGCGGCGCGCGCCCGCCGAATGCCCTCGATCTGTTTGGCGGTGCCGCGGTTGTAGACGATGGCAAAGCCACGCGGCAGCAGGTAGTTGCGCCCGTAACCATCCTTCACCTCGACGACATCGCCGGCGATCCCCAGGTTGCCCACGCTGGCGGTGAGAATGAGCTTCATGGTTCCTCCTGCCTCAGCGGGTGCTCGTGGTGTAGGGCAGCAGCGCCAGTTCGCGCGCGTTCTTGACCGCGATCGCAATCTTGCGTTGATCCTGGACGCTCAGCCCGGTGACCCGGCGGGCCCGGATCTTGCCGCGCTCGGAGATGAACTTGCGCAGCAGAGCGGTGTCCTTGTAGTCGATATTGCCGACGCGGACCGCCTTGACGGGGACGATCTTGCGCTTGTTCAGCGGCTTGCGCTGAGGACCGGCCATTGTGGTGCTCCTTATAACTAGTGGGGTCGCCCCCGAAGCCCGGCTCGACGCCGGAATGTGCCTTGTGAATCTGGGTTAGGTTGGGACATCGGGCGTCCGGATCAAAACGGCGGCTCGTCGCTTTGCGCGCTGGCCCATGGATCGTTGGCGGGACCGCGGTTCGACGATTGCGTCCCACCGGCCGACCAATTGTCACCACCGCTATTGCCGCCCTGCCAGCTGCCGCCGCCGGAACCGGAGGTGGTCCGGGTGACCTTGGCGGTGGCATAGCGCAGGGATGGGCCGATCTCCTCGACGTCCACCTCGAAGACCGTGCGGCGATTGCCCTCCCGGTCGTCGTAGCTGCGCGAGCGCAGCCGGCCCTGGACGATGACGCGCATGCCCTTGGCGAGGGTCTCGGCCACGTTCTCGGCCGCCTGACGCCAGATCGCGCAGTTCAGGAACATGGTGTCCCCATCGCGCCACTCGTTGTTCTGGCGATCGAAGGTGCGCGGGGTCGAAGCAACGGTGAAGTTGGCTACCGCCGCCCCGGATGGGGTGAAGCGCAGCTCGGGGTCTCCGGTCAGATTGCCGATCAGCGTGATCTGGGTATCGCCTGCCATGGTTTCCTCCGTTACGAGTGGTTATCGCGTTCGATGTGTCTCCGGTATGAGTGCCGCCCGCGGTCAGCCGCGATCGGTGGCCGATTCGCCGGCCGGACACCGATCGTGGACGCCGACGGCGAACTCGGCAACCTACTTGTCGGTACGCATCACCTTGGTGCGCATGATCTGCTCGTCGATCGTCATCAACCGATCCATTTCGCGCACCACATCGGCGGGCGAGGTAACGTTGAGGACGGCGTAGATGCCCTCGGGCTTCTTGTTTATCTCGAAGGCCATCCGGCGCTTACCCCAGATGTCCTGTCCGTTAACGGTGCCACCGCCATCGGCGATGACCGAAAGATGCTTCTCCAGTAGGGCGGGCACCTGACGCTCGTCGACGTCCGGGTCGATGATGACCATGATCTCGTACTTGCGCATACGCTGACTCCACCTCCTTCGGACTACACGGCCATGGGCGTCTCCCATGGCAGGAGGGCGAATGCCTGTATCGGATGGGCTACCGCCCGCCGACACAGGCGACGAGTCTACCTGCCCACCGCCGGGTTGTCGAAGCCGGCCGGCGACGAAACCACCCGGCAGCCCCTGGCCGCGGCCCGGCTGGCCCGGTACGGAACGCGCGCTCGAATCGGTCGATTGCCGGGCCCGGGCGAGCCGGTCGATTCAGCGGGGCGGCCCCGGGATCAGCACCTGGCCATCCCGGACCCAACCCAGCAGGCCACCGGCCAGGGCGTAGGCCGTCAGGCCGGCGTCCCGCAGCAGGTGGGCGATCGCCGAGGCATGCGCCGGGGTCGTCGAGACCACCACGATCGCCTTCTCCTGCGTTGCCGGATCGAGCATCGCCAGCGGGTCGTGTCCCCAGATGGCGTTCGTGGGGTCGGCCTGCAGATCGGTGATGGCGATCAGCCGGGCCCCCGGGATATGACCGGCCTCGTATTCGCGCCGGGCCCGCACATCGATTATCACCCCGCCCGCAGCGAGCAGACCGAGCGCGTCCGGCACCGAAAGTGTGGTTTCGCCGGCCCCACCGCCGTGCCCGAACAGCTTTCGCAAACCCATGGCAACATCCCATCACGATCGCCCCGGGCTCGACCAGTGGGTCTGCCGGCCGGCGCCCGGACTGGGCCAACGGCCTCGCCGGTGGTTACCGGTGGGCTGGGAACCGATCTGCCGGGTCTCGGGGCGCCGGCTGAAACACGCCATTCCTGCGATCGCCGCCGCGCGCCACCCGATAAGCGGGAACCCCGCCCACCGGCCGGCTGACCGGCCTGATCGGCCGGGACGGCTACAGCGTGACCAGCCGAATCGCGATGGCCACCATGATCGCCGCGATCACCAGGTCTATCACCTGCCAGACCCGCGGCCTGGCCAGGGGCCCGGCTAGGCCGCGGGCCCCGAAACCGAGCCCGAGGAACCAGGTGATGCTGGCCAACCCGGCACCCGACGCGAACCACCAGCGCTGCGGCCCATACTGGTTGGCGATATTGCCGAGCATGATCACGGTGTCCAGATAGACATGCGGGTTCAACCAGGTGAGCGCCAGCGTGGTGACCAGCACCGAACGAGCCGAGCGCCGGTCCGGATCGACCGCCAGGGCCTTGGGGCGCAGCGCCGAACGCGCCGAACTGGCTGCAAAACAGCCCAGGTAGATAGCGCCTGCCCATTTGAACACCGTCAACGCCACCGGATGGGCGGTGATGAGCGCGCCCATGCCGAGCACCCCGGCCACGATCAACGCCAGATCGCTCAGGGCACAGATCGCCACCACCGCGCCGGCATGTTCACGACGGATACCCTGCCGCAGGACGAAGGCGTTCTGCGCGCCGATGGCGATGATCAGCGACCAGCCGGTCAGCAGACCGCCGAGCAACTGCGCCATCCGGGTCCTTTCCAAACGGGCCGGCCGTGGGCGGCCGCGACAGCCTCCCGGCTCATTCTGCCGGATCGGCAAGTAGACTCCCCACATGACCAGGTTTTCTGGGCACCAGGGGGCCGCCGTGCTGGTGATCGACGCCCAGCAGGGACTGGCTGCGCAGCTTGCCACCGCGGACCGAGTCGCCGAAGTGCTGGCAGGGGTGGTGGCCCGTGCCCGATTGGCTGGCGTCCCGGTGATCTGGTTGCGTCGTCAAGGCGCCGGCCTGGCGATCGGCGAACCCGCCTGGCAGCTGGTCGATGCGTTGGTGACCGAGCCGGGTGAGGCGCAATTGGAGCACCCGTGGGCTGACGCCTTCATCGGAACCGGACTCGCGGAGACCCTGGGCGGGCTGGGCGCCGGGCGAGTGTGGCTGGGCGGTTTCGGCTCCGACGATGGCGTCTTGCAGACCTATCTGGGAGCTCTCTACCGGGGTTTCGATGCCACCTTGATCGAGGACGGGCATGCCGCCGCCGAGGCGGTCTTCGACGACTGGCGGTGGCCGGCCGAGCAGGTGACCGCTTTCGTCAACCGCATCGTCTGGCGGGATCTAACCCCCGAAGCGACCGGAAACCTGATGGCCTCGGGCAATATCGAGTTCGCCACCGAGGGGCCGGACGATGCCGAGCTGTTGGCCCAGGCCGAGGCCGAAGCCGCCGCCGGAGAAGAGGCCGCCGATCGCCTGGCCGGCTCGCCGGGGCAAACCGGCAGCGACGATTGAGACGGCATCCAGGCCGGCGGCGATCAGCTAGGCAGGCGGGCGCGCAGCCAGTCCAGATCACGTTGCTGGGCGGCCAGACCGCCCGGGGTCTCCACGATGACGGGGGCTTGGGCTTCGACGATCATCTCGACGAGTGCCCGCTCGGCTAGCTGGCCGGCACCCAGATTGTCGTGCCGGTCGGCGCCCGAACCGGCTGCGTCGCGGGAATCGTTGGCATGCACCAGGTCGATACGGCCGGTGATCTCCCGGATCCGGGCGGCTAGATGCTCAAGCGGTTCCCCGGAAGCGTGCGCGTGGCAGGTGTCCAGGCAGAACCCCACCTGCTCGAAACCAGCAGCCCGGCCGATCGCGGCCCACAGCCGCTCGATGCCGGCCACCCGGCGGACCATCGCATTGCTGCCGCCGGCGGTGTTCTCGATCAGGACCGGGCATTCGCCACGCAGCCCATCGATCGCCTTGAACCAGTTCAGGTAGCCGGCCTCCGGGTCGTCGCCAGAACCGACGTGACCGCCGTGCACGATCACACCTCGGGCACCGATCTCGGCGGCCAGGTCTACCTGTTGCTGCAGCAGTTTGCGGCTGGGAATCCGGATGCGATTGTTGGTGGACGCGAGGTTGAGCACGAAGGGCGTGTGCACGTAGATGCCCACCCCGGCGGCTGCGGCTGCCGCCCGCAGCGCGGTGGCACCGCCCGGGTAGGCCACCTGGTGTCCCCGCCAGGCCTGCGGATCACCCAGGTTGATCTGGATCACCTGGGCGCCGAGGATCTCGGCCTGCCCGATCGGGTCGGTCTGGTCTACGTGGGCGCCGAGTTGAATGGCCATGCATTCCTCCTGATGCGATTTGGTTCCACGATAGGTGAGAGTAAACCGCCGGCACCCGCCGAAGGCCCCACATGGCCAGGCCACGGCGGCATGACCGCTCGCCCGGGCCGGATGCCGCCGTGTCGGCGACCGATGGCCCCGCAGGCCGGAGCCCAGATCGGGCGGCGACAGCCGCCCGGCGGCGACCCGCCGAACGCCGCTGCGTGCCAGACTGGCGGCATGGCACTGGGCGTGGTCGGGGACTATCTGGCCGCCCTGCTGCGCTCCTTCGTTTCCGCCATCGCCGGCCGCCCCGAGACCCTCGCCGCGGCCGGGCGGTTCGGTTGGGCAGTTCCGGTCGGGATCGCGGTGGTGGGGGGCATCTCGCTGATGATCGGCCAATCGATGGTGCTGGCCATCAACCGGGTCACCCGGTTGCGCGCCTGCCTGACCCTGCTGTCCGCTGGCCTGGGAATGCCGCTGTTGGCCGGCCTGGAGGCGGCGATGGCCGGCACGGTGGGCCGGCTGCTGATCGGTGAGGTACCCAGGGCCGCGGTGATCTTGCCGAGCGTGCTGGTTTCCTATGCCCCCTATTGGTTCGGTTTGCTGGTTCTGCTGCCATATTCCGGGCCGGGCCTGGCCCGGCTGCTGCATGTCTGGCATTTCGCGGTGTTGTGGGCATCGCTGATCCCGCTGCTGCAGGCCGGCCCCACCACCGCCATGCTCGTGGCCGCGGCCGCCTGGCTATTGACGATTCTCATCGACTGGCTGGTCGAGCATTCCTCGCTGCGGCTCCGGGAGCGGCTGTTCCGGCTGGTCAGCGGCACCCCCGGGTTGACCAGCTCGGATCTGATGCGGGCCGCGGGCTTACGGGTCGGGCCATGATCGCCACCCAATTGGTCATCGGCATCGTAGTTGCCCTGTGCATCGCGGGCATGGTGGCCCCGGCCGAGGCGATCGGCTGGTGGCGGCGGGGCCGCCTGGACGAAACCTGGGTGCACTGGCCGAGCGTCCCCGAAGCCTTTGCCCGTCCCGGCGACGAACCCGATGACCGAGTGCCGGACGAATTGCCGGACGAGACCGGCCATTACCTGATCTATCTTTCGGGTATCGGGATCTCCAGCCCGGACGAATTGCCGGTCGTCGAGATCCCGCTGGTGAGGCAGCTGGCCGAACGCATCGGCGATACCACCGTGATCTGGCGGATCTACCCCTACTCGGTGCGCAACACCGCGCTCACCCAAGGGCGGCGCCTCAGCGGCCTGTGGCGCACGCTGGCCCGGTGGAAGTTCGAGAAGCATCGGTTGCGGGCGGCGGCCTTCCTGATCAACCTGCGCAACGCATTCCAGCTGTTCGTCTCATCCGATCGCCGCTATGGACCGGTGTTCAACCTAGCCATCGCCCAGCAGATCGCGGCCGCGCTGGTGCGCAGCGGTTACGTGCCCGAGCATCGCAGGCCGGTCACCCTGCTGGGCTGGAGCGGCGGCGCCCAGATCGCGGCGGGGGCCGCCTGGTATCTGGCTGCCCTGGGGATGG
>CALHWB010000015.1 GCA_938036835.1 uncultured Propionibacterium sp.
AATAGCTTTTACCGGCTGCGCCCGGCCGCCCCATCGCCGGCGCCAGGTGGCGCACCGCCTGGTGGTTCCGCCGGCTGGCGCGGCGGCCCCCAACCCGGGGCTGCTCACCCGGCCGCCGCCCAACCGAGCGGCCCCGACGGGGCGAACGAGCCGGGCCGGCTCGCCCCGAGAACCGGCACATTCCAGCCCTACCAGGCCGGATATCCCGGCCCGCGGCTAGCTGCCCTGCCGGGCGGCGCGTATCCCCGACCGGTGGCTCCGGCGGTGAAGCCGGCCCCCGAACCCACCGCGCTGCCCTACCGGATGCACCACCCGCACCCCCTGCCATCCAGCGCCCCCAGCGGGGCCACCCTGGCTCGGCCAGCGCACCGGCCCGACCGGCGGCCACTGATCGTTTCGGGGATCCTGCTGGTGGTGCTGGCCATGATCGGAGGGGTAGTCCTGCGCTTCGGCCTGGCCGATCGGCCAACCCAATGGCGTCAGCTGGGGGACAGTCCCGACCTCGCCCATCGACAGGGCAGCGTGGCATCCACCGCCCCCATCCCCACCTACCACACGGAGGTGACCGCGGAACTCAGCCGCGGTGTCGCGTTGATCTTCGGTAAGAGCCCCGAGGGCCGCTCGGCGGGCAGCGGCATGGTGCTGACCAGCGATGGTTTGGTGCTGACCAATTATCACGTCGTGGCCGGCACCCACGAACTGCAAGTGGAGATCAACGACACCAAGCAGCAGTTCGCCGCCCATGTGGTGGGCCGCAATCTGATGGCGGATGTCGCCCTGGTCAAATTGGAGAACGCGTCCGGGCTGGTCACCATCGCCCTCAGCGATCAGCATGTTTCCCCTGGCGACCGGGTGGTGGCCGTGGGGAACGCCGGCGGCGAGGGCATACTGCGCGGTACCGGCGGCAGCGTGAGCCGGGTGAACACCACCATCTGGCTCGACTCGGCCTATGGCGGCTACGGCGAGGATCCCTTGATGGGGGTCATCGAATCCAGCGCCGGGGCAGTGCCCGGCTATTCCGGCGGGCCGACCTTCAACCAGACGGCCGAGGCGATCGGCATCACCAGCGCCGGCCAGCAGGAGGAGAGCTCGCAGATGGTCTCCTACACCATCCCCATCGATCATGCGATGCACGTGGTGGACGACATCCTGGCCGGCAGGGAAAGCCCCAACACCCGGATCGGCCCGCGGCCCCTACTGGGTCTGGATTTGGGCGAGGAGGACGTGCCGAAGGTGCATGGGGTGACCCGCGGCTCCCCGGCCGATGCGGCGGGCATCGTCGCGGGCGCCACCATCGTGAGTTTCAACGGCACGCCGGTGGACCGCGCGCACACCCTGCTGCGGCTGCTGGACGGCACCGATCCCGATCAGACGGTCGAGGTGACCTGGCGGGATTCATCCGGTCAGGAGCATTCGGGCCAGGTCACATTGGGCACCAATCCCGCCAACTGAGTGCCCGCAACAGCACGAGGCGGCGGGCGGCCGACCCCGGGGCTGCCCCGCGATCAATCGTCTAGACCGCGGGATACCAGGGCATCGCCGATCGCATTTGCGGTGCGCAGTGCCCGGACGAGCAGCGGTACCGCAAAGGCCCGGTAGCTGTACAGGGCACCCCTGGCATATTGTGCCTGCCGCACTTCGCGAGCCAGTCCGGCCACCACGGGAACAAAACGGATGCCCAGCAGCAGGGTCAATCCCAACCGCTCCGGATCCACGCCGATGCGCCGCAGCGGGCCAGCCAGCCGTACCACGACATCGATCAGGGCGGTGGTCGGGGTGGTCAGGGTGATCAGGGCCGCGGCGGTGACCAGCGTCACGATCATGCCCACCACGCAGACCGCGCGCCGCCAATCCGACACCAGCAGATGCAGCACCGCGGTGAAGGCCAACAGCCACACCATGGGACGCACCTGCTGCCACCACGCCCGCAGCCCCAGTCCGGCGATCAGGAAACCGGCTACCACCAGCAGCAACGCAACCGACACCAGCCACCAGCGGGTCTGTAGCAGGATCGATGAGCCGCCCAGGATGAGCAGACCCAGCAGTTTCCGGCCGGCACCCAGGCGGTGCAATACCGACCGGCCCGGCCGGTAAAGGCCCAAAGCGGTGAGCTGCGCCACGGTCAGTCCATCAGTGCCCGGTAACCGGCGATGGCGGCCGCCGGGACGTCATCGATCACCAGGCGTCCCTCGTCGAAGACCAGCACTCGTTCGAAACCGGCCAGCAGATCCAGGTGGTGAGTGGCCAGCACGACCGTCTGATCCAGTTCGTCGATCAGCCGCCCGATCCGGCGGGCATTGCGCAAGTCGAGCAGTGTGGTCGGCTCGTCCATGATGATCAGCCGGGGTCCGGTGATCAGCACCGCCGCCAGGGCGAGCAGTTGCTTCTGCCCGCCCGATAGCAGATGGGCGGGATGGTCGCGGTGTTCGGTCAGTTGGTAGTGGGCGAGCGCCTGGTCTACGCGCTGGGCTATCTCCTCCTTGCCGAGCCCGGACCTGCGCAGCCCGAAGGCGACGTCTTCGGCGACGGTGGGCATGATGATCTGGGCGTCCGGGTCGGTGAATAGGAACCCGGTGCGGGCCCGGACCTGCCGGGCGTGGCTGGCGGTGTCCAATCCGTCCACCCGAACCGCACCCTGACTCGGCACCACCAGCGCGTTGAGCATGCGCACGAAGGTGGATTTGCCCGATCCGTTGTGCCCGATGACCCCGATCCGCGATTGATCCAGGTCGACATCGAGGTCGCGCAGGACGCGCCGGGCGAGCGGTCCCTCACCATAGCTGTGGCTGACCCGGTCGATCTCGATGTGCACCATCAGCGTTCGACCGGCGCCCGGAAGGAGTCCCGCCAGGGCAGCATTCCCGGCACCGCGGCATGGACGCCCTTGGCGACCAGGGCGGCTAGCACGCACTTGAGCGTGTCCCCGGGCAGGTAGGCCACGTTGGCCGCCAGTGCCGCGACGAACGACAATTTCGCGGAGATCACGATGCCGACCAGCCCAAACAGGTAGAGCGCCCCCATCCCGAACACGATATTGACGCTCAAACCCTTCCACAGCACGTAGGGCGCCCCGATGCGGTAGACGAACAGCCCGACCAATCCGGCCACCACCATGTAACCCAGCAGGAAGCCCCAGGTCGGGCCGAGGAAGACCCCGATACCACCGCGACCGCCGGCAAGCAGCGGCAGGCCCAGCGCGACCAGGGCCAGGAAGAGCCCCTGCGAGACGGCACCCCGCCAGCCGCCGAGAATGCTGCCGGCAAGGATGATGCCCAGGGATTGGGCGGTGATCGGCGCTGGAGACCACGGCACGGGGATGGCCGGCAACAGGCCAAGGGCGGCGGTCAACCCGGCGAATACCACGATCAATGCCAGATCACGAGCCGAAATACGCAGAGGAGCCGCAAAGCCTTGAGGAGAACGAGAACGCATGGCCGGCCTTTCGAGGAATACCTGAGACCACCACCCTAACACCGTTCACCCGAATCTGAACATGAATCAATCCGGCACCGGGAGGCACTCAGCCGGCCCATCGCCCGGCAGCGCCTCGCCGGCCCAAGATCATTGGATTCGACTTTCAATCACTCCGTATAGCGGTGTACCGTTCGATGCATGGACGCCCAAGTGCTCGCTAGATGGCAGTTCGGCATCACGACCGTCTATCATTTCTTCTTCGTGCCCATCACCATCGGGACGGCTTGGCTAGTCGCCGCCATGGAGACCCGCTGGCTGCGCTCAAAGAACGAGGAATGGCTGCGACTCACCAAATTCTTCAGCAAACTCTTCCTCATCAATTTCGCGGCCGGGGTGGTCACCGGAATAGTGCAGGAGTTCCAATTCGGGATGAACTGGTCGGAGTATTCGCGATTTGTCGGCGACATTTTCGGCGCACCGCTTGCGCTAGAGGCACTCGTCGCGTTCTTCCTGGAATCCACCTTCATCGGACTGTGGATCTTCGGCTGGGACCGGCTGTCACGCGGCGTCCACAATCTGTGCATGTATCTGACCGCCCTGGGCAGCACCGTCTCGGCGATCTTCATCCTGGCGGCAAACTGCTTCATGCAAAATCCGGTAGGTGCCACCTACGCCAACGGGCGCGCCGAGCTGACCGATTTCGGTGCCTTGTTCACCAACCCGTTCTTCACCGCCACCGTCCCCCACCAGATCGGGGCCGCGCTGATGGTCGCCGGCGCCCTGGTGGCCGGCATCGCCTGCTGGCAGATGGGCCAAGCGGTCCGCGGCAGGATCCCAGAATCGCAGGGTGCGCCGCACATCTGGCGGCCAGTCGCCCGCATGGGCGCGGTCGTGCTGATCGCCGCATCGGTCATCGTGCTGGTCAGCGGTCATCATCAGGCGCAGGTCGAAGCCCGCTTCCAGCCCATGAAACTGGCCGCTTCCGAAGGCCATATCGAGACCAGCCGCCAGGCCGGGTTCGCGATCGTGGGCATCTACACCCAGCAACGCAATGCCGCCGGCATCACCGAGGTGACCCGGGTGTGGAGCTTCGAGGTGCCCCATGTGCTCAGCCTGCTGGCATTCAACAACCCAGACGCCGAGGTCAAGGGCATCGCCGATCTGACCGACGAGTACCTAACCGAGGGCTACGCCGCCGTCAACCCCGACGGCAGCGAGAACACCACCCAGCCACGCAACACGTTGCAGGCCTCGTTCAAGTCCGAGCTCGACACGCTGGGAGTGGATCCGGTGCCCAACGTGATGGTGTCGTTCTACAGCTTCCGCTTGATGATCGGCCTGGGCGTGGCCGGGCTCGGTATAGGGTTGCTGATCCTCTGGTTCGCCCGCGGCGACCAGGCCCCACCGGCCAGCAGAGCGTGGCTGTGGGCGATGGGCGCGCTGCCGTTCATGCCGTTGCTGGCGAACTGTTCCGGTTGGATTCTCACCGAGATGGGCCGCCAGCCCTGGCTGGTCTATGGCGTCCTGCCCACCTGGACGGCGGCGTCCCCGGGGGTGAGCGCCGGTGAGGTGCTGGCCAGCATGATCGCCTTCACCCTCGTCTACGGCATCATCGCGGTTATCGTGTTGAAGCTGTTCTTCCGGCAAATCGGCAAGGGGCTACCCGAGGTGCACCCGGCCGAGCTCCGCACCGATCCCGACGCTCCGCTGAGCTTCGCCTACTGAACCGGGGAAACCGATGACCCACGAGACGCTAATCGTAATCTGGTTCTGCCTGATCGCAGTGCTGTGGATCGGCTTCTTCTTCCTCGAAGGCTTCGACTTCGGGGTCGCCCTGCTCTATCCGGCGATCGGCAAGAACCCGACCGAACGCCGGGTGATGATCAACTCCATCGGCCCGACCTGGGACGGCAACGAGGTCTGGCTGCTGACGGCCGGCGGCGCCATGTTCGCCGGATTCCCCGGCTGGTATTCGACCCTGTTCAGCGGCCTCTACCTGCCACTGCTGCTGGTACTGCTCGGCCTGATCGTGCGTGGCGTGTCATTCGAGTACCGGGCCTTGATACCGGATGACAACTGGCGCGACAGCTTCGACTGGGCGGCCACCATCGGTTCCGGACTGGTCACCCTGGTCTTCGGTGTGGGCTTCGCCAATATGTGGCGCGGCCTGCCGGTGGCCGGCGAGCCTCCCCTGATGACCCAGGGCTTCTGGAGCCTGTTCAGCCCCTTCGCATTGCTGGGCGGCGCGCTGCTGTTGGCCCTGTTCGTGGTCCACGGGGCGATGTTTTTGACCCTGAAGACCGCGGGCAGCGTCCGCGACAAGGCACATGGCGTGGTCAGGAGGGCCGGGCCGGTAGCGCTGATCCTACTGACCTGCTACCTGGTGGCCGGCAACATCTGCTACCCGGCCGCCGACAACGCACATCTCGGCCCGGCCGCCGCGATCGCGATGTGGTTGGTTGGCCTGCTGTCGGTCGCCGCGCTGGGTGGGGCGGTGCTGGCGCAATCCCGCAGGAGTAGCCAGCGGCGCGAAGGGCTCGCCTTCCTGGGTACCGGGGTGGCCATCGCCGCGCTGTTCGCCACCCATTTCATCAAGATGTTCGGGACGCTCGGGTTCAGCGCGCCGCAGGTCAAGTTCGACATGTATGCGGCCGCCAGTAGCCCAAGAACCCTGTCTTTGATGACCACCACCGTCCTGGTGGGCTTCCCGTTCGTGCTGGCCTACACCCTCTGGAGTTACTGGGTGTTCCGCAAGCGACTCGGCGTGGCGAACATGCCACCCGAGCCCAGTGCGCTGGCCACCGAGGCGGCCGTGGCCGAGAGCTGACCTTGCCCCCACCGCTGGACCGGCGACTGCTGCGCCGGGCGACGGCGACCAGGGCGTTCCTGATCGCCGTCGCCGCCATCGGCATGGCGAACCAGGCCTGTCTCGTCGTGCAGGCCTGGCTGATCGCGCGCGCCGTCTGTGGGGTTTTCTATGCCGCTCGGGGCACCGCCGAGCCCCGGCCCGGCCTGCCGGTCCAGGCCGTTGCGCTGCTCGGCGTGTTCGTGCTGCGGGGGGTGTTGTCCTGGGCCGACTCGTGGCTGGCCCACCGGGCGTCCGCCGCGGTGAAATCGCAGTTGCGTACCGATCTGATGGCCGCCCGGTTGGCCCACCCGCTGACCCACCAAACCTCATCGGCCGAACTGATCCTGCTGGTCACCCAGGGATTGGATGCCCTGGACGCCTATTTCGCCAGGTACCTGCCGCAGTTGGTGATGGCCGCGATCATCCCCCTGCTGGTCACCGGGGCGATCTGCGCCCGGGACTGGCAAGCCGCCGCCATCATCGCGCTCACCCTGCCGCTGATCCCGCTGTTCATGGTGTTGATCGGTCTCAATACCCGGGACGAGATGGCCCGCCGGCTAAGATTCCAGACCCGGCTGGCCAATCACTTCGCCGATCTGATCACCGGGTTAGCGACCCTACAGGTGTTTGGCCGGGCCCGCGCCCAGTCTCGTGGGCTGGCCGAAACCGAGGACCGGGCCCGGACCGAAACCATGCAGACGCTGCGGGTGGCCTTCCTCAGCGGCGGGGTGCTCGAATTGCTGGCCGCCCTCTCGGTGGCGCTGGTCGCGGTGAGCATCGGCTTCCGGTTGGTCGCCCACGGCATGGACCTGGAGACCGCGCTGTTCGTTCTCGTCCTGGCGCCGGAGGCCTACCTGCCGGTCCGCATGGTGGGGGTGCACTTTCACGACTCGGCAGATGGCACCGCGGCGGCCAGCCGGGCCTTCGAGCTGATCGAGGCCGCCGGGCCGCAGACGCCGGGCACGCAGGCCGCGCCCGATCTACGGCGCGCGGAGATTCGTTTCGAGCGGGTCGGCGTTCGCTATCCGGGCGCTAGCCGGGATTCGCTGACCGAGCTGAGCTTCCGGCTCCGGCCGGGTGAGCTGCTGGCCCTGGTCGGCCGGTCCGGAGGCGGCAAATCGACCGCACTCGCCGTGCTGCTGGGTTTCGTCGCCCCCACCCGGGGCCGGGTGCTGGTGGACGGCGTTAACCTGCAGGCCATCGATGCGGCCAGCTGGCGCCGGCAACTCGCGCTGGTCGCCCAGACCCCCGGAATGATCGACGGCAGCGTGGCCGACAACATCGCGCTGGGCGCTCTTGGCGCCGGCCGAGGACAATTGCGCGCCGTGCTGGACGCCGCAGGCGGCGCAGCGCTGGAACTCGACCGGCCCGTCGGTGAGGGCGGCGTGGGGCTTTCCGCCGGGGAACGCCGCCGGGTGGCCCTGGCCCGGGCGCTGCTGCGGATCGAATCCGGTGAGGCCAATCTGCTGGTGCTGGACGAGCCCACTGCGGGCCTGGACCAGGCCACCGAGGCCCGGGCGGTGGCGGGCGTCCGGGCTGCCGGGGTGGGCGCGGTGGTGGTCAGCCACCGTCCGGCGCTGCTGGCACTGGCCGACGAGCAGGTCACGGTCGAAGCCGGCGAAGAGACCGGCCGGCCGGTGGACGCCGGCGACCGCCCAGGAGGGGTCGGTCTTCATGCGCGTCAGCACATG
>CALHWB010000016.1 GCA_938036835.1 uncultured Propionibacterium sp.
CGGGGACGCGCCACGGCAGCACCCAGCGATCGGGTATGACCGGGTAAGTAGCCATCGCGGATATCCGATAGGGGGTCGCGGATGCGCTCAACCACCGTTACCCCGTAGAGTGGTATCCGATCACGAGCGAGTGGCCGTTCCCCGGTTGGTCTGCCGGCAGGGCCCGCCTGACTTTGAATCAGGACTAGCGACGCAGGTTCGACTCCTGCCCGGGGAACCACCGCCCGCGCACGACGTGGCGGAGGAGATTCACTTGAGCGGTCCTACCCAGGCATCCGTGACAGCGGTCATCGTGTTGGCGGCGGGCGGGGGCACCCGCATGAAGTCCCGGAAGTCGAAGCTGCTGCACGCCGTGGCCGGCCGGCCGATGCTCAGCTATGCCGTGGACGCTGCCCGGGAACTGAACCCCGACCGGCTTGTGGTCGTGGTCGGGCATCTGCGTGAACAGGTGGAGGCCCACCTGGCCGAATGCGCCCCGCAGTGCACCATCGTGGAACAGCCGGTGCGCAACGGCACCGGTGGCGCGGTCGCGTGTGGGATGGGCATTCTGGGCGAGGTCGAGGGTGAGGTGGTGGTCACCTATGGTGACGTGCCGATGCTCACCGGGCAGACCCTGGCTGGGCTGGTGGCCGAGCATCGCACCGCCATGAATGCCTGCACCGTGCTGACCGCCATGGTTCCCGATCCAGCCGGTTACGGCCGGATAGTGCGGGAGGGCGGCGAGGTGGCTCGGATCGTGGAACACCGCGATGCCACCGAGAACGAACGGCGGATCAACGAGATCAACTCGGGAATCTACGTCTTCGACTCCCGGGTGCTGCGCGACGGCCTGGCTAGTCTGCGGCCCGACAACGCCCAGGGTGAGCTTTATCTGACCGACGTGTTGGGCTATGCCCGCGAACAGGGCCGCCGGGTGGGCGCCTTCACCACCGACGACCTGTGGCAGACCGAGGGCGTCAACGATCGCGTCCAATTGGCGCGCATTGGTGCCGAGATGAACCGGCGCCTGTGCGAGAAGTGGATGCTGGCCGGGGTAACCATCGTCGATCCGGCAACCACCTGGATAGAACACGGGGTCGATCTGGCCGAGGATGTGACCGTCCTGCCCAATACCCAACTGCTGGGCGCCACCTCCGTCGAGGTGGGGGCCACCATCGGGCCGGACACCACCCTGCGGGATGTCGAGGTGGGTGCCGATGCGGTGGTCCAGCGCACCCATGGCGAACTCGCGGTGATCGGTGCGCGGGCCACGGTTGGTCCTTTTTCGCGGTTGCGGCCCGGGACGGTGCTGGGTGAGGGCGGCAAGATCGGTAGTTTCGTGGAGACCAAGAACGCCCAGATCGGTGCGGGTTCTAAGGTGCCGCATCTAACCTACTGCGGGGATGCGGTGCTGGGTGAGGGCGTCAATGTGGGCGCCGGCACGATCTTCGCCAACTATGACGGGATCGGGAAGTTCACCACCCATCTGGGCGATCAGGTCTTCGTCGGTTCCAATTCGGTGCTGGTGGCGCCGGTCGATGTGGGGGATGGGGCCTTTGT
This sequence comes from uncultured Propionibacterium sp., assembly GCA_938036835.1. GTDB lineage: Bacteria > Actinomycetota > Actinomycetes > Propionibacteriales > Propionibacteriaceae > Brooklawnia. The sequence continues at coordinate 1,540 of CALHWB010000016.1, forward strand.
CGCGGCGGGGTCGGCGGTGGTCTACGATGTGCCGCCGGGTGCCCTGGCGGTGGCCCGGGGCCGTGAACACATCGCGCCGGATTGGGTGGCCGACCGGCGTCCCGGAACCCCGGCGGCCCGGGCGGCGGCCGCCGCCGGTGGGCAACCCCACCCCGAGGTGGTGGCGTCCCGGGCAAGGCAGTCCGCCTGGCAGGCTGCCCTGCGCGACCAGGGGCAGCAATGAGCGGGGTGAAACGACCCACCGACAAACATCTGATGCTGTTCACTGGGCGGGCGAACCCGGATCTGGCCGAGGAGGTCGCCCGCCTGATGGGGGTCGAGTTGACTCCCCGGCGGCTGATCAGCTACGCCAATTCCGAGATCTATGTGCGCTATGAGGAATCGGTGCGTGGCTCGGATGCCTTCATCATCCAGTCCCATCCGGCGCCGGTGAACGAGTGGCTGATGGAACAGCTGATCATGGTGGATGCGTTAAAGCGGGCGTCCGCGAAACGCATCACCGTGGTCGCCCCGTTCTATCCCTATGCCCGGCAGGATAAGAAGCATCTGGGCCGTGAGCCCATCTCGGCTCGGCTGGTCGCCGACCTGTTCTGGACGGCCGGCGCCGACCGCATCATGAGTGTGGATCTGCACACCGCCCAGATCCAGGGCTTCTTCAACGGTCCGCTGGATCATCTGACCGCGCTACCGGTGCTTTCGGACTATGTGGCGGCCAGATACGAGCGGGCCTCGATGACGGTGGTCAGCCCGGACGCCGGCCGCGTCCGGCTGGCCGATAGCTGGTGTGACCGGCTGGGCAGCCCGCTGGCCATCATCCACAAGCGCCATGACCCGACGGTGGCCAACCAGGTGAAGGTGCATGAGGTGGTGGGCGATGTGGCTGGGCGTATCTGCCTGATCGTCGACGACATGGTTGACACCGCGGGGACGATTTGCCAAGCGGCCAATGCCCTGTTGGAACACGGCGCCCGGGGGGTGCTGTGCGCAGCCACCCACCCGATCCTGTCCGATCCGGCTGCCGAACGGCTCAATGCCATGCCCTTCGAGGAAATCATCTTCACCAATACTCTGCCGATTCCGGCGCATATCAGGATCCCCAAGCTAACGGTGCTGTCGATCGCGCCGCTGCTGGCCCAGGCCATCCATGAGGTATTCGAGGACGGTTCGGTGGCCAGCCTGTTCAACGGTTCGGCCTGCTGAGCGAGCGTCCAGGATGGCTCTACTCGCCGATTTCCGTACTCATCGCCCGCCGCGATAGGCTAGCCCGGTTGCTTGGCGAGGGATCGGCGGGTGCGATCCGTCATCGACAGGTAGCGCGTTCGACGGGTGACCGCCGGGCCCGCCTGCTGTCCCTCCGCCTGCTCAACGAATCGGACGAAGTGGAGGAGACCAGATGGCCAACACGATCAAATTGACCGCCGAGGTTCGCGACGAGTTCGGTAAGGGCGCTGCCCGCCGGATCCGCCGGGCGGACAAGATTCCCGCAGTGCTATACGGCAAGGGCGTCGAGCCGATCCATATCACCCTGCCGGGGCATGAGACCATGCTGGCGTTGCGCCATGCGAATGCCCTGATCGGCTTGCAGATGGCCGATGGCAGCGAACGATTGGCGCTGCCCAAGCAGGTGCAGCGGCATCCGGTGCGCAGTGAGATCGAGCATGTGGATCTGCTCATCGTGCATCGCGGTCAGAAGGTAACCGTGCCGGTGCCCGTGGTGGTGGCCGGCGAGGCCGGCCCCGATTCGCTGGTCAATCTGGAACGCAATGATCTGCAGGTGCTGGCCGATCCGACCCAGATCCCCGCCCAGATCGAGGTTTCGGTGGCCGGCTTGGCGGTGGGCGCCCAGATCCTGGCCGGCGATATCGCACTGCCGGCGGGTGCCGAACTGGCCGACGATCCCGAACTGATGGTCGTGGTGATCAGCCCGGCCACCTCCGCCGAGCAGCTGGAAGCCATCCTCGAAGGCGCTGAGGATACCGAGGAGGCCGCCGGCGCCGAAGGGGATACCGAGGAGTGATCCGCCCCGGCGCGTCGTTCGGGACGGGATGGTCCGGATGAGCGGCTGGCTGCTGGTCGGCCTGGGCAATCCCGGCCCCGAGTACGAGCGCACCCGGCACAACGTCGGATTCATGGTCGCCGACGAACTCGCCCGGCGGGCCCGGGCGGGTTTCGGCACCGCTCGGGGGATGCGGGCCGGGGTGGCGCACACGGTGATCTCGGGTGCCGGGCTCGGCATCCCGCCCGGCGATCGACTGATCATTGCCAAGCCGCGCACCTTCATGAACGAATCCGGGCAGGCCGTCGGCAGGCTGGCGGCCTGCTATCGGTTGTCGACGGACCGCATCGTGATCGTCCATGACGAGCTGGATCTGGAGTTGGGCCGCCTGCGGTTGAAGTTCGGTGGCGGCGACAACGGGCACAATGGCTTGAGGTCGATCCGAGCCCACCTGCGCACCGGCGATTTCTATCGTGTGCGCCTCGGCATCGGGCGCCCGCCGGGGCGGCAGCCGGCCGCCGACTATGTGCTGGCCCAGATCCCGGGGACGCTCCGGGAAGAGTACCTCCTTGAAGTGGGCCGGGCGGCCGATGCCTGCGAGACGCTGATCCGGCAGGGTTTGACGGCCGCCCAGAATCGGTTTAACGGTTGACCCGGATACCTAGTTGCGAATCGGCTGCCATGGCATCGGGCACCGGGATGGGGCGGCTCCGCCGGTATCCGTCGGATGCTTGCTGGCAATGCGCCAGCCGGGGGATGCCGTAGCCAGCACGGTGCGGGTGGTGCTGGTGGTCGTTTCCCAGCCCTTAAGCTGGTGGGGTGAGTCTTGCGGGTCTGTTCGATACCCTGGCCGCCGATGGCGGCATCGAAGCAACCATCTCCGCGGCCCGGTCCGGACTGGCGGCGTACGACCTGATCTGTCCCCCGGCGGCCCGTCCGGCCCTGATCGCGACCCTGGTGGACGCGACGGATCGGATATTCCTGCTGGTCACATCCACTTTCCGGGAGGCCGAGCTGCTGACCGCGGCGTTGCAGTCGCTGCTCACCGAAGACCAGGTGGCCTACTACCCAGCCTGGGAAACCCTGCCGCATGAACGGTTGAGCCCCCGATCGGACACGGTGGGACGCCGGCTGGCGGTGCTGCGGCGGTTGCAGGGCCGTGCCGAGTCGCCGGCTCCCCGGGTCGTGGTCGCCCCGGTGCGCTCGCTGCTCCAGCCCCAGGTGGCCGGGCTGGCCGAGTTGCGCCCGGTCACCGTGACCCGTGGCGGCGAGTACCCGCTGGACCGGCTTGCCGCCGACCTGGTGGCTGCCGCCTATCAGCGGGTCGATCTGGTGGAACGCCGCGGCGAGTTCGCGATGCGCGGTGGCATAGTTGATATTTTTCCGCCGACCGCCGAGCATCCGGTGCGGGTGGATCTCCTTGGCGACGACGTGGAGGAGATCACCTACTTCCAGGTAGCCGATCAGCGGTCCACCGAACGTACCCTGGCCACGGTGACCGCCGGACCCTGCCGGGAGTTGCTGATCACGAAGCGGGTACGTGACCGGGCCGCGGCCTTGACCGGCGATCACCCCGAGCTGGCCGAACTGCTGACCCGGATCGCCCAGGGGCAGGCCACCGAGGGTATGGAGGCGCTGATTCCGGCTCTGGTAGACGGGCTGGAACTGCTGGTGGATGTGCTACCCGCCGATGCGCTGGTGCTGGTGAACGATCCTGAATTGGTGCACGGCCGGGCCGAGGATCTGGTGCGCACCAGCCAGGAGTTCCTGCGGGCCGGCTGGGTGGCGGCCGCTGCCGGGGGCCGGGCGCCAATCGATCTGGGTCCCAGTGCCTACCGCCGATTGGGCGAGGTGCGCCGGCATGCCCTGGAACGCGGGCAGGGCTGGTGGTCGTTGTCGTCCTTCGCTAGCGGGCCGGCTCCCGATCGCGCCGAGATCGATCCCCGGCTGGCGGGGGTGCCCAGCCGAATCCTCGAACTGCAGGGGACCCCCGACTGGCATGGGGATATCGAGGCCTTCCTCGGGCAATTGCACACCGATGTGACCGCTGGCTGGCAGGTGCTGTTGAGCGTGGAGGGTGCGGGCCAGGCCAGCCGGCTGGCTGAGCTGCTCGGCGAGCACGACCTGGCCTGCCGGATGACCGGCGAGTTGACCGGACCGCCGGCAGGCCCGGTGGTGCAGGTTTTCCGCAGTGGTCTGCGGCATGGCTTCCGGGCGACGGCGATCCGGCTCGTGGTGCACGCCGCGGGGGACATCAGCGGCACCATCACCGAACGGGTTGCGCGCCGGTTGCCCAGCCGGCGGCGCAACCAGATCGTCCCCCTGGAACTGAAGCCAGGCGATGCGCTGGTGCACGAGCAGCACGGGGTGGGCCGCTATGTAGAGATGGTCACCCGCACCGTGGCCGGCGCGACCAGGGAATACCTGGTGTTGGAGTATGCCCCCAGCAGGCGTGGCCAGCCACGGGATCGGCTTTATGTGCCGATGGATCAACTCGATGAGGTTTCTCGCTATGTGGGGGGAGAGGATCCCCAGCTCGACCGGATGGGCGGGGCCGATTGGAAGGCCCGTAAATCGCGGGCCCGCAAGGCTATCCGGGAGATCGCTGCGGAACTGATCAAGCTCTATGCCGCCCGGCAGGCCACCCGGGGGCATGCTTTCGGTGCCGACACGGTCTGGCAGCGCGAACTCGAAGACACCTTCGCCCATGTGGAGACCCCCGATCAGCTCGCGGCGATCAACGATGTCAAGGCCGATATGGAGCGCATCGTCCCGATGGACCGGCTGATCAGCGGAGACGTCGGCTACGGCAAGACCGAGATCGCCGTTCGGGCCGCGTTCAAGGCGGTGCAGGACGGCAAGCAGGTGGCGGTGCTGGTGCCTACCACGCTGTTGGTGACCCAGCACACCGCCACCTTCGCCGCCCGCTATGCCGGGTTCCCGGTCAGCGTGGCACAGTTGAGCCGCTTCCAGACCGACACCGAGATCGCCCAGACCATGGACGGGCTGGCTTCGGGACGTATCGATGTGGTGATCGGTACCCATCGGCTGTTCGGTGAGCAGGTGAGATTCAAGGATCTTGGGCTGGTGATCATCGATGAGGAGCAACGTTTCGGGGTCGAGCACAAGGAGACCCTGAAGAAGCTGCGGGTCAATGTCGATGTGCTGTCCATGAGCGCAACCCCGATTCCGCGCACCCTGGAGATGGCGATCACCGGGATTCGCGAGATGTCAACCATCGCCACCCCACCCGAGGAACGCCACCCGGTGCTCACCTTCGTCGGGCCCTACGACGAGGGCCAGGTGACCGCCGCGATCCGACGTGAATTGGCTCGCGAAGGCCAGGTCTTCTTCGTCCACAACCGGGTCTCGGATATCGAGCGGATCGCTGCCCGGCTCCGGGAGGCGGTGCCCGAGGCGCGGGTGGTGACCGCGCACGGCCAGATGTCGGAGCGCACCCTGGAGCAGGTGATGCTGGACTTCTTCGAACGGCGCGCCGATGTGCTGGTCTGCACCACAATCGTGGAGGCTGGATTGGATGTCTCCACCGCCAATACCTTGATCGTGGACCGCGCCGACCGGATGGGCCTGTCGCAGCTGCACCAGTTGCGCGGCCGGGTGGGCCGCTCGCGTGAGCGGGGCTATGCCTATTTCCTGTATCCGACCGAGAAACCGTTGACCGCCACCGCCCACGATCGGCTGGCGGCATTGGCGGCGAACTCCGATCTGGGGGCCGGCATGGCGATCGCGATGCGGGATCTGGAGATCCGGGGGGCCGGCAATCTGCTGGGTGCCGAGCAATCGGGGCATATCGCCGATGTCGGGTTCGATCTGTACATCCGGTTGGTGGGGGAGGCGGTTGGCGAGTTCCGGGGCGAGACCGCGGTCGAGGAACAGCCCGAGATGCGTATCGAGTTGCCCGTGGACGCCCACCTACCCACCGGCTATGTCGAATCGGAGCGGCTCCGGCTGGAGATGTACCGTCGGCTGGCCGAGGTGCGCAATACCGCCGATATCGAGGCCATCGACGCCGAACTGCTGGACCGTTATGGGCCGCTTCCCGAGGCCACCAAGGCATTGTTGAAGGTGGCCGGGTTCCGGTTGGCCTGCCGGACGGTGGGGCTCGGCGAGGTGATGACCCAGGGCAACTACATTCGGTTCGGGCCGGTGAATGGGCGGGTGCAGCCCGATGGGACGCGGCTGGACCTGCCCGAATCCCGGCAGCTGCGACTGCGACGGGTGTATCCGGGTAGCCTGCTGAAGGACGCCGCCAATGTGGTGCTGATTCCGCGGCCGCGGGCTGCGGCGGTGCCGGGCGAACCGGTGACCGGGTTGCCGTTGCTGGACTGGGCCGCGGGTGTCGTGCAGGCCGTCTTCGCCGATCCGGCGGTCGGCGAGTAGCATAGCTGCATGCGTGTCCACCGGCGGCGCGCCGACTGATGGAAGGGGCGGGATCCCGATGGGCAGGTTGCTGCGCAGGCTGATGGTTCCGGTGCTGGGGGTTTGGTTGCTCGCCGGGTGCGCCCATGCAGGCAGTACCGCTGCGATCGTCAACGGTGTCGAGATCCCCGACTCGCAGGTTGTCCAGGCCGCCGAGGCATGCTCGGAAACCCTGGGCCATCGGGCCGGGGAACTGCGTTTGGATATGGTGTTGTGGGCCGTCATCAAGGAGATGAGCGAGCAGTATCTGGCCGAGCACCCGGCCGATCGTCCCGATGAGGGGCAGCTGGTCGGCTATCTGCTCGCCCAGCCGAAGTTGTCTCGCGTGCTGGAGAACCAGGTCTGCCGGGATGCCGCGCTCGGTCTCGCCCAGCATCAGGTGCTGATGCTTTCCCTGGGCAGCCGCACAGGCGACTATCTGGAGCACAATCAGGTACTGCTCAACCCGCGCTACGGTACCTGGTTGCCGGACCGCCAGGAACCGGATTTCTGGGGCGGGCTATCGGAACTGGGGGACCGTAGCTGAGCCATGGGCGAACCCGCACCCCAACTGCAGCGTCTGGTCGAGGTGATGGCCCGGCTGCGTGCCGAATGCCCCTGGGATGCCGAGCAGACCCATCGCAGCCTGGTACGCCACCTGATCGAGGAAACCGCCGAGGTGGTGGACGCCATCGAGGCCGGCGGCGACGATGATCTGCGCGAGGAACTGGGTGACCTGCTGATGCAGGTCTATTTCCATGCCGAGATCGCTCGTACCGAGGGCCGGTTCGACATCGACGAGGTGGCCGCCGGGATCTGCGACAAGCTTGAGCTGCGTCATCCCTGGGTGTTCGCCGACCAGCCGGCCCCTGGCGACATCCGCAGCAGCTGGGAGCAGGCGAAACGGGTGGAGAAGCGGCGCCGGTCGGCCTTGGACGGCATCCCGGAGTCCTTGGCCACATTGGCAGCGGTACAGAAGGTGGTGGCGCGCAGCCGGCACCTGCGGGTCGGGATCGATCTGGACGATACCCCGATCACCGCCGACCAGGTGGGACAGGCCATCCTGCTCCTCGTTCAACGTGCCCAGGCCAGCGGGGTGGACGCCGACCAGGCCACCCGGGACGCGTTGCGCCGGCTGGTCGAGCAGATCCGGGCGATCGAAACCGGCCAGGACTCCTGAATCAACTTGTGCGCTGCCGGCCTTCGCCGGCGAATAGCCCGATAGGCTGGGGCCGGACAAGCACAGATCCACTCAGTCCGACAAAGGAAGGGCAACAACCCGTGGCACTCATCGAATACATCGAGGCCCGTGAGATCCTTGACTCGCGCGGCAACCCTACCATTGAGGTCGAGGCGCTGCTGGACGACGGTTCGTTCGCGCTCGCCGCGGTTCCGTCGGGCGCCTCCACCGGCGCCTTCGAGGCCGTCGAGTTGCGCGACGGCGACAAGGCCCGTTTCGGGGGCAAAGGCGTCCTACAGGCCGTCGATCACGTGAATGAGAACATCTGCAAGGAGGTCGTCGGGCTGGACGCCACCGACCAGCGCGGCCTGGACGAGGTGATGATCGCCTTGGACGGCACCCCGAACAAGTCGAAGCTGGGCGCCAACGCGATCCTGGGGGTGTCGCTGGCAGTGGCCCGGGCCGCAGCCGAGTCGGCCGAACTGCCTCTTTACAAGTACATCGGTGGCCCGACGGCCAACATCCTGCCGGTACCGATGATGAACATCCTGAATGGTGGTGCCCATGCCGATTCCAATGTCGATATCCAGGAGTTCATGATCGCTCCCATCGGCGCCGATTCCTTCGCCGAGGCCATGCGGGTCGGTGCGGAGGTCTACCATGCGCTCAAGTCGGTGCTCAAGGAGCGCAAGCTGGCTACCGGATTGGGCGATGAGGGCGGTTTCGCGCCGAATCTCGATTCGAACAGGGAGGCTCTTGATCTGATCGAGGAGGCCATCAAGAAGGCCGGCTATAAGCCGGGCAAGGACGTCGCGCTGGCGCTGGATGTGGCCGCCTCGGAGTTCTACGCCGACGGCAAGTACGATTTCGAGGGCAAACAGCTTTCTAGCGCCGAGATGATCGAATACTACGAGAAGCTGGTGGCCGACTACCCGCTGGTGTCGATCGAGGATCCGCTGAACGAGGAGGACTGGGAGGGCTGGAACGTCATTACCCAGAGGCTTGGCGGCAAGGTGCAGTTGGTGGGCGATGACTTTTTCGTCACCAACGTCGATCGGTTGCAGCGGGGTATCGATGCCGGTTCGGCGAATGCGCTGCTGGTTAAGGTGAACCAGATCGGCTCGCTGACCGAGACCATCGATGCGGTGAGCTTGGCGCATCGCAATGGCTACCGGACCATGATGAGCCATCGGTCGGGCGAGACCGAGGACACCACGATCGCCGATCTGGCGGTGGCCTTGGGCTGCGGGCAGATCAAGTCGGGTGCCCCGGCGCGCGGTGAGCGGGTGGCCAAGTACAACCAGTTGAGCCGTATCGAGCAGGAACTCGACGAGTCCGGCGTGTACGCCGGCGTGTCGGCTTTCCCGCGTTTCGACACCGCCAAGTGGGCCTGAGCCCGGCCCGTTGACCGGGCCTCACCGGGCCGCCTCCGCGTTTCGGTGCGGGGACGGCCCGGTTGGTGCCCCATGATGGACTTGCATCGCGCAATGGGTTCTGGCCGAAGGGAGCAGCGGTGGCCGCAGAGTCGAGTCGTGGGGGACGGTCATCGGCACGTCGAACCGACACCCCGGGGTCCCGCACCGCCGCCCGGCCGGCGCGGCGCGCTACCAGGCCGCGCACCCGCGGGCCGGCCCAGGAGACCGGGAAGCCGGAATCGACGCGCAGCGAGGCCCCCCTGTTGCCGGCCGGGCTGCGTCGGGGGTTGGGGTTGACTCAACGGGCTTTCGTCCTGGTGGTGGTGCTGATAGTGCTACTGGTCAGCTATATGACCACTCTGCGGGTCTACTTCAACCAGCAATACCAGATTGCGCAGACCAAGGAGCAGATCCGGGCTCACGAAAAGGCGATCGATACCCTTGAGGATGAAATCGCTCGCTGGGAGGATCCCGAATACGTCAAGATCCAGGCTAGGGAACGTCTGGGTTGGGTGCTGCCCGGTGAGACCGGTTTCCGGGTGATCGGCCCGGATGGCCAGCCCTATGGCGGTGGCCAGCAGATCGGGGTCGGCAGGTTACCGGAGGACGAGCAGCAGGCAGCCTGGTGGGATCGGATCTGGGGCAGCGTCCGGGCTGCCGATGATCCCGCCGGGGACGATCGGCCGGCGTCCGGCAGCCCGGCGCAGCCCTCGGCCATGCCCAGCGCATCGCCGACGCGTTGAATGGCGTTGGTCTGACGCGGCCGGCGTGGGATGATTTCGGATATGCCCGCCGTTGACCCCTTCACTCCGCGTGATCGTAAGGCCGTGGAGGCTCAGCTTGGGCGGGAGGTGCGGGGCGTGGTCGAGGTGGCCTGGCGTTGCCCGTGCGGCCGGCCTGGGGTGCTGACCACCCAGCCGCGGCTACCGAATGGTGGCCCGCCTTTCCCCACCACCTACTATTTGACCTGTTCGCGAGCGGTCGCCGGGTGTTCCCGGCTGGAGGCGGGCGGATTGATGGCCGAGTTCAATGCCCGGCTGGCTGTCGATGCCGGTCTCGCCGGGCGTTACCGGGCGGCCCATGAGATGTACCTAGCCGACCGTGACCGGTTGGCCGCACGATTGGGTGATCCGGTGCCCGAGATCGCCGGTGTCAGCGCGGGCGGTATGCCGGCGCGGGTGAAATGCCTGCATGCCTTGGTCGGGCATGCGCTGGCCGCCGGTCCCGGGGTTAATCCGGTGGGTGACGAGGTGCTGGGCCTATTGGGGGAGTTCTGGGCCGAGCCTTGCGCGCGTATTGAGGGGGATGACGTTGACTGATGTGGTGGCCGCGCTGGATGCCGGCACCAATACCTTGCGCCTGCTGATCGCCGGGCGGACCGGCGATGGCCGGCTGGTCGAGCTGAACCGTCAGTTGCGGTTCGTGGGGCTCGGACAGGGGGTATCGGTGAGCGGTCGGTTTGCTCCCGAGGCGATGGCCCGGGCGTGGGCCGCGATCGACGAGTACCGTTCGCTGATCGTCCGCCACGATGCCGGCCGGGTCAGGTTTGTGGCGACATCGGCGGCCCGGGATGCCGCCAATCGGGATGAGTTTTTTGCCGGGGTGACCCAGCGGTTGGGGATCCGGGCCGAACTGATTTCCGGCGACGAGGAGGCCCGGTTGTCCTTCGGCGGCGCGTTGGCCGGGGCGGATCTGGGTGGGCCCGGCGCGGTGCTGGTGATGGATTCGGGTGGCGGCTCGACCGAACTGGTGCGGGGCGATGCCTCGGGCCGGGTGTACGAGGCGGTGAGCCTGGATATCGGCTCGCGCCGGTTGCGGGAGGGCAAGCTGTTGGCCGATCCGCCCACCGCCGATCAGATCGCTGCGGCCCGGGCCGTGGTGAACCGGCTGCTGGACACCGCCGCGGTGGGGCTGGACCGGGTGGGCAGCTTCATCGGGGTGGCGGGGACCGTGACCTCGATGGCGGCAGTCAACTTGGGGTTGACCGGTTACGACCGGAAGCGGGTGCATGCCTCGCGGATGACGGTGGCCCAGGTCGCGGAACTGGCGGACCGGTTGCTGGCCATGACCGCCAGCGAGGTGGCTGCGTTGGGCCCGGTGGCCCCCGATCGGGCGCGGGTGCTGGCTTCCGGCGCCCTGATCGTGGCCGAGGTGGCCGGGCGGGTTGGCGTGGATCTACAGGTCAGCGAGACCGATATCCTGGACGGAATCGCCCATTCGATCTTCGAAGAGGGCAGGGGGCAGCGGTTAGGCTGAGGGGGTGGGGATCCGATACGCCCCCGTAGCCCAATCGGTAGAGGCAGGCGGCTTAAACCCGCTACAGTACGGGTTCGAGGCCCGTCGGGGGTACCGTGTCGGCCCGGGTCGTCACCGGAGGTGCCCGGCGACGTGCGGGCCGGCTCCGGTGTCCGGTCCGGCCAGCGCCGTTAGCACTTGCTCGGTGTCGGTCTCGTATAGTGTGGGGTGGCTGGCCAGCGGCACCGAAGTGGCCAGGATACAGTCCTCGAACACCTCCAGCATGCTGAACGACTGTCCCTTGGTCGTGCCGCGATAGATCCCGCCGGCTGCCAATGGATCGGCGGCGTAGGCTAGCGCACCGCCGATATGCAGCGGGATCCCGGCGAATGTGGTGTGGCTGGCAATATGCCAGTGGCCGGATACGATGAGCCGCACATCGCTGCCGGTCAGGATCTGGCGTAGTCCGGCAGTGTTCCGCAGCCCGACCAGGGTAAGTAACGGGGTGGCCGAGGGTGCCGGGGGATGGTGGATCACCAGGATGGAGCCGGCCGCGGCGGGCGAGCGCAGTACCTCGGCCAACCAGTCGAGTTGGGTGGCGGTGAGCTCGCCGTGGCCGGCGTTGGGCACCGATGAGTCGATATTGATGACCCGCAGGCCGTTGATGACGTGTACCTGATCGATTTCGGTGTCGCCGGTTGCCCGATCCAGCAGGTACCTGTTGATCGGGCCGCGTACGTCATGGTTGCCGGCCCCGATGAGAATCGGCGCACCGAAACGCCGGGCCTGTTCGTCGAAGATGGCTCGCAGCCGGCGATAGGCATCCGGGGTGTTGCCATCGGCCAGGTCCCCGCTCGCGAGGAAGGCATCCACGGGCAGGGCGCTGGCAGCCACCCGGTCGAAGGCGGCCCGCAGCTGGGCTTCACAATCCAGTACGCCATGCAGCGGGGTGCCGCGCTCGGTCAGGTGCAGGTCGCTCAGTTGGATCAGCCGGTGGGTCGGCCGCGGGTCGTTCATGGGATTTCCTTTCCCTCATCCTGCTTGGCTTCGGGGGACGTCCGGCACCGGTCGCCAGCGGATGGCCAGGTGTATCTCAGGTGTCTGGCCGCCGGGTTCGTAGCCGGCGACCCGGCCGCTGGCCACCAGTCTGCCCGATCGCCGGCGGCCCGGCCATGCAGGTGCCGGGTTTCCCTAGGCGTTCTGGCCTGCTCAGGGCCCCGGCCGGCCCCGGAGACCGGATCGATTGGTTTGCTGCGGTGGGCCCCGTGGCGTGATCGCGGTGCGCTAGCCTGATTGGCGTGTCGGGGCGTTGGTCGGTTAGTCGGGTCATGGCGGCCGCGCCGGACTCCCAGGTGCAGAGGGCTGGCCGCAAACTGGCGACCCCCACCCCGTGGCGCGAGGTCGGTGCCGCCGGCAATCTGTTGTGGGGGAAATGCCAGGGGTCGGGGGCCAAGCCCTATCAGGTTTCGGTTGATGTGGCCGGTCCGGTCTACAAGTGCTCCTGCCCGTCCCGCAAGTTCCCGTGCAAACATGCGGTCGGGTTGCTGCTGCTGTGGGCGGAAGGCAAGGTGGACGAGACCACCGGGATCGCCGGGTTTGCCGCCGAATGGGCTGCCGCCCGGGCCGCCCGGGAGGCCCGCAGGCAGCCCATTGCGTCAGAGGAGGAAACCCGCACCCCCGAACAGCGGCGGGCGGCTGCCGAGCAGGCGGCGGAGCGGGCCGCCCAACGGGAGCGGCGGGTCGATGATGGGCTGGCCGAGCTGGATCGATGGCTGGGCGACCAGATCGGCCAGGGCCTGGCGGTCGATTCCGGGGCCCTGCGCGAAGAATGCGCTCGGGTAGCGACCCGGTTGGTCGATGCCCAGGCCCCGGCGGTCGCCACCCGGCTGCTCAACCTGTCGGTACAGGCCAGGGGCGACCTGAAATCGCAGACCCGGTTGGTCGATGAGTTCGGTCGGTTGCGGCTGCTGATCCGGGGCTGGCAGCGTCGTGCGGAACTGCCAGCGGGCATGGTGGCCAATATCCGGCGGCACATTGGGTTCACCACCCGGGCAGAAGACATCATCGCAGGCCAGCCGGGGGTGGCCGATCGTTGGCTGGTGCTCGGTATGCGGGACTCCCAGGAGGATAAGGTATCGGTGCGCCGGGTATGGCTATGGGGTCGCCAGACCAATCGGCCGGCCGCGGTGCTGTTCTTCGCAGCCGGAGGTGCCGCGCTGCAATCCAACCTGTTGCCGGGAACCGAGGTGGCAGCCACCCTGCATTTCCATCCCGGTGATCCCAGGCTGCGGGCCGCCGTCGGTCAACGCAGCGACGATGTGATCGAGATCGACCGGTGGGTGCCGAGTACGCCCCTGGATGTTGCCGGTGCCCGCCGGCAGTGGCGCGAGGTGTTGAGCGCCGATCCCTGGCTGGATAGCTGGCCGGTATGCCTGGCCGGGCAGGTGGTGCGGCGGGCCGGGCGGCGATTCGCCATCTCGGATGGCGCCGACCGGCTGCCGCTGTGCGGGGGTGGCCTGCGCGCGGCCGCCTATTCCCTCGGCCGCCCGATGGTGGTGTGCGGCGAATTGTCGACCGATGGGTTGCGGCCCACTGCGGTGGTCGTGGATGGCAAGGTGAGGGTGCTATGACCCACGAGGCATTGGTCACCAGTTGCATGCTTGGCACCAGCCTGCGGCCGGTTTCGGTGGGCATGCTGCCGGGCGAGATACGGGCGGCACTCGGTGGCGGGGAATCCACCACCGGCCAGGATCTAGCCCTGGACGCGGCCGCCGCCTGGGCCTTGCTGCGGGCCGCCCGGTTGCCGGTCGAATCGGCTGGCGAGACGATCGAGATACCTTGCGAAACCCGCCCGGTGCTGTCGGGGCTGCCGGCGAGCATGCTTTCCCGGGCGGTCAATGAGTTCCAGCCGGCCGAACCGGAGACCCTGGTGGGCATGCTGACCGAGCTTGCCCGGCTACGGGGCAATCGGGTGGCATTGCCGGACGAATTGCTGGTGGATCTGCTCGAACTGTTCGGCCGGCGGGACGACGGCCTGGTGCTGACCAGGTTGTTGGGGCCTCGCGACCTGGCGATCCTGGATCTCATGCCGGACGAGCGGCAGCACCTGGCCCGGCTGGCCGGGCGGGCCGCAGCCGGATCATCGGCCGGCGTCGGGGCCGATCTGGAATCCGCCGCCGGGGCGCAGCCGCTGCCGGACCCCGCGATCTGGCGTATCGGGCACCGGGATGACCGCATCGACTACCTGCGCGAATTGCGCCGGCTGGCTCCCGAGCAGGCCCGCGAACTGCTCGCCGACAAGTCCTTCCGCAAGGAGAAGGCGAGCGACCGGGTGCTGTTCGTCCAGACCCTGCAGATTGGCCTCGGCCCGCAGGATGACGAATTGCTGGAGCGCCTACTCGCTGACAAGTCGGATATGGTCAAGTCGGCGGCCTTGAAGATCGCCATGCGGCTGCCCGATAGCGGTGTGACCCGTAGAGCCGAGGCGTTGGCCCGCAGCCATGTCCAGGGCGGCCGGGATTCCAGGGGACCAGCCTTGACGTTGATGCCGATCGAGCAGACCACCGAGACCAGGCGGGATGGCTATCCGAGCGATCTCAAGGAGCACAGCCGCGCCACCCAACGCGTGTGCCACCTGTTCGAACTGATCCATCCGGGAAGATGGCTGGAACTGGTGGGCCTCAACTTCCAGGAATTCGTGACCGCCTGCTGCCGGCTGCCGGAGTTCAATGACCTGCTGGGCTCGCTCACCCGGGCGATCGCCGCCCATGGTGACTCCCGGGCGGCGGAGATCCTGCTCATGGTGACCCATCGGCGCAAGGGCGCGAAACTGGCGCCGGGGACGATGCTTGATCTGCTGGACGAGGCCCAGATGGATCGCTGGCTGCGCGCGAACCTGGCCGGCATGACTCGCCATGCTGCCACCGAGGCGCTGGAACATATCAGGGTTCCGGTCACCCTCGGAGCCATGGAACAGCTGTTGATCAATCTGGCGGGTTGGCTGAAAGTCGAGAAGCACAGCTTTGTGGTTCAGAATGCCGCCGAAGCCACCCTGAAGCTGCTTGACCGGCAGAGTTATGCCGCCAATGACACCGTTCCCCTGGTAGCCCGGCTGCGGGCCATGGCGGCGGCGGTGCCGGAACGCCACCACCGGATCGCCCAGTTGCTGACGCAGCGGGCGAATCGTCTCGAACAGCTTGCCCACTTCGGTGCGGCTCTTGCCGAGCCGTTCTCGTACACCGCGCCCTCATCCAGCACCGAGAACCCCGACCGGCCCGTTTTCATCGCACCCGAGGAGCAGAGATGACCGAGATCACCCAGGTGCTGCGTCCGCACGCCGAACAGCAGTACGCCGCCGAACTCGCCGCGCTCGCCGCGTCCGACGACCGGCAGCGACCGGAGAACTGGCAATTGTCGCCGTGGGCGGTGGTCACCTATCTGATGGGTGGCCAGGCCGGTGACGGCACAAAGATCAGTGCCAAATATGTCGGCAACCGCCGATTGATGGAGATCGCGGTGGCGACCCTGGCGACCGATCGGGCGTTGCTGCTGCTGGGGGTGCCGGGCACCGCCAAGTCGTGGGTCTCGGAGCACCTGGCCGCGGCCATCGCCGGCAACTCCACCATGCTGGTGCAGGGCACCGCGGGCACCACCGAAGAGGCGGTGCGCTATGGGTGGAACTATGCCCGGCTGCTGGCCGAGGGACCATCCCCGGAGGCCCTGGTGGCGTCCCCCATCATGGTCGCCATGCAACGCGGGTCGATTGCCCGCATCGAGGAACTCACCCGGATGCCCTCCGATGTGCAGGACGGGTTGATCACGGTGCTGAGCGAGAAGACCCTGCCGGTTCCCGAGTTGGGTACCGAGGTGCAGGCGGCCCGCGGGTTCAATGTGATCGCGACCGCCAATGACCGGGACCGGGGCGTGAACGATCTGTCGAGCGCCCTGCGGCGTCGATTCAATACGGTGGTCCTGCCCTTGCCGAGCAGCGAGAAGGATGAGATTGCGATCGTTACCCGGCGGGTGGGGGATATGGCCTCGTCCCTGCAATTGCCGAGGATGGATTCGACGCTGTCCGAGATCCGCCGGGTGGTTAGGGTCTTCCGGGAACTGCGGGAGGGCCAGACCACCGATGGGCGGATCAAGGTGAAGACACCCTCGGGGACGCTGTCGACCGCGGAGGCGATCAGCGTGATCACCAATGGCATGACCCTGGCCACTCATTTCGGCGACGGCGATCTGAAGGCCAGCGACGTGGCGGCCGGGATCACCGGGGCGGTGGTCAAGGATCCGGTCTCCGATCAGGTGGTATGGGGCGAGTACCTGGAAACCGTGGTGCGTGATCGCAAGGGCTGGCAGGACTTCTACCGGGCCTGCCGCGAGGTTGCGGGCTGAGGACGCCGGAATGACTGCTGAACCGGCGACGGCTGCAGCCGCGCCCGGGCCTGCCGCGAAACCCGCGCCGCCGGTCCGGGTGCTGGGGGTGCGTCATCATGGTCCCGGATCGGCGCGGGCGGTACAGCGCGTACTGGCGGACTACCAGCCCGATTGCGTGCTCATCGAGGGGCCGGCGGACGCCGACGGGCTGGTCAAATGGGTGTCCCATGCCGAGATGGCCCCGCCGGTGGCGCTGCTGGCCTGGTCGGTGGAGGATCCGGGCCGGGCGGCCTTCTGGCCGCTGGCGGTGTTCTCGCCGGAATGGCAGGCGCTGCGCTGGGCCGGGCAGGCCGGAGTGCCGGTGCGATTCATGGATCTGCCCAGCGGCAATGTGCTGACCCCCGCGGCGAAGGAGCGGGTCCCGGCCGGGGACGACGCGCAGCCGGCAGCGCCGGTCGCGCCGGATCGGGGGCAGGTGGGCGCCGAACCGGGCGGGAATGATCCAGATGATGGGAGCCCGGAGCCGGAACCGGACGGTGAGCCGGGTGCGGAGATCCGCAACGATCCGATCGCGCTGCTCGCCCGGGCGGCCGGCTATGACGACCCGGAGGCCTGGTGGGAGGACACCATCGAGTTCCCCGGTGCCGGTGCGGAGCCGGCCGATCCCTTCGATGCGCTCGCCGAGGCGATGACCGAATTGCGCCGGGTGAAGGGTGAGGAGGACCGGTTCACCCTGCAGCGGGAGGCGCACATGCGCAAGGTCCTGCGGGCCGCTCGGCGGGCCGGGCACCGGCGCATCGCGGTGGTCTGCGGGGCCTGGCATGCCCCCGCCCTGAGTGGGAAGTCTCCCGGGATCGCCGAGGACAGCGCGCTGCTCAGGGGTTTGCCGAAGATCAAGACGGAATTGACCTGGGCGCCGTGGACGCATGGACGGCTGGCGCTGCGTTCCGGCTATGGTGCGGGGATCGATTCGCCCGGCTGGTATCATCACCTGTTCAATACGCATGGTCAACCCACCATTTCCTGGTTCACCAAGGTGGCCGGGGCGCTGCGGGCAGCGGATCTGCCGATTTCCACCGCACACCTCATCGAGGCGGTCCGGTTGGCTGAGACGCTGGCTGTGCTGCGCGGTCGTCCGCTGCCGGGGCTGGATGAGGTGCAGGAGGCCACCTGGTCGGTGCTGTGCGAGGGAGACGCGGTCAGCCACGCCCTGGCCACCCGCGAGGTGGTGGTCGGGGAACTGCTCGGTGCGGTGCCCGAGGGGGTGCCCACGGTGCCCCTGGACGCCGATCTGCGGGCCACCGCCAGGCGGCTGCGGCTCAAGTTCGAGGCCACGGCCAGAACCATCCGGCTCGATCTGCGCAAGCCGAATGATCTGGCCAAATCGCAGTTCCTGGCCCGGTTGCGCATCCTGGGCATTGACTGGGGCAGTGCGGTCCACATCGGCGGGAAGGGCACCTTCAAGGAGGGCTGGGAGTTGGCCTGGGATCCCGAATACCAGGTGGCGGTCATCGAGGCCGCCCGGTTCGGTACCACGGTGGCTGCGGCGGCCGGTGCGGCCCTGCTGGCTCAGGGCGACAGCCTAGCCAAGGTGACCGAGGCGGTCGAGCGTGCTCTGCACGCCGACCTGGGGGAGGTACTGCCCGAGCTGCTGGCCCGGCTCGATGAGTTCGCGGCCCATGAGGCCGATATCGGTCAGTTGCTGCGCACCCTGCCGCCGCTCGCCCGTTCGCAGCGTTACGGGGACGTGCGAGGCACCGACACGACCAGGTTGGCGGTCATCGCCCGGCAGGTGCTGGCCCGGGCCTGTGCCGGCCTGCCGGCGGCGGCTTCGGGTCTGGCTGCCGAGGCGGCCGCCACCGTGCGCGCCGACATCGATGCCGTGCAGACTGTCATTGCCCTGCTTGCCGAGGACGACCAGCGGCTATGGGTCAGCGCACTCACCCAGTTGCTGAATCGGCATACGGTACCGGGCACGATCGCGGGCCGGGTAACCCGCATCCTGCTGGATGGCGGCCAGATCGACAGTTCCGCCGCAGCCGGCCGGCTCAGCCGGACCCTGTCGATCGGCACGGCCCCCGATGAGCAGGCCTACTGGCTGGAGAGTTTCCTGGCGGGCAATCCAATGCTGTTGGTGCTGGACCGCAAGTTGCTGGGCATCGTGGACGAGTGGCTGCGGGGCATCAACGGCCGGGCGTTCGTCGACGTGCTACCGATTCTACGCCGGGCCTTCGGACAGCTGGACCTGGCGGCTCGCCGGCAGGTGGCGGGTGCCGTGCGGCGACTGGGCACCGAGGAAGCCGAAGCGGAGGAGGTCATCCGGCTCGGTGCCGCCGATGAGCCGCTGCTGGCCACCATCGAACTCATCCTGGGAGGCCGTCGCGATGGCTGACGAAGACGAAGAACTCGCTCTGGCCACCCCCGAGCAGCGGTGGCGGTTGCTGCTTGGTGCCAATGCAGTGGGCATCCAGACCACCCTCACCACGGCCCAGCAGCGTATGGACGATGTACTGGCTGCTCTCTACAATCCGGGTGATCGTGGGGGGAGCGGGAGCGAAGGCCGGCGCAAGGCCGGGCTGGGGGCGTCCGCCCCTTCGGTGGCCCGCTGGCTGGGAGATATCCGCAGCTACTTTCCGTCCCGGGTGGTTCGGGTGATGCAGGCCGATGCCATCGAGAGACTGGGGCTGCGTCAACTGCTGTTGGAACCGGAGGTGCTGGAGGGTGTCGAGGCCGATGTGAACCTGGTCGCCACGCTGGCCGGGCTGTCCAGGGTGATTCCCGAGAAGTCTAAGGCCACCGCCCGTCAGGTGGTGGCCAAGGTGGTCAAGCAGGTTGAGGAGAGGCTGGCCGACAAGACCATCCAGGCGGTTCGCGGGGCACTGAACCGGGCCGCTCGCACCAATCGTCCGCGGCCGGGGGATATCGACTGGCTGCGGACCATCCGGGCGAATCTGAAGAATTACCTGCCCGAGAAGCGCACCGTGGTGCCCGAACGACTCGTCGGCTACGGCCGCAAGGCGCCCAGCGTGCAACGCGAGATCGTGCTGTGTGTCGACCAGTCCGGTTCGATGGCCGGTTCGGTGGTCTACGCCGCCATCTTCGCGGCGGTACTGGCCTCGGTACGCGCGCTGCGCACTTCCATGGTGGTCTATGACACCGCGGTGGTGGATCTGACCGAGAAACTGGCCGATCCGGTGGACGTCATCTTCGGCACCCAGCTTGGTGGCGGGACCGACACCTCACCGGCACTGGCCTACTGCGAGACGTTGATCGGCAAGCCGCGCGATACCATTCTGGTGCTGATCAGCGATCTCTATGACGCCAACCCGGAGCAGATGCTGCGCCGGCTGAATGCCTTCCAGCGTTCCGGGGTGTGCGTGGTTGTGTTACTCGCCTTGGACGACCGTGGTACGCCGTCGTTCAGCGACAGTGTGGCGGCCAACCTGGCCGAACTGGGTATTCCGGCCTTCGGGTGCACCCCGGATGCCTTTCCGGAGCTCATGGCCCAGGCCATCAATGGCGGTGATCTGGGGCATTGGGCCGAGCAGAATCAGGTGGCAGCGGACCAGGGCGGGGGATGACGCCCGGGCGCCGTTGATCGCGCCGGCCAGGGCGGGGCAGCCGGTCTTGCGGCTCAGGCGTGGCAGGCTGGCGGATTCCGGGTTCGGGGTGCGGGCAGATCGGGGTTTGACAGCCCACAATTGTTCTAGTTATTATAGAACTATGCTGTGGCAGGTCGATCCGTACGATACGCAACCGCTCTACGAGCAGATTGCTGCAGTGGTCCGGCGCGCCCTGGCGGAGCAGCAATTGAGGCGTGGTGACCGGCTACCGGCCGCCAAGGAGCTTGCGGGCAGTCTCCAGGTCAATCTGCACACGGTGCTGCGCGCCTACCAGATACTGCGGGACGAGGGCCTCATCGAGTTGCGCCGCGGCCGGGGAGCGGTGGTGATCGCCTCCGAGGTAGGCGTGTCGAAACTGCATTCACTGATCGGTGACGTCATCGACCAGGCCGACCGGCTTGGCATCAGCCGGGCAGAGCTATCCCGGCTGGTCGTCGATCATGCCCCCGCAGCACGGCGGACGAGCCTGGACCGGCGGGCGCCGTAGCCCCCCGCAGCCCAAGGATCTAAGCATTCACTAGGAGGATTCTATGACCCAGTCAGCAACCCCCCTGCGGGATCGGGGCAGTGTGCTTGCCGCGACGGTGAGCCTCGTGGTGGGGCTGGCGTGCCCGCTGGGGGGTGCAGCCGTGGTGTGGTCGCAACGGCATCGGTTGCCCGAGCGGGTGGTCACCCATTGGGGCGCCGATGGACGGGCGGACGGTTTTGCATCGGTACCCATGGCCGTGGGAATGAGTACGCTGATCGTCTTCGTTCTGGTCGCCCTGCTTGCCGTGACGGGCCTGGTAACGCGGCAGGGCAGGTACCTGGGGCCGCCGGCCGGCGGGCTGGGCGCCTTCGTGTCGATCCTGTCCAATGGGTCCCTGTTGCAGCAGGTCGATCTGGACGCCGAGGCGGCCCGCCAGGTGCAGCCGGGTGGGGTGCTCGTGGCCGGGCTGGTGGCGGGGCTGCTGGTGGGGGGCGCGCTGGGTTTCCTGTTCCGCCGGCGCTCACCCGGGGTTGCGGTGGAGCCCGGGATCGCGCCGGATGCCCCCCGGCTGCTGGTCGATGACCGGGTCACCGTGGCCTGGACCGGGCGCACCCGGCTGTCACCGGTCGGGCTGGGCGGTTTCGGGGTGGGGATCGTGGCCACCGCGGTGCCGGCGGTGCTGAGCGCCAGGGCCGGAAACTGGTCCATGGCGGGGGTAGCGCTGCTGGTTACCCTGCTGATGGCTGGGCTTGCGGCGGCCATGACCGCCGCGGTGACCATCGACGAGCGCGGGGTGCGGGTGCGGGCGCTCAAGGTGATTCCCTGGTTGACGGTCGATCTGGGCTGGATCTCGGGGGCCGAGGTGATCCAGGTGGATCCTCTGCGGGATTTCGGTGGTTGGGGGATGCGGGTCGGCCGGTCTGGCGCCCGGGGATTCATCACCTCCCATGGCCCGGCGATCCGGGTTGATTGCGGGTCCGAGGCGGCCCGGGTGGTCACCATTGACGATGCCGAACGTGCGGTGGCCACCTTGAATACCCTGGTGGCCAGGAAGGCTTCCGAGAATGAGCGGCCGGTTCGCGGGCAGGAGTGAAGGGTCTGGCAGGACGCGGTGGGCCGGCGGGCCGGCGTCGGCTTCCTGGGGCGCGGTCATCGGCTACTGCGGGCTTTCCTACGGGCTGGCCTGGCTGGTATGCCTACCGCTGTGGCTAGGGGAGGGGCTGGAAAGCCCGCTGGCCCTGCCGCTGATGCTGATCATGATGGCCACGCCCGGGACGGCGGCGCTGGTAGTGGTGCGGTTGGTGGAACATCGTCCGGTGCTGGGAGAACTCGGGATCCGTCCCACCACCAGCGCCCCCCGGATGATCGCCTGGCTCGGAATCTCTGTGGTGTCGGTGCTGGTCATCGTCGTATTGGCCCTGCTGCTCAGTGCCGCCTGCCGAGTATTCCAATTGGATCTCGGCGGCATGTCGGCATATCGAGAGGCGCTGGCCGCCCAACTGGCCGGAACCGGGCAATCGATTGAGGAACTCGGGCTGCCGGTGCGGTTGTTGTAGCTGATCCAGCCGGTGAACATCGTGATCGGCGGGGTGCTTAACAGCGTTCCGGCCCTTGGGGAGGAACTTGGTTGGCGTGGCTTTCTATTCCCCCGGCTGCGCGAACTGATCGGGCCGGGTTGGGCGGTGCTGGCCCAGGGGATCATCTGGGCCGGTTGGCATGCCCCGGTGATTCTGCTGGGTTACAACTACCCGAGCAACCCCGGGCTCGGGGTGCCCGCAATGATGCTGTCTTGCGTGGCGGTCGGCGCCCTGCTGTCCTGGCTGGTTGAGCGAGGCGGTTCGGTCTGGCAGGCGGCCCTGGGGCATGGCACCTACAATGCCGCGGCCGGGGGTTTCCAGGTGCTCCTGGGCGCGGCGGGTCAGCAGATCGACACCTTCCAGGCGGGTGTACTGGGCTGGGCGAGCTGGCCGATGTGGGTGGTGTTGGTGTCGGTACTACTGCTGACCGGTGGTTTGCGGGCGCGCCGGCCCGGTTGACTCGCATCGGGTCTGCCGGTCTCGACCAGCGATTGCCGCAACACGGCACCGATGGTCGCCCGACTGCGCAGACCGCTTGACATCTGTACATACTGTAAGTACTGTCTATGTACAGACGTGTTGGAGGTGTCGTGGCCCTGGCTATTGTGCTTTCGAATACGGCTGGCGTGCCGATCTATGAGCAGATAAAGCAGCAGATCAAGGACGCCATCGTGGCCGGCCGGCTGGAAACCGATGCCGCCTTGCCGTCGATTCGGGTATTGGCCCGCGATCTGCGGGTGAGTGTGATCACGACCACTCGTGCCTATTCCGATCTGGTGGCCGAGGGATTCGTGATCAACGTTCCCGGCAAGGGCTATTTCGTCCTGCCCCGGGATGCGGAGTTGGCTCGTGAGCAGATGCTCCGCGAGGTCGAGGATGCCCTTGGGACGGCGGTGGCCCGCGCGCGTGTGATCGACCTGACATCGGATGAACTGCATCGGATGTTGGACACCTTGATCGAGACTCCCTGGGAGGAATGATGCATCCCGTCGAGATTTCCCACCTGACCAAGCGGTACCCGGATTTTGTGCTGGATGATGTGAGCCTGGTGGTGGAGAAGGGCTATGTCACCGGCTTCGTGGGCGCCAATGGGTCGGGCAAGACCACCACCCTGAAATGCGCATTGGGTCTGGTGCATCCAGATTCGGGCACGGTCACCACATGGCCACGTGAGCGTATTGGTGTGGTTTTCGACACCCCACCTTACAATCCGGTCTGGACTGCCGGGCAGGTGGGCGGCGCGATCGCCCGCTTCTTCCCACGCTGGCGCTCCGACATCTACACCGCCCAACTGGCCAGGGGAGGGATCGATCCCGGCAAGAAGATATCCGATCTGAGCCGGGGGATGGGCATGCGGCTGCAGATGGCGGTGGCGTTGGCCCACGAACCCGGTCTGCTTGTCCTCGACGAACCGACCAGCGGCCTGGATCCCCTGGGCCGGCAGGAACTGGTGGACGATCTCGCCGAGTTCATGACCGATGATGGTCACGCCATCTGGTTTTCGACTCACCTCACCGGCGACCTCGACCGGCTGGCCGATCGTCTGGTGCTGCTGGATCGGGGCAGGGTGTTCGTATCCGGGCAAACCGATGAGGTGCTGAGTGATTTCTTGCTGGTCAGGGCCGCCCCGGAGGCCCTGACCACCCAGGTCCGGGGTGCCTGCTATGGGCTTCGTGAGACCCCCACCGGCTGGGAGGCGTTGCTGCGCGCCGACCGGGCCACCGATCTGGTGCCGCACGGGGTTCATGAACAGCCCACGATCGAACAACTCGCCGTCCATATTGCCAAGGGGACCCATCGTGAGTAGTCAACAAGGCGCGGTTGGTGATCACCGGGCAGTCGTTCCGGTGCGCCCCACCGCCGGCGTGATCGAGCGCCGACCGAATGCCCTGTTGGGCATGATCTGGCTGGATCTGCTGGGCATGCGCCGGATGGTTCGTTCCATCGGTGTCCTGATGATCGTGCTGGCGGTCACGGCTGGGCTGCTGAAGCAATTCGCGGTCGGGCTGCCGATGCTGCTGACAGCCATGTCGGCTCTGGGCAGCCAACTCTTCTCCAGTGATGAGTACTACGGCCTGGGCCGGCTCTACGGGTCGTTGCCGGTATCCCGCAGCACGGTGATCAATGCACGCTATCTGATCGTGGCCGGCTCGGTGATCCTGGTTGGCGCCGGTGTCTGCGTGCTGGTGCTGTTCGAGCCCGGGGCCCTGCTGTTCGGGCTCGTTCCCGTCGTCACCTGCGTGATGGCCCTGCATGCCCTGATCGTGGCCGCCCAGATCCCCGTGGTCGTGCGGTTCGGAGCCCGGAACGGTGTCTGGGCGCTTGTGGGGTTCTTCATCCTGGTGACAGCGGTCGGCTATCTGTTCTATCGGGGCCAGCGCGACGACCCGGAGCGGTTGCTGGCGTTGCTCCAGCGGGTGGTGGACCACCCCGGCCCGGTCACGGCATTGGCCATTTCGATCACGGTTGTTTCCCTGGTCACCAGCTGGGCCCTGGTACAGCGCATCTACCGGGCACAGGACCATTGAGCCCGGCTCCGGTCGGGCCCGTTCGGGTACCGGTCGGGCAAGCAGGCCGGCCATCGTCTATCCGGCTAACCGGCCCGGGTGAGCGATGGGCTTTTAAGCGCGCTCGTGGTGGGTGCCGGTGGCACTGTTCTCGGTAACCGGGGCTACGGGGAAGACATCCGGTGATTCGGTGTCTTGTTGGGACACTGTCGCCCCTCAAGACAGCCCGGATGGGCCACCACGTGGGCCGGTGCCGGTCATCTAGCTTTGGTGAAGCAGGTCGATCACCATTCGCAACGGCGATGTCGCGAGCAAGAGGAGGTCACGGCGGATCGTGGTGGCGTACTTGTACTGCGCGACGGTTCTGATCGGCCAAACCGATCGGTCGGCAGGGAAAGGAAACCGGGTAGTTCACCCAGGGTTGCCCGGCGGCACTCTGTGGTGAACATCGCCACGGTGGCTCCCGAGTGGCCAGCCGCTACCCGGGCATGACCCATGCCGGCCGAACCCAAGGGATGACGGCCCACCGTCCGGCGGTTGCAGTCTGCCGCCGGCGGACCTTCATAACACGGTAACTGCAAATCGATATACCGGTTCCAGCACATCACAGGAGTGAAGAAAGCAATGATTGGAAACAAGGTTGTCCATCGGGTCATGATGAACGGCCGGGATGGGCACTACGTCAACGATTTGGTCAATGGCGCCCGAATCCTGGACTTCTTCGGCGACGTGGCCACCGAACTCCTGGTTCGGGCCGACGGTGATCTGAGCCTGTTCCTTGGCTATGAGAGCATCCGGTTCACCGCCCCGGTACACGTTGGTGACTTCATGGAATACTGGGGTTGGATCGAGAGGATCGGCAATACCTCCTACACCTGCTCGTTCGAGGCATACAAGGTCATCACGATGCCTGACGACTTCAAGATCAAGAGCAACTTCCTGGATGGTGTTCCGGGAGAGCCCAAGGCGCTGGGCCTGGGCCTGTCCGCTGCCCTCGTGCTGGATCCGCCGGTGCTGTGCGCCACCGCCAAGGGCACCCTGGTGATCCCCAAGGATCTGCAGCGCGGCGCCCAGGACCCCGCCTTCGCACGCTGATCAACTGAGTGTCCCGGTGCCGGGCAGGTGGCTGGCCGGTGCCGGGACCTTCGGATCGCCGGCCACCGGCGCGGGCCGGTGGTGGGTAGGCATCCCAACTGGAACAGGTAGCCAGGAGATTGACAAATGGAATTTGAGTTGACCGATGAACAGAAACTGACCAGATCCACGGTACGCGAGTTCGCCGAGAATGAATTGGCGCCCATTGCCGCCGAGATAGATCGGGAGCACCGTTTCCCGATCGAGACCCTGCCAAAACTGGCCGAACACGGGTTGTTCGGGATTCCGTTCCCGGTGGAGTGGGGTGGCGCCGGGCTGGATCACGTCAGTTACGCCATTGCACTGGAG
The DNA here is from genome assembly GCA_938036835.1 of uncultured Propionibacterium sp. GTDB lineage: Bacteria > Actinomycetota > Actinomycetes > Propionibacteriales > Propionibacteriaceae > Brooklawnia. The sequence continues at coordinate 27,780 of CALHWB010000016.1, forward strand.
GAGATCTCACGTGTTTGCGCCACCACGGGCATCATCGTGGAGACCCACACCTCACTGGCCACCTCGGCGATCTATGCCTTTGGGAACGAGGAACAGCAGAAGAGGTATGTTCCCGACCTGGCCAGCGGGCGTAAGCTCGCGTCCTTCGCGCTGACCGAGGCCAAGGCCGGTACGGATGCCGCCCAGCAGGAGTCCACCGCCCGTCGTGAGGGCGACGAGTACGTCCTGAATGGGTCGAAGGTGTTCATCACCGACGGAAACTATTCCGATGTCTTTGTCATCTTCGCCAAGACGAATCCCGATCCCGCGCTGGGTACGCGCGGCATCAGCGCGTTCATCGTGGAGAAGGGGCTGGCGGGCTTCAGCGCCGGTGAGGGGGAGCGGAAGCTCGGTATCCGCGCCGCGAACACGTCTTCGTTGTTCTTCTCCGATGTCCGGATTCCCGCCTCGGCACTGCTTGGCAAGGAGGGCGATGGTTTCAAGATCGCCATGGCCACGCTGGACGGTGGCCGCGTCGGTATCGCCGCCCAGGCGGTCGGCATCGCCCAGGGAGCCCTGGATGCCTCGGTGAAGTACGCCAAGGAGCGCATCCAGTTTGGCAAGCCGATCGGTACCCTGCAAGCCATCCAGTGGATGCTGGCCGACATGTCGACCGATATCGAGGCTGCCAGATTGCTCACCTACAAGGCGGCCTATTTGCAGGGCAGCGGCGCACGGTTCAGTGTGGCGGCCGCCCATGCGAAGCTGTTCGCGGCCCAGGCGGCCACCCGGGTTGCTTCCCAGGCGATCCAGGTACACGGTGGCAATGGGTACACGGAGGCCTACCCGGTCGAGCGGGCCTACCGGGATGCCCGGATCACCGAGATCTACGAGGGCACCAACGAGGTGCAGCGGATGGTCATCTCACGCGCATTGCTGCGCTGATCGTAGGCCGGGGCATCCCGGAGAAGAGCCGGCGGCCGGATCCCGTGTGGGTCGCCGGCTCATCGGCCCATTGGGCGCCCGCCCGGCTACGGCGCCCGCGCGATACCTGCTGGCGAGCGGTTCCCTGGGGCCGCAGGCAACCCTGCCAATGCTACTGGAGGATGTGAATCACCAATGAAGATTGTAGTGGCCTACAAGTGGGCGGCCGACTATCAGGAGGCTACTGTCGACGCCCGCGGCGTGGTCGACTGGAGCCGGGCCCGTCAGGTGGTCAGCGCCTATGACGCGGTTGCCATGGAAGTCGCCCGGCAATTGGCCGAGACCACCCCAAGCGAGGTCATCGGACTGTGCGCGGGCAGCAAGGCAGCCGCTGCGCCCATCGCGACCAAGACCGCGCTGGCCCGCGGGCTGGATCGCGCCGTGGTGGTCGTGGATGAGTCGTCTGGGGATTCCGGCACGACCCGGGTCGCCGAAACCCTGGCCAGGGCCATCGGACATATCGGCGATGTCGATCTGGTGCTCGCCGGGGATTCCTCGATCGATGTGGCGGCGAAGATGGTGGCGACGGTGCTCGCCGGCTGGCTGGGCTGGCCGGCGTTTACCGATGTGGGTTCGGTGTCGGTCGCGGATGGTCGGCGGTTCCTGCTGACCCGGGCAACCGGTGGTGGCACCGAGACCATCCGGGTGACCGGGCCGGTGGTGGTCGCCCTGGCAGCGGATGCGGTGACCGCGCGTACCCCCGGGATGAAGGACATCCTGGCGGCGGGCAAGAAGCCGGTGGAGAAGATCGACCTGGCTGCCCTGGGGGGTGAACTGGCATCGATTGGTCAAGTCGTGCGCGATAGCGCGCGCCCACGGTATGCGGCGCGCAAGCAACAGGTCGTTGAAACCGGCGATCGGGCGAGCGCTGCCAGACAATTGGTCGGCATCCTGCGCGACGCCGGCGTCCTGTGAACATCAGTGGATCTGGAAAGGACGGTTTGGGCCGATGGTCATGAGTACGTGGATCGTCGTGGCGGGCGATCCGGGAGTCAGGAATCTGGTGGCGACCGCCCGGGAACTGGGTGGTCAGGTGCGGGCCGTGGTGATCGGGACACGCCAGGTCGCCGATGCGCTGGCGGCAAGCGGTGTCGATGAGGTCATCTGGATCGAACAGGCTGCGGGGGTACCCATCGAGGCCTATGCCTGCGCGGTACCAGAACTCGTGCGCGCCACACCCGGCGTCCTGATCAGTGGGCGCCGGCCGGCGGAGCGGGTAGTGCTGGGTGCGGCGGCGGCGGCGCTGCATGCGCCCGTCATCACGGGCGCCTCCACAGTCAGCATCGAGGACGATGAGGTGCTGGTGACCCATTCGGCCTTTGGCGGCATCAGCGAACAGACCATCGCGGTCGCCGGACCGGTTGCCCTGATCCTGGACGGTGGCGGGTTGCCCCCGGCCGGTGAGCCGGTCGCGGTGAGCCGGCAGGATGCTGCGCCCAGGACTGGCGTCGCGGTTGCGGAACGGATCATCTCGACCGCCGATCGGGTCGATCTGGGGTCCGCCACGAGGGTTATCGGGGTAGGCCGCGGTCTGCGCCAGCAGGCGGACCTGACGCTGATCGAGAATCTGGCCAAGGCGCTGAAGGCCGAGATCGGCTGCACCCGGCCCCTGGCGGAGGGCCTGGATTGGCTCCCACGAGATCGCTATATCGGCATCTCGGGGCAGCACATTGCGCCGCGGTTGTACCTGGCGGTCGGATTGTCGGGCCAGCTACAGCATCTCGATGGCGTTCGAGGGGCCGAGGTGGTCGTATCCGTCAACAACGACCCAAGGGCTCCAATCTGTGAGCAAGCCGACTATGTGCTGGTAACAGACCTGTACGAGTTCGTCCCGGCGCTGGCCGCCGAGTTGGCCGGATAGGCATCCGATGAGTTGGGAATCTGCCGAGCCCGATTTCGATGTCATCGTCGTCGGCGCAGGGATCGCCGGTTCGCTGGCCGCCTATCTGCTGGCCAGGCAGGGACGTTCGGTGCTGCTTATCGAACGTGGGGAATCGCCCGGTGCCAAGAACCTGTCCGGTGGGGTGCTCTACAGCCGGACCATCGAATCGGTCTTCCCCGAGTTCCTCACCGAGGCACCCATCGAGCGACGTATCACGCGGAATCAGATCTGCTTTCTGAATCGTGATGGTTCGGTGGCGGTGGACTATCAGGATGCCCGGCTCTCCGAACCGGTCAACGCCGTCACCGTGCTACGCGCCAAACTGGATGCCTGGCTGGCTGAGCAATGCACCGGGGCGGGTGCGCTGGTAATGCCCGGGGTCCGGGTCGACGAAGCCCTGGTCGAGCACGCCGATGGCGGCGACTGGGTGGTCGGTGTGCAGGCCGGTGCAGATCAGCTCCGCGCGCGGGTGGTGATCGCGGCCGATGGGGTCAACTCCTTCATAGCCCGTGGCCTGGGGCTGCGCGCCAAGCCGCCCATGCATCACCTGGCGGTGGGCATCAAGGGTGTGCTCGCGCTGCCGAGAACGGTGCTGGAAGATCGGTTCAACCTGTCAGCCGATGAGGGTGCGGCGCTGGCCGTGGTCGGCGACTGTACCCGTGGTGTCGGCGGGGGTGGCTTCTGCTATACCAACCTCGAGTCGGTGTCGGTTGGGGTCGTCCTGCGGCTGGACGACCTGGTGGCCAAGAAGCAGGTTGCCTCAGAGATCTTCGAGCACTTCCTTGAGCATCCCGTTGTGGCCAGGTACCTCAAGGATGGCGAACTGCTGGAGTACGGCTGCCATTTGGTGGCCGAGGGTGGCCTGGAGATGGTGGGCGACATAGCCATGAATGGCATGGTCGTCGTCGGCGATGCCGCCGGGCTGACGCTCAATACCGGGCTGACGGTGCGGGGCATGGATTTGGCGGTGGGTTCGGCTGTCGCTGCGGCTAGTGCGGTCGGCCGGGCTCTCGACAGCCGGGATGCGTCCGCCTACCGGCTGGGCCATTACCGCGAGTTGCTGTTTGCGTCCAATGTCGGCAAGGATATGCAGACCTACGCGGCAGCCCCGGGTTTCCTGGAAAGCGAGCGGCTCTATGGGCAGTACGGTGAGTTGCTGGCCAGGGTGCTATACGGTGCATTCAGCATTGATGGCCGTCCCAAGGAGCATCTGGCAAAGATGGCCCTGAATGCCTTCACTGGCTCGGGTCTGGGTATTGGCAGGGTGGTCGGCGATGCCATCGCGGGAATCAGGGCACTATGAAATCGATGACAGTGGCGCAGCGTCTTGGCAGGAACCGGTTTTTGCTTGACGAGGAAGAAAGTCATATCGAGATCGACCAGGCCGAGGCGGAACGAACTGGGGCCGGGGACCGGCTCATTGCCTGTTGCCCCGCCCATGTCTACAGCCGCGAGGCAGATGGCACGATCTCAGCCGAGTACGCCGCCTGCCTGGAGTGTGGTACCTGCCTGGCCATCGCTCCGCCGGGCGTGCTGAGCTGGCACTATCCCCGGGGTGGATTCGGTATCCAGTTCCGCGAGGGTTGAGCCGGGGCTGGGCCGGCCCTGACCCGGTCGGGCTTCCTCCCGGGGTGCGGGGTGCTCTTCCCGGGGACGCTGCCCCTGGCGGCTGGGCGTTCGACTGTCGTTTCAGCGGCTCTGCCTGTGATTCAGCCTTCGGCGGGGTAGTGGAGGCCGAGTCGGCAGGTTCGATGTCCAGATTGTCAGACAGAAATATCATCAGGCTGCAAGGTTGCGCTAGAAATGGACTTGGAGGTTCCGGAAACGACGTGGTTTCGGTGGCGGCAGGAGGATGGCGTGATCGAGGATCCGAGCTCTGGGGAGTCCGCGTTCGCATCGCCGTCGCCTGCCGCCGTACTCAAGGTGACCCGCGAACTCACCAGCGACCTGGCGGGCAACCGGGACCGCAATCAGGTCATGCAGGCCATCGTGCAACGCACCCGCCTGCTGCTGGGCGCCGATATAGCAGACATCAGCCGCAACGACCTGGCCGCCGGACAGACCTATGTGTGCTACTCCGATGGGGTACGCAATCGTGAGTTCCAGACGATGCGGATGAATCTGGGTACCGGTGTGCTGGGTCTCATTGCAGCTGGGCAGCCCTTTGCGGTCACCGGCGACTACCTGGGCGATGCCGAGTTGATCCACGACCCCGAGATCGATCGCATAGTGGCCGATGAGGGCGTGCAGGCGGTGGCCGGGGTACCGCTGTTCATCCGGGGCCGGGTGGCCGGGGCGTTTCTTGTGGAGCACCGGGGTCATGCGGTGTTGTCGAATCGTGGCCGTTCCGCATTGCGCCAGCTCGCCGCGGTGGCCTCGGTCACCTTGGACCAAATCCTCGATGCGGAGCAGCGTGCTAAGGAGAGGGCGGAGGCTAACCGGGCCCATGTCAGCAGGGGTGCCCGGCTCGAATGGGTGGAAGGCCTGTTGGCGATGGACGATGCCTTGTTGCCCTCGTTGGCTCGTGCCGGTAATTCCGCGCAACTGATGCAGGTGGTGGCCGATAGCCTGGGACGGCCGGCTGCCCTGTACTCCCCAAGCGGGAAATTGCTTGCCGGGCCGGCTTTGTTGGCTGAAAGCGTTGGTTTGGGCTGCCATATCCGGTTGAATGTGGTTGCCAGGGCGTCCATCAGCGCGGGCGAGCCGGCGACGCTGACCAGCGCGGGCGAGCAGTTCACCGTCGTTGGGTTGGCTGCCGGCAGCGAGCATCTGGGTACCGTTGCGGTGACGGGAACCGATCAGGCGGTTTCTGCCCGGCTGAGTCGCGCTGCCGGTTTTCTGACGGCGGCGCTGCTGGTCGAGCGGCTTCTCATCGATGTGGATTCGCGGCCGGCTTCGATGTTGATCGAGCGGTTGATGCGCGGCACCAGGGAGGATCGTTCGGTTGGCACCCTGCGAAGGCTGGCGAAGCATGGCATCGTGGATAGGGGTGAGGTTTCGGTGCTGGGCGTGCTGGCCAGTGAACCGGGATCCTTGGGGCGCTGCCTGGATGCGATCCGTGCCACGGTGCGTCAGGCCCGCGGGATCGCATCGCGGCATGGCGATCACCTGTGCGTCTTGGTCGGTGGTGCCGCAGAGCCGCTTGGCGAGGAGCTGTCAGCGGCCTGCGAGCTTGTGGGGGTTCCCGCGATGGTGGGTTGCGCCACTCGGCGTGGTTCGGATGTCTTTACCGCGTTGCCCGAGGTGCATGACGAGGCGATCGCGGTTGCCGAGGCCGCGGTTTCGCTGGGGTTTTCGAACGGCTCCTATGGCAGCGCGGATCTGGGGCTCGCGGGCCTGATGATGAGTGGCACCGACCCTGGGCTGGCCGACCGGCTTATCGATCGGTTCTTGGGGCCGATCCTGGAATATGACCGAGCGCACGACACCGGGTTGGCGCAGACCGCCTTCCAGTATTTCGAGCATGCCCGTCATCTGCCCCATACCGCGGCGGCGTTGTGCATCCATGTGAGCACGTTGAAGAAACGGTTGGCTCGTCTTGACGATGTCTGCGGTCCTCAATGGCGTGTCGGTCCGCATGCGATCGATCTGCATTTCGCGTTGCGGCTGTCGCATTTGCGGGGCCGGGGCGCGACTGCCCGGTGAGATTCGCCAGACGATCTGACAGCGATGCTAGGGTGCGAATGTGATTTCGGGCGTGCGGTCTATTGCGGGGGGCGACAAGATGCGAATGCTACTGAACGATCAGCGGGGGCCCGCCTTGATCAGCGCGGTGTCGCGCAAGGACGCGGTGGGTATCGAATTGCGCCGTGCGTTGGTGCTCGGCCATCTGAAGCCGGGCGACAAACTGACCCAGACCCAGTTGGCCACCGATCTGGGGGTTAGCCGGCCCACCTTGCGCGAGGCTCTGAACCAGTTGGCCGGCGAGGGCCTGATCGTGCAGGAGCCCTACCGTGGTCTGCGGGTGGCCGATATCACCGCCCAGCAGGTGCGGGACATCGCGGCGGTGCGGCTGGCGATGGATACGCTGGCCATCGATGCCGTGCTGGCCGACAACAGCGGTGATCGGCTGGCGTTGGTCGAGTTGGGCTGGGATCATTTCGAACGCAGTGCCTACGCTTCCGATCTCGTGTTGCGCCATGATGGGCACCTGGCCTTCCACCATCAGATCTGGGTTGCCTCGCAGAACTATCTGCTGTTGAATCTCTGGCCGGTGGTGGAGGCCCACATCACGATCGCGTTGGCCGAGGACCAGCTCGTGCGCTCCGATCCCGAACGGGCTTACCGGTTGCACGCCGCCATCATGGCTGCCATTCGCAGTGGACGCCGGGAGGATATCCAGGCCGCTCTGATCGCGCACACCATCGATAGCGCCGAGCAATTTGCCACCCTGCTCGAGAAGAAAGGAACTCAGCAATGACCGTGCTCATCATCGGCGGTAGTGGTCTGATCGGCAGTGCCGTCACCGAGGCGCTGACCGCGGTGGGCCATGACGTTATCGCAGTGACCCGGCATTCCTCGCCGGCTGTGGATGTGACCGATCCCGAATCCATTCAGGCCCTTTTCGATCGGTTGGGTCAGGTGTCCGCAGTGGTCTGCACCCTGGGTGAGGTGCCGTTCCGTCCCCTTGGCGAGCTGTCCCGCGAGGATTACCTCGCGGCCTTCACCGGCAAGGTGCTTTGTCAGTTGGATGTGGTTCGAATCGGCGCCCCATTCGTCCGCGACGGTGGGTCGTTCACCTTGACTTCCGGCATTCTTGCCCGAGAGCCGATTCCGAGCGGGACGGCTGCTGGGATGGCGAACGGGGCACTGGAATCGTTTGTGGTGGGGGCCGCTGCGGAATTGCCTCGCGGTATCCGGATCAATGTGGTGAGTCCAAGCGTGTTGGCCGAGGCCGAGAGCTATCACAGTGCGTTTCCGGGTTTCGAGCGTGTGCCAGCCGCTGCCTGCGCCCAGGCGTACATCAAATCGGTCGATGGGGTACAGACCGGTCGAGTGTTCATCCCGAACCGGATCTGATCGTTGTGCCGGCGGTGGCCCAGCCGGCCCGCGATGCCGGCACAGGGCTACGCCGGGCCTGGCCGGGGGACCACGACGAGCCGCCAGTCTCGGTCTTTTGCGATCGTCTTTCCTTGTCGTAGGGCTTGTGTGGGCTGATCCGCAGGTCCGGTTCCCAGTAAGTCGTTGGCTCGGAGGTGTTGCATTCGCGCGGTCCTGGTGGCTAAACTGTCAATGACAAATTGTCAGACACTCATACACCGTTGTAACAGTGTTCTTAGGCCACAGCACACAGAAGGAATGCAGATGCATGTTGTCGTTATCGGTGGCGGCGTCATCGGGCTGACCACCGCATACCATCTGATCCGGGAGGGCGCATCGGTGACGCTGGTCGACGCCCGGCAGACTGGCCTGGGTGCGAGCGATGTGAACGCCGGCTGGATCGTTCCGGCAGACAGCGCCCCGCTTCCCGGACCCAGCGTCATAATTCCCGTCATCAAGTGGATGCTTCAGCCCGATGCTCCCGTTTACGTCCGCCTGTCGCCCAAACCCGAGGTCGTCACCTTCCTGCTCAGCATGTTGGGCGCCAGCCTCGGCCAGACCCAGCGCCGCGGTTTCGAGGCCAACCTGGCACTCGGCGATGGGTCGCTGCCGGTCTTCGACGAATACCTGGCGGACGGTATGGATTTCGAATTGCGTTCCACCGGTCTGCTGCTGGCCTATCTGGCCAAGGAGAACATGGACGGCGTTGCGTTGTTGCGGTATCGCGATCTGCTGGCCAGGCACGGCTTGGAGCCCACCGCGCTGATCGGCGATGATGTGCGTAATTTCGAACCCCACCTGTCGGATGATGTCTACGGTGGTCTTTACTTCCCGAAGGAACGCTATCTGGATCCGAGTGGATTCGTACGTGCCTTGCATAAGCGACTGGTGGAACTCGGTGCGGAAATCGTGCAGAACGCGCCCATCGACCACGCCGATGTGGCCCATGGCAAGGTGCGTTCGGTCTCGGCCAATGGCCGTACCTTTACCGGCGACAAGTACGTGCTGGCCGCGGGTGCCTGGACGGGGCCGCTTTCCGGACTATTCGGCTATCGCCTGCCGATCCGTGCCGGTAAGGGGTATTGCGTCGATGTCGAACCCTATGGGTTGCGCACAATGGTCAACCTGTCCGACGCGAACGTTGCGGTCACACCTTTGGAACGCAACCTGCGGCTGTGCGGCACGATGGAACTCGCCGGCATGGACGAGGACATCAACCAGGTCCGCGTGGACGCGATCCTGCGCGCCCCGCGTAGCTACTTCCGTGACTGGGAACCACCACGTACCGCACCCAAACCCCAGGCCGGCATGCGTCCGATGTCTGCCGATGGCGGCTTGGTGATCGGGCCGTTGGGCTCGCTGACCAACCTCGTTGTCGCTTCCGGGCATGGCATGTTCGGCGTCACGCTTGGACCGGCGACCGCGCGAGCGGTCACCGAGCTGGTACTGCATAACCGGATCCATCCTGCGGTCGCCAAGTTCTTCCCGTCGCGCTTCCGCGGCTGTCGCTGAAACCACCACACCCAAGGAGTCAACCCATGTCAACCCGCAAAGACGCGAAACTACACGGTCTGCTTGCCGCTGTCACCACCCCATTCACGGCCGATGGTTCGGCCATTGACGAGCAGGCCATCCGCTGGCATGCCGAACGCCTGATCACCGCCGGAATCCACGGTCTGGTACCGACCGGGACGACCGGCGAGTTTCCCACGCTCACTCCGGAGGAGTACCGCCGGGTCATCGAGGTCTATATCGAGGCCGTCGCGGGGCGGGTGCCGGTCGTGCCGGGTATCGGGCAGTTGAGCACCGCAGCCACGATCGAGCTGGCCCGGTATGCCCAGCAGGCCGGGGCGGACGCGATCATGGTGGTGCCCCCCTTCTACGATCCGCTGTCGTTCGAAGCGGTCAAGGCATTCCTCGGCGAACTGTCCGCGGCTATCGATTTGCAGATCGTCTACTACAACGTGCCGGGCTGCACCGGGGTGCGACTTGGCGCTGCCGAACTCGCCGAACTCGGCGACATCCCGGGTGTGGACTACTTGAAGGACACCTCGGGCGATGCGGTTAGCCTCGCCGAGTTGCTGGCGGTGCGCGGTGACCGGATCAAGGCCTTCAACGGTTGGGATACCCTCACCTTCTTCGGTATCGCCAGCGGTGCGGAAGGCTCGGTTTGGGGCGCGGCCGGGATCGTGCCCGAGCAGGCGGTGGCGTTGTGGGATGCGCTTGTCGAGCAGCAGGATCTGGCAAGGGCACGTGAGCTGTGGCGGCCGCTCTGGGAATTGAGCAGCTTCCTCGAATCGGTGAATTATGTGGCCGGTGTGAAAACGGCCCTGGAGCTGGTCGGTGCCCCGGCCGGGCCGGCCCGACTGCCGATCCTGCCACTGGGTGAGGCTGACCGTGTCAGATTGCGGGACATCTTGGACCGCATGGGGATGCTGCAGAAGGCTTAGCAATGGGCAGCCACTTCGAGATCCAAACCATAGAGGCGCATGCCGAAGGCGAGGCCGGTCGGATCATCCTAGACGCGGAACGGTTGGTCGAGGGCGAGACGATGAGCGAACGCTTTGCGTATTGCGTCGAGCATCTCGATCCGCTGCGCCGGGCCATTTTGCGTGAGCCGCGCGGTTATCCGGGGCTGTGCGCGGTTTTCATCCTTCCGCCGGTGAATCCGGGCTCCGATATCGGGGTGATCGTGCTCGAACAGGGTGGTTTCACCCCGATGTCGGGCAGCAACACCATCTGCGCGGTGACTTCCGTTTTGGAGGCCGGGATCGTGCCCATCACCGGGCCCCGGACCGAGGTGCGGATCGATACCGCGGTGGGCCAGGTGAGTGCCATCGCCCATGTGGATGGCGATAAGGTCCGGGCGGTGACGGTCAACAATGTGCCGTCGTTCGTCCAGCAACTCGATTTTCCATTGCACCTGGAGGAGTTCGGGCAGGTACCCGCCGACATCGTCTTCGGTGGTCAGTTCTTCGCTCAGGTCGATGTACACGATCTGGGGCTGAAGCTCGAACCCGGCTATGCCAGACAACTTGCCCGGGCGGGCGCGATCGTCAAGCTGGCGACCGACGAACAGGTGGTGACCAGCCATCCGCTCTATCCGGAATTCAATCGGGTGAATCTCATCATGATCCATTCCGGGGATCCGGTGCCGGGTCAGCCAGCCCGCAACACGGTGGTGTTGACCAATGCGGTGGTGCGAAAGGACGACCCGAGCACCTGGACCGCTGCATTGGACCGGTCGCCGTGCGGTACCGGCACCAGCGGACGAATGGCGGCCCTGTACGCTCGCGGGTTGCTGGGTATCGACGAGCCTTTCCGGCATCGCAGCATCGTCGATACGGAGTTCACCGGGCTGTTGGTGGGCCAGACCGATGTCGGCGGGGTTCCGGCCGTGCTGCCCACTATCACCGGCCGTGGCTGGCGTACTGGGCGGGCTACCTGGACGCTCGACCCGACCGATCCGTTCCCGGCGGGCTACACCGTCGGCGATATCTGGGGTCCCCAGCAGGGTTCTGCCTACCAGAACTGACCGGATTCGCGATCGCGCCTGCCGGTGAGTCGGCCGTTCGCGGGCCATGTCCTACGGATCGTCTTCGGCGGGTCGCCAAGGGGCAAGGATCAATCCCGATGACGGCTTGGATGTTTGCTGATTGCGGTCTGCGCATACCCGGCCGGCGATGACGGCCGGCTGCCGGGCAGGCACATGCGGTCCGGTCCTGGGAGATCGCGGATGGGAATGGCTGGATCCTGCCGGGCAGCGGGCGGGCCGAAAGGCCGGGCCGTTCGACGGCCGGATGGTTGGCGTGCGATCCCGGACCGGATTGCTGTCGGCGCCCACTTTGAATGGCGGCCTAGATCCGGGATTTTCCGGGGTGCCGTTCGCCGGCGGCGTACAAATCTTGGTTCGAGAAAGAAAGGAGGTGAAAGCGATGCGAGAAGAGCACATGCCGCAGTTCGGGCTGGTGGGGCCCACCGACGTACCCCAGTGGATACATATGAGGCGCGGACAGCATGTGGCTGGTTATACGATTGGTATTCTGCATCTTGACGATGTCTGGTATCCGTTGATCCCGGGAAATGTGGTCAATGCGTTGACCTATGATTTTCCCGTCAGAATGAAGGCGGTGCCGAACCTCGACACTCCCAGGTTGCACAGCGGTGATCCCGCGCTGGCGGCAGACATCATTTGTGCGGCCAAGGAACTGGAGAAGGATGGTGTGCGGGCGATCTCGGCAGCGTGTGGGTTCTTTGGATATTTCCACAAGGCCGTGGCCGAGGCGATGGACATCCCGGTTTGCCTGTCCAGTTTGGTACAGGTGCCGTGGATCTTGACCACGCTGAAACGTGGCCGGAGGATAGGTGTGCTCACGGCCAATGCCGCGGCGATCACGCCCGAATTGCTCGATTGCTGTCATGTGACCGATGCCGGCGTGCTTGCGGTTTGTGACCTGCGGAACGAGCCGCATTTTTCGGCGATCATGGAGGATCGCGGGTCCTTCGACAACACGGAAGTCCGAAAAGAGGTAGTCAACGCGGCAAGGGAACTCCTGTCGAATAATCCGGATATCGGGGCGATACTGCTGGAATGCAGCGATCTGCCGCCCTAAGCCGCCGAAGTGCAGCAGGCCGCCGGCCTACCGGTCTTCGATTTTATCACGATGATCAAATGGCTGCACAACGCCACCGCACACCGGCCATATTACGGTTTCATCTGATCCGCACCTGACTTGTCTGCACTCTTATAACTCGAAAGTTTAGCACAATGTCTACTACATCGATTCCCGCGCCCACGCGGGAAGGCTGGAATAGCCGTTTCGGGGCCATCATGTCCATGGCTGGTATGGCAATCGGTCTCGGAAATGTGTGGCGATTCCCATATCTTGTGGGAAAATATGGCGGTGGGACCTTTGTATTCGCCTATCTGGTCTGCCTGGGATTGATCGTATTGCCATTGGCAATCGTGGAGGCTGGGCTCGGGAAGGGTATCCAAGGTGGCGAGTTGGACGCCTGGACGAAGATCCTGCGGAGCCGGGTCGGCGGCAAGATCGTGGGCAGTGTCTTCTCGGTCTCATATGCCACCATGAACTTTTTCTATATGAGCGTGACGGCTGGTGCGGTCTATTTCGTCTACAGCTTTCTCGTCGATATGAAGAAGACCCGTCCGCCGGAACAGATCTATGCCTACATGCAGAACGAGCAGACCGGCATCATGTTGGTGCTGACCGGCGCCGTTACCCTGGCCATGGTGGGCCTGCTGTATCTCGGCATCGTCAAGGGCATCGAGGTCGCCAGCAAGTTCATGATTCCCGGCATCTTCGTGATCTTCCTAGTCGTCATCGTGTTCAGCGCCGTCACGGTGCCGGGCATCGTCGAAGGCTATAACTACTATCTGAATCCCGACTGGTCCGGGCTCATCGATTTCGCGTTGTGGAAGGCCGCTGCGGGGCAGGCGTTGTTCTCGGTTGGGGTTGGGCCGGGCTGCGTCTTGGTCTATGGCTCCCATATCAAGAAGCACGAGGACGTGAATTTGAGCATTCTCACGGTTTGTGTCGTGGATTCTGCGGCCGCGCTGATGGCCGGTTTCGCGTTCATTCCGACCGCCGTGGGGCTGGGGCTGGATCCGCAATCCGGGGCCGGCCTGATCTTTATCGTGCTGCCTACCGCATTGTCTATGATCCCGCTGGGCAATCTGATGGGTGTGCTGGCCATGGCGGCGATCTTCTTCGCCGCCTTCACCTCGGCCATTGCGCAGATGGAGGTGGCGGTCACCTCGTTCTCGGACGGTCTGAACCTGAACCGGAAGCGAGTAGTGCTCGTTGCCGGGGCGATCACCTTCGTGATGGCGCTGGTCTGCGTGGCCGATCAGGCACAGTTCGATTTCTGGAACAGTTTTGCCGGCAACTATGGCTTCATCGTCACGGCCGGGCTGGGAGCCATTGCCTACAACTATGTCTATGGGACGAAGAGAATCAGGACGGATTACCTGAATCCCGGCAGCGATATCAAGCTGGGTGCCTGGTTCGATCCGCTGGTCAGATTCGTGGCGGTGCCGCTGATGATCATCATCATGGCCGATTCATTGATTCCATTCCTGTGATCCGGGAGTTATGAGAAGGGGCTGGGGAGATGCTTCCAGGAACAATCATAATGTTGATCTTCATAGTCGTGGTGGTGTTTGGCGGCGCAATTACGTTGGTCGCCTTCAACATCAAATCGGCGGAGCGGCACAACCTGCTGACGACCGAACCGTCGCAGGAAGAAGAATAGAACAGCAGGGCCAAAGAATGATACGGCGGGCACCGGTTGGTCGCCCAAGACGAAATCGAGGAGTATTCGCTATGACAGTCGAAAGCAAGGTTGGCAGCGCGCGCAAGGCGATGGCCGAGATCGGGGACTACACGCAGGAACAGGTCGACAACCTGGTCTACGCGGCTGCAAAGATCATCTACGATAATGCGGAGCTGCTGGCCGAGGAGGCGGTGGCTGAAACCAGGCTCGGTAAGGTCGCCCACAAGATAGACAAGAACAAGGACACGGCCGCGGTCTTCTATGACTATTTGAAGGATAAGAGATCGGTCGGTGTCATCAATGAGATCCCAGAACAGGGTCTTATCGAGGTGGCACACCCGGTCGGTGTCGTGGCCGCCGTGATTCCAGCGACGAATCCGATCATCACCACGACCGGCAATTTCCTGCATGCGGTTAAGGGCAAGAATGCCATCATCGTGACTCCCGCGCCGCGAGCCGAGAAATGCATCACTCACACGATCGAACTGATTCGTGCGGCCTTGGCGAGGGAGTGCGCGCCGGCAGATCTGATCCAGGTTCTGGAGTCTCCCACGTTTGAAATGACCGGGGAGCTGATGAAGGCCTGCGATCTGGTATTGGCCACCGGTGGCTGGGGCCTCACCAAGGCCGCCTATTCGAGTGGCACCCCAGCATATGGAGTTGGGCCCGGGAATGCTCCGGTGATCCTGGATCGTGACTTCGACATCGCGGCCGCGGCCAGGTTGTCGTTGGATTCCAAACGGAGCGACAACGGCATCCTGTGCGATGACGAGGAGATTCTGTTCTATCCGGCGGAGACCGAGAAGGAACTGTTCGGCGCGTTGCGGGATATCGGTGTCGTGGTGTACGAGGACGAGGCCGATGCGGATAAGATCCGGCAGACGGTGTTCCCGGACGGTCATGTCGATGCGAACATCCTGGGTAAGGACGCGCCGGTGCTCGCCGCTGCGGCCGGGCTGAGCGTCCCGGATGCCACGGAACTGATAGCGGTCAAGGTCGTGAAGTGCGGCGCCGAGGACATCCTGAACGATGAGATTATGGGCCCGGTGCTGAAGCTGAAGAGCTACCAGACCTTCGAAGAGGCGGTGGATATGGCTGTCGGCTATCTGATGAACTCCGGGATCGGCCATACGGCCGGGATCTTCAGCAACAACCGGGACCACATCGTGTACGCCGGCGAACGCATCCCGGTCAGCCGCTTGCTGGTGAACCAGCCGTCCACATACGCCTGGGGGCCGATCACCAATGGACTGGCGCCTGCGGTATCGGAGGGTTGTGGTACCTGGGCAGGAAACATTCTGGCCGGCAATGTGGATTATGTTCACCTGCTGAACATCTCGAAGATCGCATTCCCGCTGGATATCGAGGTGCCGACGGGCGAGCAGATCTTCGCTCGCTGAGACTGAACGGACCGGGCCCGGCAGGGGCAGACTCGCGGAGTGCCGTGCGCGGTCGTAGGCGATACATGTCTTCGACCGCCTTCGGGACGTTATCCAAGTGAGGCTCGCCCTGCCGGGCTCATCGGTGCGCGATGAAAGGCGCGGATCTCGCATAACCCCCCGCACAGCCCGAGCAGAACATATCGGACATCGTTCAGGACCGGTGGCGAGCTCTCGGCGAGCCCGCCCCCACCATCTCGACCGATTACCCGATCGTCCACTTCGGGCACGGGCGGCATGGGTCCCGTCGTAGGCTTACACACCATCGTCTCGGCCGGTTCTTCAATCGCCGGTTTTCGTCTGGCCGAGCGATTCGCCGACTTCCCGGTTGGCGCCGATCGTGGAAACGCGCCCTCCCCGGTCACGGGTCCTGGACGCCCGGTGACCGACGAAAGTTGACTGTTTAGGAGAAATCGCCCGATGCGCCGGCCGGGGGCGTTACGGTTATGGTACTCGAGCGTCGGGCAGCGTTGCATTGGGAAACTGATGGCTCTCACGGAAAGGGTAAGATTCTGCTGTTTGCAGAGTGCTACGAGGCTGGAAGCTGCGTCTCGTTTGGTGTCTACCTTTGCGGTAGCTATGGGCCCGGCAGCTGGAATGGATTCTGATCGCAGCCGTTTCGTGCTACGGGCGGTGCGAAGGCGCCATTGTAAGCCGTCTGAAGTTTGAGGTTGCCGGCGATTAGAAGTCAACGATTCGGGGCGGGGTGGCTGGTATTCGCGCTAGCCACCCCGCCCTGAGGCTGATGGCTCAGCGCTTTGGAAGGAAAGGATCGGTCGTGATGTCTTCGGGGAGGCTCCCGCTGGTTTTTTGGGAGGTTAGAAAGATCCTGCGCAAGAAGGAGAGCTATCTTTTTCTCATCATGGTGCTGATACCGGTACTCTACGGGATCGGCTTCGCATCTGGGTCGGATAGCTTCATCTATCGCGGTACGGAACCGATGAGTTGCCTACGCTGGGTGCAGACGATATTCGTCATGGTTCAGCAATTCTTGATCTTTCATATCGCTCTCGTAATCGTTGTGGTGAGAGCCCTGAGTTCTGAGATCGAGGACAGGTCGATACTTCTCTATATTCCCCGGGTGAACAGTCGGGCTCGAATCTTCCGCACGAAGATCCTTGCGGTGGTGCGGTATGGATTGCTTGGGATGGCCCTGTTGGTGGTTGTGGGGGTAGCCACCTACTACCTTTTCATGATCAACGTTCCTGAGGTGGCCTCTGGCGTCCCATGGGCCTCGGGAGACATGCCAACGGCCGTGCTGGTGATTGGGCTTATCGTTCTGGGGTTCTTGGTGGCGGCGTTCATCGGTTTGCTTCTGGCCAGCTACCTGAAGCCCCTGCTGGCGATCGCCATCGGGGTCGTGGCGTTGATAGTCATGGCATTGTGCGGTCAGTTGCCCGTCGTGGCCTACCTGACACCGCAATTCTATCTCGCCAGATTGCAGGATCTGTGGCAGGCCTCGGGTGCCCGAGGGGATTCCGTGGGCAATCCGTCGTTGGTTCTGTTCACCTCGGATCCGTGGGCGGTCGCCCTGCTGGGGGTCGGGGTGTCGGTGGCGATCATGGGGATCTGCTACTGGATAGGGCTACGGCATTTCGAGAGGCGGGACCTGGGGTGAAGAGAATGCTTGAGACGGTCTTTCTCGCTGTTTTCCCGCCGGTGGCTACCGTTGCCGTAGGTGTCCTGGTCCACATCGTGCTTGCTCCGTTGCTGTCGACGATGGCCGTCGATCTGATCACCATCTGGGTGAGCATGCTTTGGGGGATGGTGGTACTTCCCGCATGTTACCTTCAGCGCGAGCACGGCCCCCTCCAGCACGATGATCTGGGCGTGCGGTGGCCTGGGTTACCGCAGCTGCTCATCGGGCTCTGCCTCCTGACGGTTTTGGCTGTCCACATGTCTCTGCGAGACCCTGCGATGCTCTGGGCGTTTCTACAGAACATTCCAATCGCATTCTCTGAAGAATTCTGGTCCAAGGGCATCTTGATTCGGCAACTTGTTTCCTACGTCAAATATCCTGTCGTGCTGATCGTGGTGCCTGCATGCGTATTCGCATTCGTGGCCCACTTCAACCAGCCCTTTCTCGCGAACTTGCTCTATCGATTTCCCTTTGGGCTGCTGACCGCAATGCTCTTCTTGTGGACGAAGAGCCTATACTGGCCGATTTGTCTCCATCTGGGCTACAGATATAATGGTTTCCTAGGGAGTATCGCAATGAATCTCAAAAATGTCTTGATACTGGTCGTCCTGTACGGGCTCGGAATTGGCTTAGTGGTCGTGGGGGCCTCGATATTCAATGCCTTGATGCTCCTTGGCCTGCTGGCTGTCCTTTCGATCGCCTCCGGGATGATCCTGCGGAAGGAGCGTGGCCTTCGTTCGATTCTGCTGGGCGGTGGGATCGGCTGCGTCTTTCTGATTGTTCTCAACTTCGCGGTCATTCGAGGGCATATTGAGGAGACGATCATGGCAAACAGCCAGGTACTGAACGGCGGGGTGATCACATCCACGGTGAATCAGTCGGTCAACAACACCGTGGTTGGGACGCTGGTGAGTTTCGCGATCCACTGGTTTATGTTGCGCGAACGAAGGCCGGATCCCGTCCAAGAATGAAACGAGGGGCTGCCGGCTGAACCGGAGCCGAAGATCGCCCGAGCCGTCGGAATGTCCGTGTTGACTTTTTGGGAGTGGGTGTCGTGACCGGTATGTATCATCTTGCCCCCGCGGTTCTCGAAGATTCGGCGGGATCGGAGCGTCCATGGGCGGTCGGGCGGCGGAAAGTGGCGGGGTTGAGTAGCTTGCCGGGAATCTAGAGCCATTTCCGGGGATGCTGCTTGTGTCGGAAGTGGACGATTGGAGGAGTCGTGTTGAAAAGATTTCATGAAGAGGTGCACTGTTTTCAGATACATGGGGTCGATATGGTGGGCAATGCCCGCAACGGGGCGGGTATCGGGCTGACCCCACAGGGCCGGAAGAAGGAGAGTCGGTTCATTCGGGATCGAGGGATCATGCCGCGCGTTCTAAGGTTCGTTGAGATCATGAGGGATCGCACCAAGGTCCACCTGGTGTTCACCCTGCACCATCGGAATGTTCCGTACATGTTGGACTACGTGCGGCTCGCCACGGATATGGGCGTGTCCTTCAATTTCAGCGTTTTCGCCACCGATCCGGAGGACGCCGATGCGCGTCCCTTCCAACTCCAGTTCGAGGATCTGAAAGCGATCTCCTCAACGGTGAACGAGGCCGACAACGTTTTCATCGAGGATCCGGCTTTGGCGTCGGGATCCGGGGTCATCGGTCTTCGCTGTTCTACTGGGTGTGGGGTAGGAAGCAGCATCGTCAGCGTTGGCGCCGATGGAACCGTATACCCCTGCCATATGCTGCATAGGGACTCCCTGGCGATGGGGAACATCCTCGAGGAGCCGCTGGGTGCCATTCTCGAACGAGGGTCGCCGATTGCCGTTCCGCTCTACGAGATCGAGGGATGCCAGGACTGCGATTTCCGATTCCTGTGCGGTGGCGGGTGCCGCGGGCGGAGTTTCGTTTACTGCGGCGATGCGCATCGGCGGGATCCTTTCTGCCCGATGACCCGGGAATACTTGTCGGCTCGAACGGAAGTGCTGAAGGGGATGCGTTCATGACTGCGCCTGCATTGGAGTTGCGAGACCTGCGTAAGGTGTTCGGGGAGCGTGTCGTGCTGGGCGGAATCAACTTCCAGGTGCGGCATGGCGAAGTGGTCGCGTTGCTGGGCAAGAACGGCGCGGGCAAGACGACGATTCTCAACTGCATCTCCGGGGCCTTGATCCCTTCGGGTGGGGATATCCGGTTCGCTGGCTCCTCCTTGCTGCCGGAGAGTCCGCTTCGACGCAGATTCGGGATCCTGGTCGATGCCGTCTTCTTCGATTACCTCACTGTCGAGGAGAATCTTCACGGTTGTCTCATGGCCAGCGGGGTGCTGGATCGCGGTGAGCGAGAGAGGCGTATCTCTCGGATGCTGGAACTCGTCGGCCTCAGCGACAGGATAAAGAAGAAGGTCCGGACTTTCTCGTTCGGAATGCGTCAGCGATTGGGGCTGGCGCAGGCCTTGATGGCCGATCATGAGGTGCTGTTGCTGGATGAACCTCTCGTGGGGCTCGATCCTCCTGGCAGAGAGCTTTTCAAGAAGATCCTCGTCGACGCGGCCCGGGAGGAGCACAAGGCAGTATTGTTTTCCAGCCATGAACTGGCCGACGTGTCTGAGGTGTGCGACCGGGTGGTGATGATCCGCGGTGGAGAGGTCGTCTATGACAATCCCTACTCCTACGATCGCGGCGTGACGCTGCGTGTCGCCAGGCCGCTTCCGCCTCACCGCAACGGTAGGGTGTCAGCCGATGGCCGTGAGATCTCCTTCAGCAGCGTGCAGGATTTCAGCGCGGCGATCGGCTCCAACCTTTTCGATGGGAACGAGATAGTCGATATCTCGGTGGAAGTCCACGAGTTGAACCGGCTTTTTCAGGGTTGAACGCGGCAGCAACCCGATCCAGACCGGTCCAGCCCCAACCGGCTGGGCCTGGATCAGCTTCAGTCTTCCCGTGGCATCCGGGGCGTACAGCCCGATCCGGGCGGTGGTTTCGGAGGCGACCAGCAGTTTGTCGTCCGGCAGCACCGCGAAACCGCGTGGCTGGGCCAGCACCGGTGAACTGGCGGTTGGGCTGCCAACCGATCCGTCGGGCCCGACCGGTTGGGCAGTGATGGTGGCCGAGGTCCGCTCTGCCGAATAAAGCCGGTCCCCGGCGGTGGCGAGCCGCAGTTCCGAACCCCAGATGAGGCGTTCGACACGCGGGTCGGCACCGAATCGGCTGTGGCCCAGCCCCTGGCCGGGCACGTTGGGTATCCGATCGACCAGTTCCAGTGCCCCCGACACCGTCTCGCGGCGATAGCGCAGCACCTCACCGGAATATTCGGTATTGACATATAGCTGGGTTTGGCTGGCGTCGAAGACCAGATGCCGGGGTCCGCTGCCGGCCGGCGCAGCCGTGGCCGGCGGATCCAGGGGAACCAGCCCCCGGTCGGCATCCAACAGATAACCGGCCACCAGATCGTCGCGCAGCGAGACGAAGTAGCAGTGCCGGGTATCGGCGGTGATGGCCGCCGAGTGCAGGTTGCGGTGCCGCACCGGCTCACCGATCGGCTCTAGGACGCCATCGGCCTCGACTCGGCACAGCTGTCCCAGTCCGTCGTGATAGGACGCCATGGCCAGCCACCTGCCGTTCACCGATAGCGCCAGATGGACGGGATTGCCGGCGATGGGCAGCCGATGGATTTCGGTCAGCCGGCCGGTGGCCCGGTCCACGGCCAAAACCCGGATCAGCCATGGATCGATCGTGCCGGCGAAGACCAGGCCACGTTCGGCGGCCACGGCCAGGGGCATGCCCTGCGCACCGATCCGGTTGTCGGCTAGCGGGCGTAGCCGTGACCCGGAATATTCCAGGGCCGAGATCGTCCCCGCCTTGCCGTTCGCCACCAGCACCAGCCAGGAGTCCATGCCACCAGCCTAGAAGAATGCCTGCTACCGGGAAGGCACCAGCCGGCCGGCGATGGTTGCCGATCGAACCGGTCGAGGGGCTAGCGGCTGTGTTGGGGCGGCGTGAAATGGCTGCGGGCTGGCGCGCCACAGACACTGGTGCCGGGTCGGTGTATCGGCCATCCGGCGGTCGGCGGTGGCTTTTCCGGATACTGCCGCGGTTGAGGCCGGGTCCGCGATCATGCCGGCGTTGGGGCTGAATCGGCGGGGCCGAATTTGCCGGCTCGGATCGCGGCGCGCAAGGCGGCATGGTCTGTTTCGGTCTGGTCGGCATAGGCCCTGGCGAATCGGACGAAGGCCAGCGCGGCAGCGTCTGACTTACCCAGATATCCGGCTATCCGGGAGGTCCCCGAGGTGCGGGCGTGCCCCTTGGCCAGCAGCAGTCCCAGGACTCGGGCGTAATCGGTCAGGGCGTCGGGGTCGAGATCGTCGAGCACCACGGCGCCCTTCATGTTGCGGTACTGCCGGACGTAGACCTGGATCGCCGGCGACCCGGGCATGTGGGAGCCGTCCGCCAGGTGGGTGGCGATGCTGGTTTCCAGCAGCATCGGTAGGCTGGCCCAGCCCAGCAGGGGATCGCTGACCGTCTGCAATGCCTGCTGGTATTCCACGACCCGTTGACCCTGATGCGGGTGCAGGGCATGCTCGCCGTGCACATAGGGGGCCAGTACCGATCGTTGGGCCTGCTTGAGCTGTAGGAAGAGCACATCGTCCGGGCTGGAACCGACCAGCAATGCGATGAAGGCCCGCAAACCGACAGAGCCGACACCCACCACTCGATGGGCCGCATCGACCAGTTCATAACCGCCGATCACCCGGCGCCATTGCAACGGCAGGGTGGCTAGGTAATCGTCCAGTCCTTGGGCGATCTGATCGAATCGAGCGGGCGAAACCCGCGAAACCAGCGGTGGGTCCTCCACGATCCGCCGGCCGTGTGCGCAGGGCTGGGTCAGCTTCGGCAGGGCTCGGTCCGAGGTACGCAGCCGGGCCTTCTGGGCTGCTCGTTCCACCTCGTCGCGCAGGGACGGTTCGATCACGGTCTGGGTGAGCCGGGCCAGATCGACCCGCAGGAAGCTGCGGGACAGCAACGGCACCTCGGCCAGGTGGCTCAATTCATCGCGATAGGCGGTTACGCAGGCGTGCACCGCATCGGCGCACTGCTGTTCGTTCAGGCCGTTCTGTCGCCCGGCTACCCAGACGCTGGCCACCAGCCGCCGGACATCCCACTCCCATGATCCCGGGTGGGCTTCGTCGAAGTCGTTGAGGTCGAGGACGAGTTCCCCCTCGGGGGAACGGTAGAAACCGAAATTGCCCAGGTGGGCGTCCCCGCAGACGATCGCGCTGATCCCGGTTGCCGGCAGGCTGGCGCAATCGGCGGCGCAGATCCCGGCGCTGCCGCGCAGGAAGCCGTAGGGGGACGAACTCATCCGTTGCAGGCGCACCGGCAGCAGCTGTGGGATGCGTCCGACGTGGGCGCGCTGTACCTGGGTCACGATGTCAACCCGGTCATCGGCTGGCCGCCAGCGGCCCAACTCGGAGCGAGGCACCCGGGCGCGCAGCGATTTGCCATAGGCCCGGGATTCGCCCCGGGAGCGAACCGGGCTACGGACCGAACGGAAAGCGCCGGGATCGGCTTCGGACAACGTTGCCATGGGCCGATCATGGCATGCCCCGCATTCCCGATTGGGGAAATCCCTCATTGGTTGGGCCGGTGCCGCCGCCTACGATGGACGCACGGCCCCCGGGCCACCAGAAATGCCAATAGGAGGTTTACCCGGTGCGCACCAACAACCCTGTTTTTTCCCGTCCTAATGCCTTCGCCCCGGGCCAGCAGTCCCAAGACGGATTCCGGGCTGACTATACCTGGAGTCCTCAGCGAGGCGGTCAGTTGCCCGGGCAGGGCGGCTATCCTCCGATGGCGGCTGACCGATCGGTGTCGCTGCAGGGCCGGATGTCGATCGAGGATGTCATCACCAAGACCGCGGTTTTGCTTCTGGCGCTGGTGGGCGCCGGTGGTTTTACCTGGTTCCTGATGCCGCGGAATCTGCTTCTGCCGGTTGCGGCTGTCGGATCGCTGGTGGCATTCTTCACCGTGATGGTGGTCAGTGCCCGGCGCAATGTGCCGGTTGCCGGGGTGATCGCCTATGCCGTGGTCGAGGGAGTGGTCATCGGTGGCTGGAGCCGGCTCCTGGAGGCGCTCTATCCCGGCATCGTGATGCAGGCGGTGTTGGGGACGATCGTCGCCGCCGCCATGGTGCTGGCCGCCTATCGGTTCCTGGGCGCGAGAGTGCGTGGCCGGTTGGCCCAGATCGTGACCTTGTCGATCATGGGCTACGCGGTGATGGCGTTGATCAGCTTCGTGCTCTACTTTGCGAATGTGAACATCGGCTGGTCCGCGATGGGCCCCGGCGCGGGCCCGCTGGCCTGGCTGTCTGCCGGGGTGGGCGTGGTGCTGGCCACCGCCAGCCTGCTGATGGATTTCGATTCGATCGAGCAGGGCGTCCGGATGGGGGCGCCCGAGCAGGAGTCCTGGCGGGGCGCTTTCGGTCTGATCGTCACGCTGATCTGGCTGTACACGCTGCTGCTGCGCATTCTGAGCTTCTTCCGCAGCGAGTGAGCCAGCCCACCGGCCACCGGCTTGGCCTATCACAGCCCGATCGCACCGGCCCGGCGTAACCCCCGGTTCGGTGCCTTTTCGGCACCGAACCGGGTCCCGGCCGTGGTTTCAATCGCTGGTATCGGCCAAGCCGGTGGCCGGTGGGGCGCCGACCGCGACTTGCCGCACGGTGGTCCGGTTGACGCCTTGCGCGGTTGCCGGATGCGCTGAACCGGGGCTTTCGGGCTCGGCCTGGGCTATCTGGATCTGCGCCAGATGGCGGTCCAGCAGGGAACGCGCCCCGGATGTCCAGGGCAGCGCTCGCCAGCGGTGCAGGGTCACCCAGGCGGCCGACCTGGTGGTGCCGTCGATATCGAGGACGCGTGGCTCGGTTGGTTTATCGCAGATCGCTGAATAGATGATTCGCAGCGCCTGGAAGTCCTCCAATACCCCGATGGGGGAGCGGCCGATCCAATGATCCGATTGCACATCCAGCAGTCGGATGATCCGCACATGCTGTGCGGTCTCCTCGGTGATCTCGCGAACCACTCCGGCGCTGGGGGTTTCACCGGTCTCCAGGCCGCCGCCGGGCAGCTGCCATAGGCCGGGGATGGCGGTGCGTTCGGAGCATTGCGTGCCCAGTACGCCACGCAGCGACCGCACTATCGCATAGGCTGCGATCCGCTGGTGGGGTACCGCGATCTCGCCCTTGGCGATGCGTAACTCGGGATCCAGCCCGCGCTGCTTGATCCGTGGCGGCCGTGACCTGCCGGTGCGGGGCCGAACCTGTGCGGTGAGCACCACCCCGGCATCTTCCAGGTGGGCGCTCAGCAGTTGCCTCAGCACCCACCCTCGTCGCCAGAGCATCATGCGGGGATCCTCCCCATGGGCAAGAATCCCTTGCACGCAGATTCCTGCTCCGGGGGCCAGCACCCCGACGATTCGCATGCGAATCATCATCCCATACTCGTTCCGGTGTCACCATCGCGTCCCGGGCCCGCAGCGCAGGGTCTGGGTGGATCGGCCATATGGATGCCGGTATCACGGATGCTTGAGCGGCACCCCGGCGAGGTCGGTTTCGAGTTCGGCCCCGTTGACCGTCAGGGTGATCTGGGGTGCGGATGCATCGGCGGGCTGATGGACCTCAAGGGTCACCGCCGATTGCGGCGGTTGATCGACCAGCCCGGGACCGGTGCGCAACAGCAGGCCCAGAACCTCGGGTCGGATCTGATCGTGGGTGAACTGCGTGCCGGACGGGGTTTCACGGCGGCGTGCGAGATACATCGGGACGTTGGCGGGTCTGATCCGGCGCTCCACCACCCCGGGTGTGGCGACCACATCGACCCAGATCCGTTGTCCACCATCCACGCCTACTGCCACCACCAGCAGCCGGTTGACGGTGACGTCGGCCAGGGCGATCGCGATGTCGGCATTGGAGGTGTAGTCCAGGCGCGGAATCAGTTCGCCGTCGGCGGTGAAGAACACCGTTGAGGATTCCGGCGTGGTGGTCACCGTCATCAGTGCTTCGCCATGATCGTACTCGGTGATATGCAGCTCCTGCCGGTTTCTCTCCCCGGTCACCTCGGCAGCCTTCCTGAACAGGGCGGCGATGTCGGACAGGTTGAATCGCTGCGGATCGAATCCGGTGGCCGCCACCAGGTCGGCACCGTCGTCGCTGGGAGTGATCTTTCCGGCCAGCCACAGCACCGAGCGCGGACGATTGCCGGTTTCCACGTAGGTCAGCCGTGCCTGTTCGCGGCTGATGGTGACCTTGACCACGGGCCGCCATTCAGCGGCCGCCACCAACTCGGCCACCACCTGCTGGGCAAGGCCTGGGGTGAACAGATCGTGTTCGGGTGGCAGTGTACCGCTGGTGGTTTCCTGCTGGGTCGATGCGGTGGTGGGAGCCTTTTGATCTGCGGTGGTTGCGGGGGAATGCGGGACGCAGGCCGTCAGGACCGCCGTCAGGCAGCCCAGCATCACGATCTTGCGTGCTAACCGTGCCACACAGGCAGACTACTCGGATCGCACGGCTGCGGGCATTATGAGACCCATGACGGCTCTCGACTGGGGCAGACCGGCGGATGAGTTGGCGCCTAAGGTGCTGGGCGGCATCTTACGGCATGGTGCCGTGCGCTTGCGGATAACCGAGGTGGAGGCCTATCTGGGCACCCAGGACCCGGCATCCCATGCCTTCCGTGGCCCGATCGGGCGGGCTAGGACGATGTTCGGCCCGCCAGGTCGTCTTTATGTCTATCTCAGCTATGGCATCCATCTGGCCGCCAACCTGGTTTGCTCACCGCCTGGCGACGCCTCGGCGCTGTTGCTGCGATCCGCCGAGGTACTGGACGGCGAGGTGGCCTCCGGGCTGCCCCGGCGTGGCCCGGGACCCGCTACCGGACCGGGCAGGCTGGGGCGTGTCCTGGGGCTCAGCTTGGCCGATGATGGGGCAATCCTGGGCGGGGAATACCGCTTCGAGCCGTGCCCGGTGCCGACGGGTATGGTGTTGCGGGGTCCGCGGGTCGGTGTCTCCCGGGCGGCCGATTGGCAACTTCGATTCTGGCTGGCCGGTGACCCCACGGTGAGCGTTTACCGGCGCAGCCCCCGGGCACCGATCCCCGCGTCAACCGATGGCTGAAATGCTGCCAAGGAATCGCCAAGATCGGTGCGCGCCGACTGCGGTACTACTACAGTTTCACCAAGCCCGACTCCAGCGGGGGAGCGGGCGGAATATAACTCGACCAAGAAGTGAGGTCCCCATGGAACAGACAAGCGAGGCCACTGGCGAGACCCAAGGCAAGGTTGTGGTCGGTCGGACCGTCCCCAGGCCGGTGAAGGTCGTTTGGGATGCCCTGATGGGCTCCGAAGGCTCCGAGGCGCTGCTGGGCCCGGGGGCCCAGCTGGGGGAGAAGGGCCACACCTGGCAATCCCACGATGGCCGGCAGGGCGTCATCCGAAGTTTCCATCCGCTGGAGCAGATCAGGTTCTCTTGGCGACTCCACGACTCGTCAGCTCCGACCAAGGTTTCGGTCGATCTGATCCCGCAGGACGCCAACTCCACCAGGATCGAGATCACCCATTCCCAGTTGGGTGACGATGCCAAGTCGGATTGGATCAAGGATCGCTGGACGGCGGCGCTGGATCGGATCGAATCCGAGTGCTTGTAAACCTGGACGCCTCCTGGGCGTGCGGGGATGACTGGGCCGGGCGTTCGGGTGTGTGGGCTTACCGTTCGGCTGTCCTGCGCGCCAACGTCCGGTCGGGTCTAGGCTCATCGCATGCTTAAGTTTTCCAAGAATGTGCTTTCTTGGCTCGGGGTGTTCGCCCTGGTCGCCTTTGCCGGGGTGCTGATCTACGACGTCATCATGATCAATCAATTGCATGCGGTAGCCGGCTCCAACCGCAGTACCGACTACCAGAACCCCCGCAACTGGGTGTTGATCGCCTGCGGCCTGGGTCTGCTCGCTGGATTTCTGCTCGGGGCGGCGCTGGCATTGCCCAGCAAGTCCTTCCGCGCGCGACTAGCCGAGATGCGGGCACAGGAGGCGACTGACGAGGGTGTGGGTACCGGTCGGGGGCATGGCGAACTCCGCGATTCCCACCTCGCGGAGGCGCCGCTGGAACTGGACCGGCCCACCCCGTCGACGGCAGACGACGATCGGTCTCGGCCCGGCGAGTGAATCCGCCGGTATCCGTGCAGATAGCTCATCCGAGGGCGATATCGCCGGGCTCGTTGTGGTATCTGCTCAGCGGCGGAACAGCCGGCCGGTGAGGTTGGTGACCAGGCAATCCAGTGATTGGGGTAGCTTGGCCAGGTGCCAATCGGCCGGCCCGTGATACCAGTCCAGGTCTTCCGAGTCGGCGTCCTCGTCGTCGTCGGCCGCGACGAACGCCTGCGTCCAACGCTCGGCGCCGCCCAGCACCACCGCATACGGCAGGATGCGCGACAGTTCGGCAAGCTCCTGGCCTGGCGGGGCTTCGTCGGTGGGTTGGATACGCAGCTGGCCCGCTAGGATTCTCAGCCCGGCTAGCGCCGAACTGCCGCTCGCCGTGCGGGCAGGCATCCGGCCGTGGAGAGCGAGGAATCCGGCGGCTAGGGCAACCAGCACCAGGCCGAGCAGACCGAAACTGGTAAAGGCGACCAGCAATCCGAGGATTGCGCAGGCTATGCCGACCAGGATCCACCCAATCCTGCTGAAGCCGTACCGGACGGTGTCGGGTCGTTGCTGGAACCAGCCCCGGGTCATAACCTCTTCGTAGAGCTGGTTCTGCAGGGTGGGGACCGACTTGTGCAGTCGGTCGATTTCGGAGACGAGGATTCCCTCCTTGCCGATGGCATTCACCAGGGTCTGCTCGTAGTCGAGGAGTTCGTCTGTGCCCTTGCGGGCAACGATCTTCCAATCCAGTGGGTCGTAGCGGTCGCCGGCTGACAGCTCGATGATGCGTAGATGGCCTCGTACCGCCAGATCGAGGATGGTGGCGGTGATGTCGATCGGATCGACGTATTCGTCGGCCAGCGTCCCGACCAGCCCCGGACGGATGTTCCCGCGTACCCGGAAGTTCGTCTGGCCCGAGCCTACCGAGTCGAATGAGGCGATCACGGTGGGTTCGCTGGCCGCCGAATCGGCGCCGATCCGCCGGTTAAGATGGGCCAGCAGCACCAGGCCCAGGACTGCCGCTCCGAATCCGGCCAACAGATTGCCTACCGAGTGGCCGAAGGCGCGGTCCAAACTCCAGCGGTGAGTGATGCGTTCGCTGACTGGTATCGTGTTGCCCGAGTAGGTCATGGTGCCCTGGACGACGCCTCCGGGGGCCAGCCGGGCCTCTTCGAATTGCAGATCCGGCCCGCTTTCACCGCCGCCATAGTATACCCCGCAGGTCCTCAGCGATCCTGCCAAACCGCTTTGACAGCGGTAGTCGCCTACTAGGGCGCCCGGATGAACCACGCCGGTGACGCGTTCGATCGGAAGCGATACGCCTTGAACCAGTGGCCAATAGAACTCGACCTGGCCATCGGTGCGCATATGGGTGACCCCATCGGCCACATAGCTCACGGTGATGGCTGCGGTGAGCCGGCTGGTGTCGAGGCCGATGACGATTGCGTCGGATTGCTTTTCGATGCTGATAGGCAAGTCCGTCCCGGCCGAGGTCGCCTTCAAATCGGTGATGGTGAAGTTGTGGATCGCATCGCCGTTGGCTGCCAGCTTGGTGTGCAGTTTGATGGCGAGCTGGGCCGGGGCGGGATTCGTCAGTTCGATCTTTGCCGAATACTCCAGCTTGCCGGCATCGGTCACCCGTGCCTCGATCTGGTAGTTCAGAATACCGCCGTCCTCGGCCCGGGCCGGGCTGCCCAGCCCGATCAGCAGCGCGGCAACCAGTAGGAACATCGCTGGGATCTTGCGGGTCATGTCGACTCCTTTGGCCGCTGGGCCAGCAGGCATGTGGGGATGACAGCCCGAGTCTAGCGGGTTGTGGGCTTGCCCGCAGACGCATGTCCTCCTGGATATCCACCGCCGATGACGCCACCCTGCTGCGGGGACTGGTGGGTTTGCTCGTCCTCGTCTTCGTTTTCGCCGGAAGCCGATGACCCGGCCTCCGGGGTGCTGCCTACGCTTCGTGACTCGCTGGGGGTTCCCTCATAGGAGGCCTCGTTTTGGGGTACCCCGGTGATGATCGGCTCGGGAGTCCAGCGTTTGCCGGTCTGCTTGGGCGAATAGAAGGAAGTAGGTCCGGCGGCTGCCGCGTCGTTGGGTTCGGGCTGCGGATTTGCCGCGGCATTCTGGGGCGCGCGGCCGATAGCGATGGTCAAGGCCATCAGGGCCACCACCAGAGCGATCGCGCCTACGATCAGCACGCCAACCATACCGCCACCGCCGGCTCGGCCCGGTTTGCCTGCCGGCAGCAGCCAAGGACGCTCGCCCGCCCGTTGCCCGGGCTGTACGGGGATGATTTCGGTCTCAGCGTCGTCGGCCATGGACTCTCCGATCGGTTTATGCGGTCTTCAGCAGTCTCTCAGAATCCGTACCCTACAAGTCTAGGGGTTGGCTTCCAAGGTGTATTAAGGGAGGGTCGTCCAGAGGCCGGAGGCATGGCTTGCGGTGGCCGGGTTATTCCTTTTTGGCTAGGTGCTACCCCTTGCAGGGAGGGCTTTGATTGGGATTTCAACGGCTTATTCCGGCGGGTCTCAGAGCCGTCGCCAGGTCTATTGCGGGTAGGCCGGTGAGCAGTTCCACATTCTCAGTAATAGCGGCCAGGGCGCCGGTGGCGATGGCGGTGTAGGTGCTCACCCAGGCGTCGTACTGCCAATCGGGTTCGCCCGGCCAGGTGGCGCGGCGTCTCGCGTAGGCCTGTTCGACCGGCTCGTCCCGGTAGGTGTAATTACGGCCCAGCGCCCGGGTCATCTCTTCGGCCGCCTCGGTCAGCGTCAGGGCGGATGGCCCGGTGAGGGTATAGGTCATACCTCGATGCGCGGGTGCCGCGCGCAGTACTGCGGCGGCCGCCCGGGCGATGTCGGCTCTGGCCACGAACGAGCAGCGGCCATCGCCGGCCGGGCCGCAGAGCACGCCGTCGGCATCGGCGAAGGCGAGCAGCAGGTCGGCATAGAAGTTGTCCCGTAGGATCGTGAAGTCCAGCCCGGAGGCGCGGATCGCGGTCTCGGTATGCCAATGGTCCCGGGCAAGGGTGAACTCGGCGTCCGGGGCGGCGGCTGCAAAGCTGGTGTACACCAGATGCCGTACCCCGGCTGCCACGGCGGCCTGCACGAAGCTTTCGTGTTCGGCTCGCCGGGTGGCCGATTCACCGGCCGAGACCATCAGCACCACTCGACAGCCGGCCAGGGCCGCGGTCAGCCTCGCTCGTTCGGCGTAGGCCGCCTGCGCGATCTCGGTATTGGGCAGTCGCGGTGCCCGGGCTGGATCGCGAACCAGCAGTCTCAGCCTGGCCGGCCCGGCAAGCAGCCGGGCAACCTGACCGCCCAATGCTCCGGTGGCTCCCGAGATGGCTATCACTTCGACCTCCTGGCCAGCCAGTCGCTGACGATCTGAGCGGCACCCAGCTGCTCGTTCACACTGCGGGTATTCAACTCGATCAGATCCTGGGTGGTCAACCGGTCGTTGACCCGCTCGATGGCTTCGGCGGCGGCCGTATCGACGCGCCGAGACACCAGTGGGGTGATGTGCTGCGGCAGGATCAGGTTCTGTGGGTCGGCCAACGAGACCAGCCCCTCGCGGGCAATCGCGGGGTCGGCCGAGTAGATGTTGGCTAGTTGGACGGTGCCGTCGGTGAGCGCCCGCACGGTCAGCGGGCCGCCGGAATCCTCGACCGGAACCAGTTCGACGCTCACCCCGTAGGTGGCTTGCAGGCCCGCCGGGCCATAGGGGCGGGATCCGAATTCGCTGTTGGCGGCCACCTTGAGGGGCTGGTCGACATGTGCCAAGTCGGCCAGTGAACCGAGCCGGTATTCCTTGGCGAAGGCGCCGGTTACCGTATAGGTGTCCTGGTCGGTTGCCTCGGCCGGCGACAGGACGCGCAGCCCGTCGGGCAGCACATCGGTCAGGGCGGCCTGGATCTGATCGGCATCGCGGGCGGTGGTCTGCTTGTCGTAGTGCTGTAGCAGGTTGCCGCCATACTCGGGGAGCACGTCGATCCGCCCGGCTGTCAATTCGGGCAGATAGATCTCGCGCTGGCCGATCTGGTATTGGCGATCGACCCGGAAGCCGGCCGATTCCAGGGTTTGGGCATATAACTCGGCGATGATCTGGTTGCTGTAGTACTGCTGGCTGCCGACCACCAGCGCCCGGCCGGCTGCGGAGCCACCGGTGGCTCCCGGGGAGCCTGGCGAGTTTCCGAAGGGATCGTTGTTGCCGCAACCGGCTAGGCCGATGAGCCCTGCGAGGATGCCCAACTGTCGTCGGGTCAGGTATGCCGTCATGATCGTGACCTTCCTGGTGATGTGGTTGGGATCAGCGGTGCCGGTCTTTGAGATGGGCCGGCGCGAGCAGCTGCCGAAGCAGCGCGAAACCGAATTCGAAGGCGATGGCTAGGCAGACCACCAGGATCGAGGATGCCAGCATCTGGGGGTAGTCCTGGGTCTTCAGGCCACGGAACAGCACCCGGCCTAGCCCCCCGGCCCCGACGTAGGCGGCTAGGGTGGCGGTGGATACGACCTGGAGGGTGGCCGAGCGGATCCCGGAGACCAGCAACGGCAGGCCGAGCGGCATCTCGACCAGCCACAGCAGTTGCCATTCGGTCATGCCGTTGGCCCGGGCGGCATCCCGGGTGGCTGTCTCGATCGCGTCGATTCCGGCGTAGGCGCCCGCCAGGATCGAGGGGATGGCCAGCACCACGAAGGCGATCATCGGGCCCAGCAGCCCGACACCCAGCAGAATGCCGAGCAGGGTGACCAGTCCCAGGGTGGGTAGGGCCCGGGCCGCCCCGGTGAGGCCGACGATCAAGCCGCGGCCGTGGCCGCTGTGGCCGATATACCAGCCGGCCGGGATCGCGATCAGGCTGGCCAGTAGCACCGCGATCACCGAATACCAGACATGCTCGCCCAGCCGGGCACCGAGCCCGACGGTTCCGGTCCAGTTATGCGCATCGGCGAGCCAGCCGAAGGCCTCTCGGAGCAGCCTCATGCGGTTCCCCCGGTGGTTTGGGTGGCTCGGTGCCAGGGCAGCAGCAGGTGCCCCGCAGCCGCTAGTAGCCGGTCGACCAGCAATGCCAGCATGACGGTGAGCAGCAGGCCGGTGAGGATCTGGGCGATGATGTTGCGCTGGAAGCCATCGATGAACAGCAGCCCCAGATTGGCCACTCCGAGCACACCACCGACGGTGACCAACGAGATGGTGCTAACGGAGACCACTCGGAGACCGGCCAATAGGGCGGGCCCGGCCAGCGGCAGTTCGACGGCCACGAAGCGATGCCCCGGCCGGTAGCCAAGGGCATCGGCGGCGTCCAGTACCGCCGGTTCGACGCTGGCTAGTGCATCGGCGGCGGCCGGCACCATCAGCGATAGCCCGTACAGCGTGAGGGCCACGATGATGTTCAGGGGGTCGCGGATGCCGGTGCCCAGAATCAGCGGTAGGCCAACGAATAGTGGCAGCGAGGGGATGGCGTACAACAGGGCGGACCCGGACAGCAGCGGCCTCCTGAGCCAGCGCACCCGAAGCGCTATTTTCCCCAGGGGCAGGGCCAATAGCAGGCTCAGCAGGATCGGCGGGCCCGATAGCAGCAGATGGGCGAAGGTCTGTTCGGCTATCAGATCGAGGTTCGCTAATACCCAGTTCATGACCGCTCCACGGTGGGGGTGAGCCGGCCCGCGGCTCGGCCGTGGGCATCCACGACGATGTCGCCCCGCTCGTTGGGCTGTAGGTGCAGCAGCCGATCGCCGCGGTCCAGCCCGAGGAAGCTGGTCACGAATTCGTTGGCCGGGGCGGCCATGATCTCGGCGCTGGTGCCCCGTTGAGCTACCTGGCCGCCCCGGGTGAGGATGACGATCTGGTCGCCCAGCAGCAGGGCCTCGTCGATGTCGTGGGTGACGAACACGATGGTTTTGCCCAACTCGGCCTGTAGTCTCAGTAGTTCCTGTTGCAGATCCCGGCGTACCAGGGGGTCGACCGCGCCGAAGGGCTCGTCCATCAACAGGATGTTTGGGTCGGGTGCCAGCGCACGCGCCACCCCGACTCGCTGTTGCTGGCCTCCGGAGAGCTGACTCGGGTATCTGGTGGCCAGGTCGGGGTCCAGGCCAACCAATTCCATCAGTTCGCTGGCCCGCCGATGGGCTTGGCTGCGGGGTACCCCGGTCAGCCGGGGTACGGTGGCGATGTTGTCGATTACTCTTCGATGCGGCAGCAGCCCGGCGTGTTGCATGACGTAGCCGATGCGTCGCCGCAGGGCCACCGCGTCGGTTCTCGCGATGTCTTCGCCATCGATCCGTACGCTGCCGCAGGTGGGTTTGACCATGCGGTTGATCATGCGCAGGATCGTGGTCTTGCCGCAGCCGGACGAGCCCACCAGGACGCAGGTGCTGTGGGCTGGGATGACTGCGTTGAACTGGTCTACCGCGGTGGTGCCGTCGGGGTACCGCTTCGTTACATGGTCGAGCTCGATCACCGATCGTCTCCTGTCCATCGGGTTAACCAACCGTAACCACCAAGGCCGCGGCAATCCATCACCGCGGCCCGTGGCGGCCCGCAGGAGATCACGAGGCGGTCGGCTCGCCGAGTTGGTCGGTCTACTCTGGCGTGGCACGCAGGTCTATGCCTTCGCCCGGCTGCTGGCGGGTGGGCTAGATGACTTCTGTGGCGTGGCCGGCCAGGGTCCAAAACAATGCTGCACCTGATAACTTCTCAGCAATGCCCCCGTGTGGCGGGTTGAAGTAGGCGAAACCTTGTGATGTTCTGAGAGAAATTAAGGATCGATGCTTCATCGGTCGCAGATGAGCGCGGGCCGTGCGTCCGCACCGTACGAGGAGTCCCCAACTTGGCAGTTCGAAATCGCGCTCTGGCCTGGTTGCAGTCATCTGCAGCCGTGCTGGCCGTGGCTTGCACGCTGATCTGGCAACCGGTCGCTGTCTCGCGGGCGGAAGAGACCATCCCGGCCCCGGTTCCTGGGCCGTCGGCTTCTGCGCAGTCCGCGACTCCGAGCGGATCGGCCGTTCCCGACGATCCGCCGGCTCCCGGCGAGTCGGCCGCGCCAGGTCCTACTCAGGCCACCGAGCAGACCGGCCCAGCCGGAACTCCCGTAGTCGCCGAGTCCGTTGAATCGAGCGGCTCGGTTTTCGCGTCGGGTTCTGGATCGTTTGTGGTTAAGAACGGTTTCTTGACCTACTATCGGGCGAGCGGCGCGCAAACCGGTGCCTTGGGCTATCCCTTATCCGGGGAGATTCCCACTGCCAACGGCGGGGTGTGCCAGGTTTTCCAGGGTGGCACCTTGTGGTGGTCGCCGCATACCGATGTGGTGCTGACCCGTAACGGCATGCATTCGGAGTATCAACGGCTCGGTTTCGAATCCGGTCAGTTGGGTTACCCCACCGGCGATGAGCGCGCCACCCATGGTGGCTATGTGCAGATCTTCCAGGGTGGCACATTGTGGTACCGGAATGGTGTGGTCTATTTGACCAAGTCCGGTTTCGATAACTATGTCCGTGGTCAGGGGCTGGACTGGGGACAGTTGGGTTTCCCGGTCACCGATGAAGGAGCCGCTCGGGACGGTGGTGCCTGGCAGCGATTCGAGAATGGTCTGCTGATGTGGCATCGCTTCACCGATGTCGCCAAGGTGAGTAACGGCTTCGGCCAGTACTTTGCCGGGCAGGGTCACGAGTGGGGTCAGCTTGGCTACCCGGTGGGGGACGAGCGGGCCACGCGCGATGGCGGGCGCGTGCAGGACTTCCAGAATGGCGTCTTGTTCTGGAGCGCCGGCAGCGATGTGCACAAGACGATGAACGGTTTCCGGTCTGCCTATGGCCAGCGCGGGTGGGAATGGAGCTGGCTGGGCTACCCAGCCAGTGAGGAGTATTGGAACGGAGTCGGTGTGGTGCAGGATTTCCAGGGTGGCACCATGTACTACGACCGCGTCGGGCTGACCGTGACCCCCGGTACCAGGGCGCTCGAGTGGGGTTATACCCAACTGGGCAAGCCCTATGCGATGGGCGCGACCGGCCCGAATGCCTATGACTGCTCCGGGTTCACCCAGGCGGCATTTGGCGCGGTCGGGGTTTCCATCCCGCGCACATCCTATTCGCAACCTACCGCGGGTATCTCGGTGCCGTACGAATCGCTGGAGCCCGGTGACCTGGTGTTTTCCTACGGTTATGGGCATGTTGCCATCTATGCGGGTGATGGCAAGGTGATCAATGCGCTCAGCTATGGCACGCCGTTGAGTATCACTCCGCTCTACGGTGGGTTCAGCGGGGCGGTTCGTGTGGTGCGTTGACCGTTTGGGCCGGCACCAATAGGGGTTCCGGCCGCCGTCCACTGGACGGGGGCCGGAACCCCTATTGGGCTGCCCTACCCTGAGGCCATGGTGCACCTCTTCGAGCCGATCGCACTGCGCGATGTGGTCGTCAACAATCGTGCCTGGGTGGCGCCGATGTGCCAGTTCTCGGTGGAGGCGCGGGATGGGGCGCCCACCGACTGGCATCTGGTGCATCTGGGGTCGCGCGCGGTGGGTGGCTTCGGGTTGGTCATGACCGAGGCTACTGCGGTTACTCCGGAGGGCCGGATCACCCCCCAGGACGTTGGGCTATGGAATGATCGGCAGGTCGCCGCTTGGCGTTCGATAACCGGGTTTGTGCATACCCAGGACGCTCGGATAGGTGTGCAGTTGGCTCATGCCGGCCGCAAAGCCAGCACGTTTAGGCCCTGGGAGGCCAATGACCGGCGCACCGTTGGGGAACAGGATGGCGGCTGGCAGACCGTTGCGCCAGCCGATGTCGCCTTTCCCGGTCTGGCCGTTCCCCGAGGCCTGGATCGGCCGGGTATCGCCGAGGTGGTGGCGCAGTTCGCTGCTGCCGCGGCGCGAGCCGAGGCGGCCGGATTCGATCTCATTGAATTGCATGCCGCGCACGGCTATTTGTTGCACCAATTCTTGTCACCGTTGGCGAATCTGCGCTCGGACGAGTATGGCGGCGATTTTGCGGGTCGCACGCGTATCGTGTTCGAGGTCGTGGATGCCGTCCGCGCGGTGTGGCCGGTGCACAAGCCGTTGTTCATCCGGCTATCGGCCACCGACTGGCTGCCTGGCGGCTGGGATATCGCCCAAACCAGCGAGTTGGCGCGCAGACTCAAGGGGCATGGGGTGGATCTGTTCGATATTTCCAGCGGGGGTTTGCTGCCCACCGAGGATGTCTCGATCGATCCCGGGTACCAGACCGGTTTCGCCAGGGAGGTCCGGGCCTGCGGTGGGGTGCCGACGGCCGCGGCCGGGCTGATCACCGACCCGGAGCAGGCGGAGGGTCATCTTATCGAGGGCGATGCCGATGCCATCATGTTCGGGCGTGCGGCTTTGCGCGAACCCTATTGGGCGCTGAAGGCCGCTCAGCGTCTGCGATACTCGAATTGGCGCACCAACCTGCCGGTGCAGTATGAGCCGGCAACTACCGTCGCCGACGATTGATTTGTTGTCCCCGCATCCTGACCCGGTCGGGGCGATTCGAGAGGGTGAGGATGGTCTACCGGCTGTTCGCTAGCGATTTCGACGACACCTTGGTGCCCATCGGACGGGATCTGTCGGCACCCAACCGGGCGGCGATCAGACGGGTACGGGACGCGGGAATCCGGTTCGCCATAGCCTCCGGGCGTTGCAGCTATGGGTTGCTGGCGAACGCCAGACGCCATGGCATCGATATCCCCGGGCTTTACCTGATCGGGTTCAATGGCGCCGAGGTGAGTCAGGCCTGGGATGGCAGGCTGCTGTTCTCGCAGCGCATCGAGCTGGCGGTGGCCCGTCGGGCGGCGCGGTTTGCGGCCGGTTTCCCCGTTGCCGTGATGGTGCCCGAGGGCAGCCGGGTGTTTTCCAATCGGCCCGACAATTTTGCGGTGGTCTTCGAGACCACCGCCAACCAGACCACCCCGGTGCTGATGACCGATATGTCGAAGATCGATTTCGAACCCGGCAAGTTGCTGTTTGGTGGCGAACGGGCTCCGCTTGAGGAACTGGCCGCCGGGCTGCGGGCCGAGTTCGGTGGGTTGGCCGAGGTCTTGTTCTCGGCGGATTTCTTGCTGGAGTTCAATGCCAGGGGCGTCACCAAGGGCGGTGCCCTCACCGGGTTGTGCGCGGCACTCGGCATCGATGTGGCCGAGTCGGTCGCCATGGGAGACAACCACAATGACATCGCCTTGGTCGAGGCGGCGGGCCTGGGAATCGCGGTGGGCAACGCGGTGCCCGAGTTGCAGGCGGTCGCCGATCGGGTCACCGTGCCCTGCACCGAGGACGCTGTGGCGCACGTTCTGAATGAGCTGTTCCCGCCAGACTGAGCGTCCAGGTTGATTGGTCCCGAAACCGCCCGGGTGCGGCCGCGGCCATCCGGGTGCCGCCGGCCGGATGCGCTGCCTCGATCCGGTCGGCGAGCCACGGCGTCACCGAGTAGGGCGGCACCAGGCATGGTATTCCCTGCCAGATCGGGGTGCCGGCCGGCGCATCTGCCGGGGATGGCAGATCGCGCACACCCCGATTCTCCGTAGCGGCTACGGGATTGGGCAAGCCACTCCGGTGCGGCTGTGGCAGTCGTAGCCCTTCGGGTTGGCTATCAGATACTGCTGGTGGTATTCCTCGGCCCAGAACCATTCGGTGGCCGGCGCCAGCTCGGTGGTTATGGCGCCGAAACCGGCCGCCGTCAATGCCGCCTGGTAGCCGTTGAGCACCTGCTGGGCTGTGGTCAGCTGGGCGTCGCAGGTGTAGAAGATCGCCGAACGGTATTGCGTCCCGATGTCGTTGCCCTGTCTGTCGCCCTGGGTAGGGTCGTGGTGCTCGAAGAAGACCTGCAGCAGTTCCCGGTAGCCGATGCGGTCTGGGTCGAAGACCACCCGGACCGTCTCGGCGTGACCGGTCCGGCCGGTGCAGACCTGGCGATAGTCCGGGTCGGGTGTGGTGCCGCCCAGGTAGCCGACTGCGGTCGAAACCACGCCCGGCAGTTGCCAGAACACCTTCTCGGCGCCCCAGAAGCAGCCGAGCGCGAAGTAGGCGATCTCGGTGCCCGGGTGGTCGGCGGCCAGCGCGGTGCCGAATACCCGGTGCAGCATGGCTGCCGGTCCCGATCGGGGTAGCAACCGGGCCACCCGCCAGCGTGGCTGGGGTCGTTGGTTCATAGTCCCACCTCATCGAATTTGGCGATGGCCAGTTCACGTCCGGTTTCGATGATCCGGCTGGCCTGGTCGAAGCTGAACATGGTACCCAGGCTGGCGGGTACCTCGATATGCACGTCGGGTGGGTTGACCGCGATTCGGGATGCCTGGATCCGGGCCTGCATGACATCCAGCGCCAGGGTGACCATGTCCAGCAGAGCCAGATCGCTGGGGAGCGGATCGAATGGGTCGCCCGCTGTCGCCTGGTGGCGTCTGGTCGGTAGCACGTCGGCGATTCGCTCACCGAGCCTGGCCAACGCGTTCGGCCCCGACACCTGGTCGGCGGAGGCCTCGATGGCGCTGGCGGGGCGCAGCCCGGGATCGTTGCCGAACAGCGAGACGGCCAGCGCCAGGTCGGCGTCCAATCGCAGCGAGGGCTCGATGGGCAGCGGATTGAGCACCCCACCGTCGGCTAGCAGGCGTCCTTGCAGCATTACGGGCGAGAATACCGATGGCACGGCGATGGAGGCCCGGATCGCAGCCAGCAGCGGGCCTTCGGTGAACCACACCTCGCGGCGAGCGATCATGTCTGTTGCGACTGCGGTGTAGGGAATCGGCAGGTCCTCGATGCGCACCTCTCCGATTAGCCGGGCGAGGGTGCCCATGACCCGGTCGAGTTTCACCAGGCCCGGTGCCCCGAGCGTGGGACGAAACATCAGCCACATGTTGGTTTTGGACAGTTTGAGGGCGGTTTCGGTCAATTGGTCCAGTTTGCCGGCCGCGAATGCCCCGCCGACCAGGGCGCCGATGGATGCGCCGGCGACGGCCACCACTTCGTGGCCTCGGGCCACGAGCTCTTGTAGGACGCCGATGTGGGCATAGCCCCGGGCGCCGCCCGAGCCTAACGTCAACGAGATCCGCATCTTCCTTCCGATCCCGGTTTCATGCCTGTCAACCGGTTCCCGAGCCGAATGCCCGGGTCATTGGGCGGGGGCCAGCCGCCAATCCACTGGTTCGCCTCCCTGGGCGACCAGCGCCTCGTTGGCCTGGCTGAACGGTCTGGAACCGAAGAAGCCCGAGCGCGCCGACAGCGGGGATGGATGGGCCGAGGCGATCACCGGTATCCCGCTGGCCGTCAGCGGTCCGGTTAGGGTCTGCGCGTCGCGTCCCCACAGGATCGCCACCAGCGGGCCACCGCGGGCGGCCAGGGCGTCGATCGCCGCGCCGGTCACCGGTTCCCAGCCCTTGCCCCGGTGTGAGGCGGGGCGTCCGGGCTGTACGGTCAGGCAGCGGTTCAGCAGCAACACACCCTGCTCGAACCAACCGCTCAGGTCGCCATGTTCACAGGGCGGGATGCCAAGATCGTCGGATAGCTCGCGGTAGATGTTGATCAGGCTTTTCGGCAGCGGGCGCACGCTGGCGTCTACCGCGAAGCTGAGCCCGATCGGGTGCCCGGGGGTCGGGTAGGGGTCTTGGCCGACGATCAGCACCCGGACATCGGCCAGTGGACGGGTGAAGGCTCGTAGTACCTTGTCGCCGGCGGGTAGATAGTTTCGTCCGGCGGCCAGTTCGGCGCGCAGGAATTCCCCCATCGCGTGGATGGCGTCTTGCTGATCGGCGAGTGCCGCAGCCCAATCGGGGGCCATCAGTTCGGTGATCGGACGAGCAGCCATGGCATGCACACTACCCGGTCGCCTGGGGGCCGGGCTGGGTCGAGGTGGCGGTAGACGACCACAGCCCGACGATAGCCATCAGGGCGGCACCGACGCCGAAGGCGATGAGCAGACCGAATCGGTCGGCGAGCATTCCGGCGATCAACGGCCCGGCGATGGTACCCAGGTCGGAGTGCATCTGGAAGACGGCTACGGCGCTGCCGCCTGCCCCTTTGGTGACGTCACCGACTATGGCTGTGGGGGCGGTGGCGAGCGCCGCCGCGCCCACGCCGAAGACGCACAGCAATAGGCTCAGCCAGCCGATATCGGGGGCGAACGGCACCGCGCCTCCGGCCGCGGCGCAGATCAGCAGTCCGCCGGCCAGGACGGGCCGGCGTCCCCATGAATCGACCGCTCGGCCGACCGGCGCCAGTGCGATGCCCTGCACGACCGCGGCCAACGCGAAGCTGAGCGCCGTCCAGGTGGCGGGGCGGTGCAGCACCTCCACCACTAGGATCGGCACGAGTGTCGATCGGGCACCATGGGCCTGCCAGCCGGAGGCGAAGTTGGCCAGGCACGCGGCGCGGAACCGTTTTTGGGTCAACGCGCCTCGTAGACTGGTGCCGGCCTCGCCACCGCGGTCGGCCGGGGCCTGGTCTGGCCGGCGCAGCCAGCCGAGGCCGGCCAGACCAGCCATCAATAGCGTGCCCGCATAGAAGAAGAACGGGGCCCGCAGCGAGATCGCGGCGAAGATGCCGCCCACCGCCGGGCCGGCCATGCCTCCCAATAGGAAACCCCCGGAGAACACCGCGCTGGCCCGGCCGCGCAGGCTGTCCGGGACGCTGGCCAGCAGCAGGGTCATGGCCGCCACGGTGAACAT
The DNA here is from genome assembly GCA_938036835.1 of uncultured Propionibacterium sp. Classification (GTDB taxonomy): domain Bacteria; phylum Actinomycetota; class Actinomycetes; order Propionibacteriales; family Propionibacteriaceae; genus Brooklawnia. Next base: position 68,866 of record CALHWB010000016.1, read on the forward strand.
GGCCGAGCCGATGCCACCGATGCCGCGTAGCACGAGCAGCTGCCAGTAGCTCTGGGCCATGCCGGCCGCGGCGGTGCTCAGGGCGACGATGCCGATCCCCGAGCCGAGCGCGGCCCGTTCGCCGATGAACTGGTTGATCCGGCCGCACCAGGGGGTGGTCAGCAGCCGGGCCAGCGCGAAGGCACTGATGACCGCGCCGACGGCGAATTGGGAGACTCCGAAGCCGCGGGCGAATACCGGAAGCACCGGCACCAGGACGCCGAATCCCACCATTACCAGGAAGGCAACCAGCGAGAGCACCCAGACATTGCGGGGCATACCACCAGCGATTCGGATCACCATCACAGACTATGGCCCGTGGCCCGGTTCGCCTGGTGCCGTGTTGGGCGCCCGGACGCTCCCGGCTCGCCCGGCCGCGGTGACGATCTCGGTTATGGGTTCGGGTTCGGCCTATGCTGAAGGCGCAACCAGTCAGGAGGAAGACCCATGCCCGCCACATCAGGCCCTGCCCCCATAGCGGAACCCCCTGCCATCCCCGATGACATCAAATACACTCCGCTGTGGCTGCGGATATTGGCCGGCTGGGGGTGGCGGCTGCTGGTGTCTGCCGGGGTCATAGCCCTCTTCTGGGTGGTCGGCAAGTACCTGAGCCAGATAGTGGTGCCGCTTCTGCTGGCCCTGCTGATCACGGCCGGGTTGTCTCCGTTGACCAACTGGTTGGAGAAGCACCGGCTGCCGCGCTGGGCGGGCGCCTTGGTGGCATTGCTGTCGATGGTGTTGGTCTTCACCGGGCTGCTCACCCTGGTGGGTGCCCAGATAGCGGCTCAATGGCAGGATCTGACGACCGCTGCCACCAAGGGTTTCAGCGATCTCATCACCTGGCTGGGTACCGGTCCTTTCCATATCAGTGCGGAGCAGATGGCGGCCTGGGTGGATCAGGGCCTGAAGGCTTTGCAGGATTCTCGGAACCAGATCGCAACGGCGGTGGCCTCTGCGGGTTCGCGTATCGGTGCCTTCTTCGCTGGTTTGGCGACCTGCCTGTTCGCGGCCTTCTTCTTCCTGAAGGACGGCCGGCGGATCTCCGGTGCCTTCGAGAAGCTGCTGCCCACCTACGCCATGGGGACGATCGAGCCAGCCGTCCGGGGCGGCTGGACGTCGCTGGCGTCCTATGTGCGTGCCGCGGTCACGGTGGCTGCCATCGACGGTGTCGGCGCGGGTTTGGGGGCGTTGATCCTGGGCTCGAATCTGTGGGTCGCGATCACCGCGTTCACCTTCGTTTGCTCGTTCATCCCGTTGCTGGGTGCGCTGATAGCCGGGACCGTGGCCGTGGTGGTGACGCTGGTCACTCTTGGCTGGGTGAAGGCAATCGTCATGCTGGTCATTTTCGTGCTGGTGATGAATATCGAGGCCAATGTGCTGCAGCCGCTGCTGCTCGGGCGGGCGGTGGAGATCCACCCGCTGCTGGTGCTGCTGGGTATCTCGGCGGGGGCCATAGTCGCCGGTGTTGCCGGCGCGCTGTTCGCGATTCCGTTGATCGCCTTCGTCTCGGGCGCCATCCGCGGAATGACTGGCCTTTTCGCCGATGGGGGAGTACGCCGCCGGGTGAACGTCCCCTGGCGGCATCGTTCGGCCAGGCCGATGCGGGTATCGCGTTCGGCCGGTTCACCGGTAACCCGGGCGACTGCCGAGGCGGCCGATCAGCCGGCGGCTCGGATGGCCGATCCGGTGGCTGCCGGGCCTACCGAACCACCGGATGGCTCATTGAGTAGCTTCTACGGTGCCGTCGATGCCGGGCCGGCTGTTCCGGAGATAGTGGATCCGGGCATCGGCCGGGCCGCTGGTTTTGTTGCGGACCCGGTCGCTGGAAGCAAACCGGGGACGATCCCGGAATAGCCCCCTATTGGGTGCGGTTGTTCGTGCCGGGCGTCTAGATTGGGTGCATGAGTGAGCCTGCCGAGTTTAAGCACTTCCCGTCGGATCTTGCCGGAGGCTCGGTCGGGGATTCCGCCGGGATTCTCTCTGCCGCCGGTAGCCGGTCTCCCGCTGCCCTGGATATCGAACGGCAGGTCGCACTGTACGACACTCCCATGAGCGCCGCCCGCCGGGCCGAGGCCGCCGTCGAGCAGTCCCTTGCCCGGCAGGTGACGTCCCAGGCCGGGGCCGGCCCCGTTGCGCCGGCCGAGCCGGCGACCGGGGTTTGCGGTGCTGCACCGGGTGATGCGTCGGGTGTGGATTCGTCGGCCGCGGAAGCGGCGGAATCGACCGGAATCGAGCAGGCCGGGATTGTGGCTGCCGGGCCGGTGCGGCCGGCCGGTGAGGTTGAAACCGGTCAGGCTGGGCAGGCCGATGCCACCGAGCCTGCCTGGGAGGCCGATCCGGGTCGGGTTCCGGCCGAGCCCCAGTCGGTCGATGACTGGTTGGACGACGCCGTCAACGGGTCGGTGGCGGCGGCTGCCGAGGCGGCCGATTGGGTCGATCCCGAGGCGCAGCGGCCCCCGGAGCCGGCCGCTGCGCCGCCGGCCGCAGAACCCGCGGGCGACGGGTCGCCTGGCGACAGGCTCGCGGCCGGGCAGGAAGAGCAGCATGCCGGGCCGGTGTTCAGCCTCCAGATGGAGGATGTCGCCGCTACCGCGGGCGAATTTGTGCGCGATGCCGGCGATTTCGCCCGGCAGGCTTGGCAGCGGTTCGGCCGGTTCGCCAGCGGGGTGCGTGGCGAAACCCTTCCGGCCGACGAGATGACCAGCGATGCTCAGGCGGCCAGGCCGGCCGGTAGCCGCGGTGTCGAGCGCCTGGTGCTGCGCTCGGTGGGGCGTCGGGTGCGTTTGGTGAGCGATTCCCGGGTGCCCACCATCACCGCCGACGGTCCGCATACCCTGCGCCGGCACGGCGCGATCCTTGAGGTCAACACCGAGGGCGAGGTTGGGCTGAATTTCGACGGTTTCAGTATGGTGCGGCCGCCGCGTTCGGTGGATGATCTGCGTACCCTGGGTTTGGGTAGGGAGCTTGTGGTGCGGGTCAACCCGGCCATTCTGGTGGATGCCGAGGTCACCGGCAGCCGGTTGACGACCGTCGGCCTGCCCTATCTGGGCCGGATCCGGGTGACCGCCGGTGGTCTCAACATGTCTGGGGTGCATGAGGTGGCCGAGGC